>CAYSSK010000019.1:18531-45657 GCA_964433645.1 uncultured Desulfofustis sp.
CACGATGCTACCGTTCTTCTTCAACGGAAGGTTGGGTCACCATGCCGAGTTTGTCGAACCCGGCCTTTTTGATATCGGCCATCACCGAAACCACGAGGCCATAGGGAACCGCCTTGTCGGCTTTCAGGTAAATCGGTTTATCCGCTTGGGTTTCCCCTATTTTGCCGAGTTGCTGGAGCATTACTTTCTGACTGAAGGTCTGCTCACCGAGGCTGATCACCCCGTCCTTGTCGATGGTCACGACTATCGGGTCATCGTCCTGTCGGAGGGATTTTGTCGTTGTTTCGGGAAGATCGACATCAAGCCCCTGGGTCATCATCGGTGCGGTGATCATGAAAATGATCAGCAGTACCAGCATCACATCGACAAGCGGCGTGACATTGATGTCCGCCATGAGCTGTTTACGTCCGTTTCCCGTTGGCATACCCATGGTTACAACCTCTCAGACACGGCTGAGTAAATCACGCTCGACCAGATTGAGAAAATCGGTGGAAAAATTCTGCATCATGTCGTGTACGCCGATGAGCTTGTTGGCAAAATAATTATAGAAGATTACCGCCGGAATAGCCGCCGCGAGTCCGGCTGCGGTTACCACGAGGGCTTCGGAAATACCAGGTGCGACGACGGCCAGCGAGGCCGACCCCCGTTGCCCGATATCGTGAAAGGAAATCATGATCCCCCAGACGGTGCCGAACAGACCGATAAATGGGGTGGCACTGCCCGTCGTTGCAAGAAACGGCAACAGGCTCCCGAACTTGCCGACCTGTTCGTTCTCGGCTTTGCGCAACGCCCGCTTCAGATTGTCCATGGTCGCCAATTGCATTTCCAGTGTTTCTCTGCCGCCTTCGTCACCACGGTTTCTAATCGTACTGATCTTTTTCAGCTCGCTGAACCCCGCTTTGAAAACCGCAGCCTCAGGGCTATAGGTATATTCCTCAGCTGCTGTACTCGCCTCGCTGAGGGTTTTAGACGACCAGAAGGCCTCGAGAAAATCTTCGGAATCGAGCCGGGCGTTACGGAAGAGGCGGCTTTTCATGAAGATGATAGACCATGAACCAACGGAGAAAAAGAGCAGCAGCGCCATAACCGTCTGGCCGATCGGTCCGGCGTGAATGATCATCTGGGTAAGTGACAGTTGCACGGTATGCGTTCCTTAAAAGTCGGGGCTCGGGGCAGGTCCCCGGCCGGGATAGGTAAAAAGCTTCGTCAAGCGTGAACAAATTGTGCGGAGTATGACCTTTTTTGCGCAAAAGGTCAACAGCTCGTTTTTCAAAAAACAGACGTCATGGCAGGTAGTTATCTGCTTAAAACTACGGGGCTATCAACGCGCAGGAAAATTCCGTTTTCGCCGCCACCTTGCCGTTTACTCTGGCGGTTCCTTTGAAAAAACAGACGGAAGCAACCGTCTCGACAAGATCAACGGTCATCCGGACGGTTTCACCCGGCATTACCTGGCGTTTGAATTTAGCCATGGAAATCTTCGTGAGTACCGGGATTTTTGTGCTCTGGTAATCTCCGGCTTTTTCCAGAACCGAGGCCACCAGCAGCGCACCGGTCTGAAAGATAGCCTCGCAGAGCAATACGCCCGGCAGTAGCGGACGCCCCGGGTAATGGCCGGTAAAGATATCGAGATTTTCCGGGATCCTTTTTTCTGTCGTTATCGAGTTCATCGTTTTCGCAATGATCGTATCGACCCAGAGAAACGGTGGGCGATGGGGGATCAGCGAGGAAATTGTGCTATCCATCTTACAACCCTCCGGTAATATCGATCACCGCACCGGTTATATAGGATGCCCGTGCGGATGCGAGAAAGAGCACCGTATCGGCAATCTCTTCGGCGGTACCGAACCGTCTCATGGGCACCATCTTGCGGTAGGCGGCCCGCTGTTCGTCGGAGAGATCGCTGATAAAATCAGTGTCAACAAAGCCGGGCGACACGCAATTGACGGTAATTTTCTTCCGGGCCACTTCTTTGGCCAGGGTTCGCGTCAGCCCGATCTGCCCGGCCTTGGCCGCGGCGTAATTGCCCTGGCCGATAAAGCCCAGATACGATGCCGGCGACGTGATGCTGATGATACGCCCGTATTTCTGCTTGAGCATCAGCGGCACCGCGTATTTGCTCATATTGAAAGTGCCGGTCAGGTTCACATCGACAACGCTTTGCCAGGAGTCGATATCCATCGTTGCCGTCAGTTGATCGCGCCGAATACCGGCGTTGTTCACGAGAATGTCGAGCGTATCACAGGTCGACTCGAATGCCGCATAGAATGCCGCGACGGCCTCATGATCAGCCACATTGCAGCGGATCAACCGGAGCCGATCACCGTCTGCCCGGTATTGTTCGGCCAACGCCGATGCCGCCGATTCATTACTGGCATAGAGGCCAAATACGGTAGCGCCGCGGTCGAGCAGGGCACGGGTAACGGCCCGGCCGATGCCGCGGGTGGCACCGGTGACGATCGCCTTTTGCTGCTGAAAATCATGCATGGGGTTCACTACCTTTCAAATGCTTCGCACATAACTGTCTACATCATTGGCCACGATAACACCATAGTTTATGGCACCAAGCCAGCCGGACATGATGATCCCGACCGAACCGACATGAAAGAGCCCGCCGATCTGTTTATAGATGGAGCGAGAAACATCGAGGCCTTCGAATTTGGTACCGAAGGAGGTTCCTTTGGTGTGCAAGGTATAGCGGTTGAAGGTTCGCGGCGTTGCCGCCTCCCGCCAGTCGATCTTACCGCGTATCTCCGGCACGTAGCGCTCGAAATCGTTCAGCGTCCGGTCGATCAACCGCTTTTTTGCCTGTTGATAATGGGTGTCATCCAACTCCGCCCAGTCTTCATAGCGACTGTTCATCGAAGCAACGATGGTGTACCGATCATGACCCGGTCTGGTTTTCGGATAGTAGATGGAAAAGGTCTTAGACCGGGTATTGACGTCAAGCAATTCGGTCGAGTCGAAAACCGGCGAGCGGGAGGAAAAGATCAAATCGCCGATCTTCTCTATCTCGGCGTCGGGACGAACGCCGAGATAGACCTGGCAGCTCGAATTATTGACGCGTATCCGGTCGGCCTGTTCGAGAAATTCGTCGGTAAAGTATTCGGTGCCGACCAGGTTGTAGATGGTGTTGGTGATACCGCTGTTGGACACGACAGCGGTCGCACCGATGCTCCGCCCGTTGACGAAGACGCCGACCGTCCTGCCGTTTCGCGTTTCGATTCGATCGACCCTGGTCCCGGAACAGATAGTAGCCCCGTTCTTTTCAAGTTCCTGAGTCATCAGCGCTATCAGCTGATCGGTACCGCCCTGGAAGGTGAACACGCCGCGGTTCATGAAATTGGAAAAAACAATACCATAGGTGATCGCCGGGTCTTCAAGCGTCGAGCCGTTGGCATAGGTGATCGGTTCCATCAGCAATCGATGGACATCGCTGCGGCCCGGGAAGAATTCTTCGAACAGTTCTCGGGTGGTCATCGTCCGATCGTCATAGAAATTCATCGTATCGACACGCTGGAAAAAGGCTTCAATGCGTTTCGGATCGACACCAAAATGCTGGGTCAAAAGCGTCGTGAAATCGTGCTTGTCAAACGTCGTTCGCAAAGAAAACTGCGGGTTGTCGAAAACGATATCCCGCAGTTGGACGATCGAGTTCATGATTTCCCGATTCCAGTATTTCTTGCAGGTCTTTACCATCCCGTAGGGGAAGCCGTGCAGAGAAATATCAAAAATGTGTCCTTTGCGCTTGAACCAGGTGGCCAAGCCACCGAGGCGGTGATGATGCTCGAGCAGCAGGACGGTATGGCCGCACCGGGCCAATCGATTGGCGGTTGTCAAGCCGCCGAGACCGGACCCGACGACGATCACGTCATAGCGATCTCTACATTGTTTAAACGGCGTCGGCATCAGTCCTCGCGCATCGGAGATGGCTGCTGTTTCATGAGCAGGTGGGTGTTGACCATTGAGACTCCGCTCAACAAAGCACCGATAATTCCGAGATAACCTTGATCCGTCCCGGCAAGGATCAGGTTTTCATAACCGATCAGGCCGTCTTTGACCTTGACCGGACTGCCGTAAATGGCACCTTCCCGTTTGCCGGTATAGCGTTCGATGGTCAGCGGGGTAAACGAATCGTGAAAAACAAGGTAATCATCGAAACGGCCAATTATCGATTCCGCCAGGAGCCGGGACTGTTCGGCGCTTTCTTGCTTCAGTAGGCGGTAGCGTTCCGGCTCCTCGGCCGCTTCACGCCAGAGGTCGTAATTGGCCAGATGAGTCGTCCTGATCTCCAGGGTACTTCCGTCGCGGGGGAGCGAGGAGAAGTTGAACGGCAGGGAGATGACGCCACTGCGAAAATCGACCGCTTCGTCCGGACGCTGGAAAACAAAAGGATGCTGCCTGCTGAAAAATAAACAGGACGTGTCGTCTGGTACCTGCGACCGAACGGAATCTCGTACCACGAAAATCGATTCGGTAAAGGCGAGACGTCGCTCACCGGGCGGCCGTCTTTCTGTGTTTCCGAGTAATCGGTAGGTCTCGTCGAGACCAATGGTGCTGACCACCTGCTCGCAGGTGATGGTTTCGTCAGTATCCAACTCCAATGCAGTAACCCTGCCGTTTCTCGTAACGAGGCGCTTGACGGCGGTCTTTAGTCGAACCGTGCCGCCAAAGGCGGTAAGGCGATCGGTCAGCAATTCCAGGAATTCCTTGATGGTGGCCCGGGGACGAAACAGCCCCTCCTGGAAGATCGCTCGAAACAGAATCACGTATTGGTGAAAATCAACATCGTGTTCGATGCTTGATCCGTAATAGCATATCGGGCAGAGCAGCATATCGACAAGCAACGGATCGGTGATATACGACGACAGCACCTGGCGCGCCGAGATAAACGGTGTCGCGAGAAACGGATCGATAGTGTCAATATGGGCGACAAAACGGTTGAAACCGTCGATCTGATCACCGAAATGGCGTCCTATCTCTTCTTGCAGTAATCCGAAATCGTTACTGAACCTGAGCGAGCATCGAGGGAAACTGATGGTCGAACCCTGTTGCTGATGTACCCCGATTTCCTCCCGGCTGATTTTCAACTGGCGGAGCAGACGGCTCAGCGGTGCGTGTCGCTGCGATCGTTCGCTATAGTTGGTTATGGCGTGCAGGCCGGTTTCAATCAGCCGGTTATGGCGATAATAGTAAGAATTGAGACCGCCGACGCGGGAGTGCTGTTCGAGAAGAAGGACGTTTTCGTTGAATCTGGCTAATCTGACGGCGGCGGCAAGACCTGACAGTCCGCCGCCGATAACCACAAAACGGGCATGCACGGATCAGACGTCTTTCAGCATCGGTTCGAGATAGGTGGCGCAGCTGTTGAGCGTGGCAAGCTGCGGGTAATCTTCTTCCGGAATCTGGATCTTGTATCGTTTCCTCAACTCCATGACGATGTCGAGAAAATCCATTGAGTCAAGATCGAGCTGATCGCGCAACGGTTGTTCCGGATCGAGGTTGTCAAAGTCCGCCTCATCATCAATATCTGCTATTATTTCAACGATCAAATGTGTTATATCGGCACGTGTCATGAAAATCTCCAACGCCCCAGAGGGGGTCTTGCTCATCGTGAGAAACGCAATAATGCATGGCTATTGCGTGGCAATTTCGCAAAACGCTTATTATACCATATTTTCTCCGACTATTTAACACTTTTTTTTCTGTCGTCGTCTTCTCTCAATCGCTGCCGTGATAGGCCTGGACGATAATTGTCGAGTTGATTCCGAGCATCCCGAAGGAGTTGTTGAGAATCGTCGAGATCGAGTTTTTCTGGGCCGGTTTTCCGACAACCAGATTCTCCAGCGTACACTCGGGGTCGGGATCGGTCAGGTTGATGGTCGGGTGAACCAAGTGATCGTCGAAAGAGGGGAGGTTGGCCGCCAGTTCCAGCACACCGGCCGCACCCATCGCGTGGCCGATGATGCTTTTGGTATTATTGATAAAGGGCCTGGCGGTTTCCTGAAAAACAGAACGAATCGCCCGGCACTCTTCGGCATCGCCCTGTCTGGTACCGGTGGCGTGGGTAGAGACGATGTCGATCTGGTCGGGGCGCAGACCTGCTTTCGCGAGAGCTAACTGCATACACTGGGCCTGACGCTGATCAAACGGCAATACGAAATCCCTGGCATCGGAATTCATCCCGTAACCGATTATTTCTCCGTACATGCGAGCGCCACGCTGCAGGGCACTGTCAAGTCTTTCCAAAACATAGATACAGGCTCCCTCGGAGACCACTATGCCGTTGCGCTTTCGGTCAAACGGTCGGCAGGCCTGTTTAGGATCGGCCGCTTCGGCCAGCGCGCCCTGCGCCTTGAAGCTGGCAAAGATGCCAAAGGAGCCGGTTGATTCGGAAACTCCTCCGGCCAGCGCCATGTCAACTTCCCCGAGGCGCAACATCTGTACCCCCTGAATCAATGAGGCATTGCCTGCCGCACAGGCGGCTCCGATGGAATAATGGGGTCCGGTAATACCGAGGCTCACGGTAATTTCGCCGGCGGGATTGTTGAGAACGGTCCGTGGATTATGGTGGTGTGACCAATAGGCAACGTCGTAATCGTATTGTTTCAAGTGGTAGATTTCATTTTCCGTCTCTACGTTGCCATGTTCGGTCAACCCGATATAGACCCCCGTTCGAGCCGTATCATAGACGCTTTGTTCAAGTCCCGCGTCGAGCAGGGCTTCATGGGCGCAATAGACGCCGAGGCAACCGGCCCGCGTTCCTTTCTTGTTTTCTTTCTTCTTTCGATATTTAGTTTCCGGGATCGAGCAGAGACCAGCGGGCGCGGTACCGAAATAGCGCAAGTCGATCTCCTGGATACCGCTTTTTCCATCGAGCACTTGTTTTCGGAACTCTTGAAGAGTTGACGCGCCGGGGGCAGCCAGACCGACACCGGTAATAACGATACGATGATGATTTTCAAGCATTGGCAACATTATCTGCTAATTATTTAAAGTTGTAAGCGGCATCATGCCGGCGATCGGCGCCTCGGTGTCGTGCCGCCGGCGAGCGTGACAGGACGGTGCCGGACACAACGATAATCGACGCCCCGTACTCTGATGGAATATCGACGACACACGGGCTGCGGCAGACTGGTATTGTCTAGATTACTTTCACCAGAAATTCAAGGACAACCTGTCTGTCTACCGGAAATTTCGTACCGGATGGCGATCGCTTCGATCCTAAGGGGGTGCCTCTTTATCTTTTAAAGAGACGATCCGAGCTTTTCAGCAGAGCGATCAATTGGTATTATCCCGTTCGCGCTTCACGATCACTCAAGGGAGATTGACATGGAAAAAATCACGGTAAAACAGCCCATCGTTGAACTCGATGGTGATGAAATGACAAGGATCATCTGGTCGTTTATCAAAGAGCGGTTGATCCTGCCGTACCTCGATATCACGTTGAACTATTACGATCTATCAATTCAAAATCGCGACCGTACGGATGATCGCGTTACCGCCCAAGCGGCTCGTGCCATCGAACAATACGGTGTCGGTGTCAAATGCGCCACCATCACACCGGATGAAGACAGGGTCGAAGAGTTCGGACTGAAACGGATGTGGCGATCACCGAACGGAACGATTAGAAACATTATCGGTGGGACGGTCTTTCGACAGCCGATCATTTGTGCCAATATCCCGCGCCTTGTTCCCGGCTGGAAAAAACCGATAGTCATCGGCAGGCACGCCTTTGGTGATCAATATCGGGCCACCGATTTTCTCGTTCCCGGTCCCGGCACATTGACCATGGTCTTTGAACCGGCGGACGGCGGGGAGCCGACCCGGCACGAAATTTTTGCTTTTCCGGGAAGCGGCTGTGCCCTCGGCATGTATAACCTGGACGAATCGATCCGTGGTTTTGCCCGCTCCTGTTTCAACTACGGCCTGTCGTTGAAATGGCCGGTCTACCTGTCGACGAAAAATACCATCCTCAAGCACTATGACGGCAGGTTCAAGGATCTGTTCCAGGACATTTTCGACGCCGAATTTGCCGCAGCCTTCAAAGAGGCTGGAATAACCTACGAACACCGGCTGATTGACGACATGGTCGCCTGTGCGATGAAATGGGAGGGAGGGTTCGTCTGGGCCTGTAAGAATTACGACGGTGATGTGCAGTCAGATACGATCGCGCAGGGCTTCGGCTCTCTCGGCTTGATGACCTCTGTGCTGATGACCGAAGACGGTAAAACCGTCGAGGCCGAGGCGGCCCACGGCACGGTCACCCGGCACTACCGCGAGCACCAGAAAGGAAACAAGACCTCGACAAATCCGATCGCCTCTATTTTCGCCTGGACCAGAGGACTTGATTATCGTGGTATCTTTGATGACACCCCGATGGTCAGCTCCTTTGCCAAAACACTCGAAAAGGTCTGCGTACAAACCGTCGAGTCGGGGGCGATGACTAAGGATCTGGCCCTGCTCGTCGGCGGCGATCAGAAATTCCTCGACACCGAAGCATTTCTCGAATTATTGGCGACCAACCTGCACCGCGCGTTGACGGACCGGTAAGCACTCTCCCTAACAGGCCACCGGCGCTCTGAAGCAGGGGTAGGGACAGCGGCAGGGGCACGTCCCTCAGCCGGCAGACCGGCGGTGGCGTCACTCCCACACGGGTCGCCCTGAAAAAGCTTGCCGCCAGCCGATCACTGCATTGTACGAGAACAATGTGTCCTCAGCTGAGCAACGCTTGCCGTCACACTGCTCTAACAGGTAATTCCTGCTAATCCGTACTATCGTGTTGTCATCCATGAATACGTGTATCCGCGGTGCAGTTTGGTCTTGGAAAATTCAAGTTAACCAGTTAACAAAATTGAGATCTTTTAGCAATAGCGGGACCGCCCACGATATCTGGTTTTCGGTTCGGCGAGACATGTTTCATGGCCAGCCCTACCGGCCACGATGTCCATTTTCCTTGTTCGTTGTAGCTTCCCGTCCTGAGATTTATACAAAATCGAATTCATTGTTTGGCTCAGGCGCACCTGTCGCGAATGGTTAAACCATTGACAGAAAATCCTTGACATTCCGCCCTCAGATATCGTACAAAACAGGAGAGAATCGGTTTTTTCCGGTGCGCTGCCGCGTGGTTTTATTGTTCATCAACTGTTGGTTATTGTGGTTTAAAATAAAGGTCACCGCCTTTTAAGAGAAGATGAGAAGGATAGTCCTGAGCAAAATGATAAAGGCCACCGGGCAGTCAACCAGCCATTGGGATCAAGCTGGCTGCTGGACGTGAGTTGACAAACCCAGAGCAGAAGGAGTCGAGAACGTGCTGAACAAGCTGATATCAAATATCCTGCCGTATATGCCCCAGGCGCTCGTCTGGCAGTTTTCCAAGGAATACATTGCCGGTGAAACCATTGACGACGCGGTCAGGGCGTCCAAGGAACTCAACCGGGAAGGTATATTGACGACCATAGATATCCTCGGAGAGTTTATCAAAAATCTCGGCGAGGCCGAGGCCAACAAGCATGAGTATCTCGAGGTCATCAAAACCGCCGAGAAGGCCGGCGTCCGGGGAAACTACAGTCTCAAGCCGACCTTTTTCGGACTGCTGATAGACAAAGAAGCAGCGTATCGCCACATTCGGGAAATCGTAGCCACGGCCGCTTCGCATGGAAATTTCGTTCGCATCGATATGGAGGACTCTCCCTGCACTGACCTGGAAATTGAGGTTTTCAGAAGACTGAAAGCGGAATTCCCGAACCATGTCGGACTCGTGTTTCAGGCATACCTGAAGAGGACCCACCAGGACATCAAGGACCTGAAAGATCTGCATAGTGCAGACACCCCGTTGAATTTGCGCTTGTGCAAAGGGATCTATGTGGAGCCGGCCTCTATTTCATATAAAAACTATGATGAAATAAATCGCCATTTCCTTGAAGACATCGAATTGATGTTTCAGGAAGGGATGTATCCGGCTATCGCCACCCATGACAAACCGGTCGTCGAAGGTGCTCTTAAACTTATCGAGAAATATAAGGTCCCCAAGGACCGATACGAGTTTCAGATGCTTTTCGGCGTCACCCCGGCGTTGCGTAGATCTTTAGTTGATCAGGGGCACCCCATGCGGGTCTATGTGCCCTTCGGCAAACAGTGGTTCGGGTACTGCACCCGCAGGGTCAAGGAAAATCCCAAAATGGCCAGCGTTATCCTGAAAGCCATATTCGTCAAAGGATAACGGGCGGCCAAAGGCTTCTAACCTCGACTATAAAATTTTAATAAATACGGCATTTTCAAGGCTCACCACGAAACCCTTGTAAATTGATCAAACAGAGAATCAGAATCTCAGCAGGAGCAACCAATGTTTAGCATCCTACGCATCGATACCGCTACGGAAACAGTCTCCGAGGAAAACGGTGATTCCCTGGAATATCTGCTCGGCGGCAGATCCCTGTCTTCTCATCTGGTCAGCGAAGAAGTCGACCCGAAATGCGATCCCTTCGGCCGCGACAACAAACTGTTTTTCTGCAACGGCGTTCTCAGCGGAACCAACGTCTCCAGTGCAAACCGGCTGAGCATCGGCGGTAAAAGCCCCTTGACCGGAGGAATCAAAGAGAGCAATGCCGGAGGCATTGTCGGGACGCGCATGGCTCAGCAGGGGCTCCGCTGCATCGCCCTGGAAGGTAAGCCATCAGCGGATGCCGGGTGGAGAATTGTGGTGGTCGGCCGGAAAGGGACAAAATTTGTGGACGGTTCCTTTCTCGCCGGCAAGGGAGTATACGAGAAATCCGAGCTCCTCAGTGAAAGATTCGGGGGTAAAACCGGCTGTATCACGATTGGCCCGGCAGGCGAGAACCTTCTTTATGCTTCCGGAATTGCCTGCTCCGACCCGCATGGTGTGTGCTCGCGCTATGCTGGCCGAGGAGGACTCGGAGCAGTCATGGCCTCTAAGAAGGTCATCGCCCTGGTTGTTCTCGACGACGGCGATGTAAAGCCTGAATATCTTGACCAGGAAAAATTCAATGCCGGAGCAAAACGGATTGTCGCACTGCTCAAGGAAAATCCCATTTCTTCGAAATTCACCAAATACGGTACTTCGGCAATGGTCGATATCTGCCAGGCCCTGAAGGTGCTGCCGACCCGAAACTTCAGGCATGGCGTGATGGCCGGAGCCGAGCAAATCAATGCTCAGGCTCTGTATGACACGATCAAAGAACGCGGGGGTGCCGGCAAGACCCAGCATGCCTGCATGCTGCCGTGTGCCATCATGTGCTCAAACGTCTATCCCGACCAGGACGGCACTGTGCTGTGTTCACCGATAGAGTACGAAACCATGGCGCTGATGGGATCCAATCTGTGTCTCAAGAATTTGGATACCATCGCCGAGATGAATCGCATCGCCAATGATGTAGGGGTCGACACCCTGGACTGCGGCGCCGCGATAGGCGTCGCCATGGAGGCCGGACTTGCCGAATTCGGCGATACCAAGGCCGCCATAGCAATGATGGAGGAAATCAGAAATCTGACGCCACTTGGAAAAATTATTGCTTCCGGCTGCAAGATTGCAGCTCAGGTGCTCGGCGTGCAGCATGCGCCTCATGTTTTGGGTCAGGCAATACCGGCTTATGAACCCCGGGGGACCAAAGGTATGGCCATGACCTATCTTTCTTCACCCATGGGGGCGGATCACACCTTCGGTTTTACGCTCCGGGACGAGGAAGATCCCCTTACAAAACAGGGAAAAGTAGATCTTTCAAGGAAATTCCAGGTGATCGGTTCCCGGATGGACGCCATGGGAATGTGCAATTTCGTTCGCTATTCGGTGCGCGACGATATGACTCCGCTACTCGATCTCATTGCTGCCAGGTACGGCGTTGACATCAGTGACGAGCAATTTGACGACATCGTCAAGAAGACGTTGCGGATAGAGCACCAATTCAATACGAACGCCGGCATCACCATTGCTGATCATCGCTTTTCCGAGACATTTTACGTGGAAAAACAGCATGAAACAGGGGAAGTCGTTGATTTTACCGACGAGGAAACCCTTCAGGCAATGCAATGGTGACGGTGACCTTCAAGCTATCTGATCTCGGCACGGTCTCCCTGGAAATAGATGAGCCCGTGCCGTTTTCCGCGGTGTTGCAGTTGTGCGCCCAAAAAACCGGGGCCGAGATAGGCGGTGTCATCGCCGTGCGCAATGGGAGGCTTATCTCTCAGAAAGACCTGGTGCACAGCGGCGATCAGGTGGACGTTTTTCCTGCTCTTTCAGGGGGCTGATCAGGCGAGCGGCTGGTACCATGGCGCGGCGTCGGCTTTGAGTTCCTGAAGCGGTGGCCGCGGGAAAATCGGATAACAGATAAATGAACCATGGTGGTTATCATGAATCTCCTGAATAACGCAGTTATCCAAACCCCGTACCCCGAAAACGAACCGATCCTCGATTATGCACCTGGTACCGAGGAGCGTCACAAACTGAAAGAAGCGCTCAAAGAACTGGCCCAGAGCCGCATCGAAATTCCCCTCATTATCGACGGACAACCAGTCACCACCGGCAATGTGGGCCAGGTGGTCATGCCTCACGACCATCATCATATACTTGCCGACTACCATAAAGCTTCAGACCGAGAGGTTCGTCAGGCGATTGATGCGGCGCTTGGCGCCCGGAAAACCTGGCAGTCGATGAGGTGGGAGGAGCGCTGTGCGATATTTCTCAAAGCAGCAGAATTGCTCGCCTGGAAGTATCGATACCTGCACTTACCGGTGCGGTTTTTTCCCGAGATAGAGAAGCGATATCACTGGCCATGGCCACACTCGAGCATGCAGCCGGAAACTTTTACATCAATGACAAGCCCACCGGCGCCGTGGTCGGCCAACAACCCTTTGGCGGGGGAAGGGGTTCGGGAACCAACGACAAGGCCGGCTTTTATACCAATCTGCTCAGGTGGGTTTCTCCCCGAACGGTCAAGGAGACGTTTATCCCGCCTTCCAGCACCGGGTATTTATTTATGGAAGACGAATAGGAAGAACTGCCGGTTGGCAGGGCGAAGCACATACCCCGCACGACCTGAAGCCGCAAGAAACAAGGAAGTGAACCCCGGCATGGGGCTGGTTGCCGCTTGCCGGGCAGAAAGGGCACGAGTCGGTACCGCCGCCGGCCCTGGTGGCTGTGCTAGATGTCAGGATTCTGGCGTTTTTTTTGTTCCATATAGGTGCTGAATCTTCTGACATGATCAACCGCACAGCGCTTCGCCCGGTCAGCATCACCGGCAACGACGGCGTCAACGATTGCGTTGAGATCCTGAAAATTTTCCTCCATCTCGTCTTCGCCGACGATCAGGAGCTTATCGTAATAGCGATGGATGTTCTCGTGTATCGAGTGATGGATAAAACGGTAGAGAGGATTGCCGGCGACAGAGGCAAGCTCGATATGGATTTTTTCGTCCACCTGGACGAAATCATTCCAGTCCTGCGGTCCCTTTTCCCGGTACCGGGCGGCGTGCGCGATCAATTCCGCCAGTCTGTTCTTGTCTGTCGCGGTCGCTCGGGCGGCCGCCAGTTCGGCCACGGCTCCTTCAACGACCTCGCGGAACTCGGCAAGATGCCGCAGCGAAACATTTTGTGACTGGATTAGAATAGCCAGATTTTCCGCCATCAATTCTGCGTTTGCATCCTTGACATAGGCGCCGCCGTTCATCCCGAGGCGAATCTCGATAAGGCTTTTCTGTTCCAGAATTCGCAGCGCCTCCCGCAGCGTGCCTCTGCTAGCCTGGAACATCTCACACAATTCTCTTTCCGGTGGCAGTTTGTCGCCGGGAACGATCCGGCCGTCCAGAATAGCCGTCTGAATCTGTTCGACAACATCTTGGTAAATTCTGTTTTGCTTCGCTTTGTGAAAATGAACATCCATGTGCATCCGATGGTGGCAGAAGGGAATAGCGCAAAATGGTTAAACCATTACATACTATATGCCATTCAAGACAATCAGACAAGCATTATGCCGACCTGAAGATACCATTTATTCAGAGGTGTTATTCAGATTTCTCAAGAGACCTCAACCGTTGCGTTATCATGCGCGAAGTAGGGGTGATTGAAAGCCCGCCACGGGCGGTGCAGCGCAGCTCATGGGGCAGGGAACGCCCCACCTGATCCATTGCCACGACAACTTCATCAAAAGGTACGACCTGATCAAATCCGGCCAAAGCAAGATTGGCGCAGGAAACCCCGTTGCCGGCCGCCAGGATGTTTTTTCCCAGACACGGCACCTCAACCCTGTTGGCCACCGGATCGCACACCATGCCAAAAATATTCTGCAGGGCCAGAGAGGCCGCTGCCAGGCAGCTCTGGTAAGATCCTCCCAGCATGGAAGTTGCAGCAGCTGCGATCATCCCCGAAGAAACCCCGCACTCTGCCTGACAGCCGCAGACTTCGGCAGAAAATGTGCTGGCGGTGGCTATCAACACCCCGATAATGCCGGCGGCGAGCAGCCCCCGTGCTTTGGCCTCGGCATCCAGATTATAGTGAGTGCCCATCGCAATCAATACCCCGGGAAGGCCGCCGCATGATCCAGCTGTCGGCGCCGCCACAATGACCCCCATGGCGCTTTTCACTTCCATCACAGCGGCGACATTGGGAATGATGCTATCCAGGACACCCAGGTTCAACAGTTTTCCCTGTTGACGGGAACGGACGTAGGTGGTGGACTGGGCGCCAAGAATTCTATCGCGAAAGATCGTGCCTTCAAGTCCTCGTCTCGTGGCGTCTTCCATGATCGCCACAAGCCGGGATGCCATCGTCATGATTTCCCGTTCAGAGAGCCCCCCCCGGGCCATCTCGTAAGCAATTGCCAGGTCGGCAAGATCGACGACCCCGGTCGACGAGGCGTAACGTTTTATCCCGGCGGCGGTGGTAAACGGCAGGTCACTATGCAGAGGAGTGAGAACCGGCACTACCGGGGACAGGCGGCGGGCCGCCCGCACGGATGGTTCCGCGTTGATCCGGCCGACCAGTTCATCGCCTATCAGGGTGCGGCTGATGGCAAAGGCAGCAGATCGATTTCCGTTCCGTGAGACGGTAACCTGTTCCAGTTTTTCGAGAAGCAGCTCCTCGACCCGGGCTGCCGGGTTTTCCTGAAACCAGACCACCAAGCCGTAGCAATCGCCGACAAACGACACGTCCAACTCGTCTATGGCGATTACCTCGACTATCCCCCCTCCCGTTGAAAGAGCCTTCAACCGGTGCTCTTCGCCGTCTTTGTAGAGAGTAAGGTTATAGGTGTTGGGATGAGGATCGTGATAGTGATCGGTAAAATAGTGCAACTCGAGCCGTGCTTGGCGCAATTCGTTGCGGTAGTCCGCCAACCGTTCATCGTCGGCCTCGAGTCCCAGGAGACCTGCGCTGAGTCCCATGTCCGATCCCTGGGATTCGTAGGTGGTGGGTAACGAGCCGCCGAGATCAAAATGGGCATGGACGGTCCGCGGTGTTCCTCCCATCAGGTCCCTGCCGATTCGGCCGATCCGGACCGCCGCTGCGCTGTGCGAGCTTGATGGCCCACGCATGACCGGGCCAATGACATCGTTGAAAATACTTGGAACATTCATTGTACATACCTCTTCTTTTCGATTTCCACGATCACTTTCAGATGTGCGCGCTACCGGTTATTTACACCGGATACAGGGAGAGAATCCGGATAGTCACCGCTCCGTTTTCTGACAATCGCGTGCAGGATCAAAAGAAGTTGACGGGTCCAAATTTTATTGCGGGCATTTCCCGGGACGTTTGCGGGCCGGTTCCCGGCCAGAGGAGGAATAGATCTGGATCTGTTCTGATAACCGGTGCGACAAAAACTGTATGAATTTATGATCGAATTGTTCCGCATGACTCTTGGCGAGCTGTTCAGCCGCCTCAGGGTCTTTTACTTTGATGGCCTCGATCATTGCCTGGTGCTCCATGACACCTGGTTCGTCCGGAGTCCAACCCAGATATTCAATATGCATGTGCTGCATGCGAATGCCTTCGTTGAGCAATCTTTTGTAAGCGTTCGTCAGGTAGGGATTGCCGGAGGCGTCACTGATGGCCAGATGGAACTCCAGGTTGGCCTCGATTGCCGCGGTGGCATCCAGTTTTTCAACGGTAGACAAAAAATTCGACTGAGCGTGCTCTATGGCGGCAAGATGCTTTTCTCCCCTGTTGCGTGCCGCAAGATGATGGGTACTTCGCTGCAGCAGGCTCAACGCGTCGAGATATTTGGGTATCAGCAGCAGATCAAAAGAAGCGACCAGGGTCGATCGGTTTGGCAGCATGACGACCAGTCCGTCACCTGCCAATTTTATCAGAGCCTCCCTGACCGGAGAACGCGATGTATTGAATTTTTTGGCCAAGGTGGTCTCGTCAAGCGCCTCTCCGGGCCGCAAGGTCAAGGTTTGGATTTCTCTTCTCAAGCTCTGATAAACAAGTTTCTGACGCTCTCCCTTCATTGGATTGATGCTTCCGGCAGGTGACAAGGTCGTCTCGGAATTCGTTGCTTCTCTAGACATCTTCTTTCCGGTACCGCGAGAGATCTCCGATTGATTCAGGCGCCCGAGGCAGTTCGATATGAAGTGTTAAAATCATGCGGACATGGTGTCCACAAGATATATCGCTTTTCTTTTATCTTGTCCAGTTGATAGAGGGTGCGGGTCCCCCAGCTATGGACCTGCCACGTTTCGTGCTTCATTGCGCCCCCCGGTCGTGGGGTTGAGGAGAGGTTGGTTTTGGGGCAACAAAATACTTGATTCGTTAGTCCGGGATTGTACAGTGGATATTGTCGACATAATGTCGCCAATCCGCGAGACCAAACGATCCGTGGCCCATCGGCTGCACTTGCTTTGATCTCGGACAAAAATTCGATTGATTCAACATAGCCATCGGGCATTGACTGTGGTAAAAAAAAGTGGTGGCTCGTGAGGGTAAACCAGCGACACCCCGCGTTGGCCGATGATACCGTGTTGGCATTGCGCAAACCGCCGGGCGAGCCTGCGGTTCGCTTGGTTAAACCCTCCTGTTTCGGCCGGTAGTTGCCATGCATAGACAGCTCCTGCTGAGCGGGGTTATGGTGTGGGATACATCGTTGGTATCGTGGCCCATTGATTGATTAACCATAGGATAAGGAGGAGCCCAAAGGAAGATCGGTTATCAAGATCAGGTAGTAGCTAATCCTTGGAATCTCAACAAAAAGGAGAATGTAACATGTTAAAGAAACTGAAACCTTTCGTAAGTCTTGCTTTGGCTGGTTCGCTTCTGGCTTTCGGCGGCAACGCAGCCTTCGCGGAACCGGAAATGATTCTGAAATTTGCCGGGCAGAACGCAACGGATCATCCGGCAACCGACATGATGAATAAAATTGCCAAAGAGATCGGTGAAAAAACGGACGGTCGCATCGAGGTAAAAGTTTTCCCTGCCAACCAGCTCGGTGATTACTCCCTGGTGTATGAAGAGCAGATCCGCGGAACCATCGACATGTCTTGTATTTCAGTTCCGAGTCAGTTTGATCCGCGTATGGAATTGATCTACATCAACGGCTACGTCAGTGATTACGAGGACGCCAAAAAAGTTTTTGCCCAAGATGGCTGGCTCTTCAAGAAAATGGACGAATTCAACGAACGGCTCGGCGTCAAGCTCCTGGGTTTTTTTGTTGAAGGCATGATCGGAACCGGCACCACCAAACCGGCTAATGAGCCCCTCACGCCCGGCGTGGACAAAGGTGTACTTATCCGCGTTCCCAACATGGACGTTTACAACCTCGCGGCCCAAGCCATGGGTTATAGAACCCAGACCATTCCCTATGCCGACGTGTATCAGGCAATTCAGACCGGCGTTGTCAACGGCGTCAACGGCTATCCGGTCGCAGCTGCTTACACAGCCCTTGGCGATGTTCTGAAGCACTGGTACATGACCAACTATTCCCTCGAAGTTCTCAACTACATGATCAGCGGCAAGACCTGGGAAAAGATCAAGCCCGAAGACCAGCAGATCATTGCCGACATTCTCGCTGAAGCAACCACCAGCAGCATCGACAAAGCCAAAGAAGTAGACGAACACTACATGGATCTGATGCGGGAAAAAGGCATTGAAGTCCATACCTACACCAAGGAAGAGCTGTTGCCCATTATGCAGGCATGTGCATCCACCTGGCCCGAGCTCGAGAAAAACATGACCAAGGAACTCATGGATGAGTTCCGCAAGGAACTTGCACCGAAGTGATGCTTTTTCTTTTGCAGCGCGTTTAACCAATGAGGCACGCTCAGGGAGCGTTCGCTCTCCCTGAGCGTGCCCATGTCATGGAGCCGCCTTGTGTCAGATATCAAGATAGAAGATAGCTGCGACCCGATTGCTGAATGTGTGAGTTCGGTAGACGCCCCGAAAAATATCTTCGACCGCATCATTATCAATGCCTTTTCCTTCATCTGTTTTTTCTGTGCCGTGGTCCTCACGCTGGTAATCTGTGTTGCCACCTTTTTTCGTTATATTCTTGAAGGAAACCTTTATGGTTATGAAGAGTGGGTCAAAATCATTGCCTTCTGGCTGTATTTCATCGGCGCGGCGATAGGAGCCTACAACCGTACTCACGTATCAGCCGATCTGGTCAACGCCTATCTGCCCGAGGGCACGCTCAAAAAGTTTCTCATTGTTTTGCGCAATGCCATTACCGTCTGTGTGGCGCTGCTCTTTACCTGGTACGGGTATGATTTTTTCATGTTCGGTTTCCGTGGTCCCCTGGGAACCGGTATCGCAATCCCCATGACAAGCGTCTGGAGAATCCCGATGTGGATCGGTTATCTCTCCGTGTTCCTTGGTCTGTTATTCATGGTGTATTACTTCGCCAGAGATCTTGTTATCAGCCTGCGTGACCTGTTTGCGGGGGAAAAAGGATGATTTACGTTGCCCTGATAATTCTCATATTCTGCTTGGTAATCGGTGTTCCCGTACCGGTAAGTTTCATGGCCTCCGCCGCGTGGCTGATCTTTTTCGGCGGTCCGGCTGGCGAAGGGTATCAGGCAACGCAGCTGCTTCCTTACGGTTATGCCCAGATGAATTCGGTTTCCCTGATTGCCATCGCCCTCTTTATCGCGGCAGGCGGCATCATGGAGCGCGGTAGAATCGGTGAGAAACTGATCGATTTCGTCGATGTCTTCGTCGGCCACTACAAGAGCGGACTTGCCTTTGTTGCGGTCATATCCTGCGCCATTGTCGGTTCTATCTGCGGGGCTGCCTGCGCTACGCTGTCGTGTGTCGGGTCAATCATTTTTCCCAGATTCTATGCCGAGGGATACCCCCGGGGTGTTGGGGCCGCATTATTGGCAAATGCGTCACTCCTGGGCTTGCTCATCCCTCCCAATGCCACACTGATTATTTTTGCCTGGATCAGCGGTCAATCCGTGCTGGCCTGTTTCCTGGCCACCGTGGTTCCCGGTTTCATAACCATCATGTTATTGTGTACGGTCAGCTGGTGGCTGCTTCGTCACAGCACCACCGTTAAAATCGGCGACAAGAAAAACAGGACCAATATCGACCGAGTGCGGCTCCTGAAGTCCAGAGGCAAGCTGGCTCTGCCGGCCCTGATGCTGCCGATCATCGTGCTGGGAGGTATCTACGGCGGCATCATGACCACGACAGAGGCCTCGGCAATGGCGGTTTTCTATGCCATTCCGGTCGGCATGTTCATCTATAAAGGACTCAGCCTGAAAAGCACTTACGAGGTCATTGTCGAGACCGGGGTCACCACCGGGGTCATCATGGTCATGCTCTATAGTGTTGCGATGCTGAGCCGCCTTTATCTTCTCGAAGATCTGCCGGGCGTTTTGCTAACGCTGTTTTACGCTGTTTCCAGCAACCCCATGGCTATCATGTTCATGATCAACCTCTTTCTGGTCCTCATGGGCATGCTGATGGACGATATCAGCGTCGTTGTGCTGACCACTCCGATTCTGATGCCGATCATCTTGGAGTTGGGGTTCAATCCGATTCATTACGCCGCGATTGTCGGCGTCAACACGGGGCTTGGTTGCATTACGCCGCCCGCGGCGCCCGTCCTTTATTTGTCCGGTCGTTTGGGAGATGCGCCCATCGATGAGATGATGAGGCCATGTTTGTGGTTTATTGTGCTCTGCTGGATACCGGTGCTCTTCGTGACGGTGTTTTTCCCGAAACTGTCCCTGTTCCTGCCCCATTATATCATGGGTACACCGTGGTAAATCAGAATGAACTTCTATCGTAATATCTTCGCTGTCCTGTGTTTTGCTTTTTTTCTCGCCGGTGTAACGACCGGTTCGCCTTTTGCCTTTTTGACAGCCATGATGTGTGGTGTCTTGTCCAGGACCGCCGCCAAAAAGGGCTGGTCCGATCCCTGGTAGACTGAAGGCTGCCTTGAAAAGCTTTCCTGCCGTTCATTCAGCGGTTTTCCGGCCAGTCGGCAGGCTGGCGCTGGAAAACCGCTCTGGATCAGCTCTTCTCCAGCACCACGCACCTGTGGAATGCAGCGTTTCCTGTATGCTGGTCGGCCCCTTACTCTTGTACCCAGGATGAATTTCATTGCCGGCAATTGATCGGGAGGTGCCGAACCCGCTGCTTTTGGCACTGCCACGTCTCGTTTGATATGAACCCTTGAAGGTTTGCAACAACACAGATTCTTTTTTGCTTGTGAGGTCGTCATGAAAGACAGCACCATACGTTTTTTTTCTGGCAAGGACATACGTGCCCTGCTGACCATGGAAGATTGCATAGAGGGCATGAAAAGCGCTTTCAGCGCGCTGAGCACGGGTGAGGCGGTCATGCCGGTTCGAACCCGCCTGGAGATGCGCCCGGACAATGCCAATGCGTTGTTTATGCCGGTGTATATGCCGCATATCAGCAGGGTAGGGGTAAAAACCGTTACCAACACGATCGATAATCCCGGTCGAGGCCTCCCGATGATTCACGCCTTGATGACAATCTTCGATTCCAGCACCGGGGCGCCCCTGGCGGTGTTGGACGGTGAAGCCATTACCGCGATGAGAACGGGGGCCGTTTCGGGTCTGGCCACCTCCCTGCTCGCCAGAAAATCCTCCCAGACCGCGGCGATCATCGGCACGGGAATTCAGGGGGAAACCCAACTCCAAGCGGTTTGCGCGGTACGGGCGATTACCAGGGCATATGTCTTTGACCTGCAACCGGAAAAAGCCAAAGCGTTTGCCGTCAAAATGGGGGAGCGGCTCAATATCGAGGTCCTGGTCGCCTCATCACCGGCCGTTCTCCAGGAAGCGGACGTGGTCTGCACCGCTACTCCGTCGCGGAAGCCGGTGTTTGACGATGCCTTCCTGAAACCCGGCACCCACCTCAACGCGGTCGGCGCTTATAAACCTGATATGCTTGAAATTCCTCCGGAAACCATAGCACGGGCAAAAGTCGTCGTGGATCAGCGGGACGGCTGTTTGGCCGAGGCGGGGGATATCCTTCAGCCGCTGGAGAAAAAACTGATCACTGAAGACCACATTCACGGTGAACTTGGCGAGGTTGTGACAGGCAGTGTTGCCGCCCGGGAAAACGATGAAGAAATCACGGTTTTCAAATCGGTAGGCGTTGCGGTGCAGGACCTCATCAGCGCCGATCTCGTTTACAGAAAAGGCCTTGAAAAAGGGATCGGTACCGAGTTATCCCTGGCCTAGCGTTTGTTGGGCCCGGTAAAGGGGATGCCGGGGAAGAGATCCACCTGACCACCTTCATCGGCCTGCTGCGGATACGTTGGTTCAATCATTTTTCAAAAAACCCGGACGAAAACAACCGGCCGTCCCTGAATCGGGACCGGCCGGTTGTCGAAGACGATAGTGTAAGTGCTGTGAACGACAGGAGGCTAAACCATTTCCTGCTCGGTTCTGAGAATGATCTCTTCCTGATGGGCCTCGTCCAGATCCACGAAATAATCGCTGTAACCGGCCACCCTGACCAGCAGGTTTCGATAATCGTCCGGCTGTTGTTGTGCCAGTCGCAGGGTTTTGGTATCCACCACATTGAACTGAATATGGTGCCCTCCCAGGCGAAAGTAGGTGCGGATCAGGCCGGCAAGTTTTTTCAGGTCGTTTTCGGAAGCCAGGACGCTTGGCAGAAATCTCTGATTGAGCAGGGTGCCACCCGATTTGACCTGGTCCATCTTGGCCAGCGATTTGATCACGGCCGTCGGTCCGTTGCGGTCCGCACCATGGGAGGGCGATGTTCCGTCCGAGGCCGGCATGTGGGCAAAACGGCCGTTGGGGGTGGCGCCGAGCATCTTGCCGAAATAGACATGGCAGGTCGTGGACAGCATGTTGAGATGATATCCCGTTCCCTTGGTGTTGGGTTTACCGTCAATGGCGGTAAAGAGGCTTTCATAGACCTGCTGCATGATGGTGTCGGCCCGGTCGTCATCGTTACCGAAGAAAGGCGTCTTGTTGACAAGCTTCAGCCGGAGAGGCTCCGCCTCGGCAAAATTTGCGGCAAGTCCGCTTAGCAACTCATCCCAGCTCAGATCGTTCTGGTCGAAGACATGGGTTTTAATCGCCGAGAGACTGTCGGTAACCGTACCGATTCCGCAACACTGGATGTAATTGGTATTGTAGCGCGGACCGCCGTCGTAATAATCTCTGCCCTTGTCGATGCAATCGGCAATCACCACGGACAGAAACGGAGCGGGGCAATATTTGGCATACATCCGCTCGATGTAATTGTTCACCTCGATCTTGAGATTGACGACATATTCGAGCTGACGGCAAAAGGCGGCATAGAGTTCTTCATAGGCTGAAAAAGTCCGAGGATCTCCGGTTTCGATGCCCACCAGTTCTCCGCTGAGGGGATCAATGCCGTTGTTCAAAGTAATTTCAAGTATTTTCGGAACGTTGAGATAGCCGGTGAGAATGTATGCTTCCTTGCCGAAGGCACCGGTCTCGATACAGCCGCTGGTACCTCCTTCCCGGGCATCTTCAACGCTCTTGCCGGAGCGAATCTGTTCCATGACAACCATATCGGTGTTGAATACCGACGGATAGCCGTACCCTTTGCGAATCACTCTGGCGGCGGCCAGCAGAAAGCGATCCGGCGTCTTAGTGCTGATGTGCACACTTGGCTGGGGCTGCAGCAGGTGCAGTTCGTCGGCCACCTCGAGCGCCATAGAGGAAACCTCGTTACAACCGTCGCTGCCGTCCTTTTTCAGACCGCCGAGATTGATCTGGGTAAAATCGTTGTAAGTACCGCTCTCTTTGGCCGTCACGCCGACTTTTGGCGGCGCGGTATGATTGTTTACCTTTATCCAGAAACAGGCCAGCAATTCTTTGGCCGTGTCCCGATCGAGGCGCCCGGCGGCCACATCTTGCTCGTAAAACGGAAATAGGTGCTGGTCGAGGTGGCCCGGGGACATCGCGTCCCAGCCATTGAGTTCGGTGATGGTCCCCAGGTGGACAAACCAGTACATCTGCAATGCTTCGTGGAAGGTGCGCGGGGCATGTTCCGGAACCCACCTGCAGACCTGGGCAATATGCAGCAATTCCTCCCGACGCTGCCGATCTTCCTCGTTTTCGGCCAGTTTCTCGGCAAGATCGGCATGCCGCCGGGCGAAAATGACAACCGCCTCACAGGCGATATCCATTGCCCTTAGCTCTTCGTATTTATCCGACGCTTCGGGATCGTTCAGGTAATCGAGCCGGTCGATATGCGCCTGAATCTTCCGGCGAAAATCTTTCATGCCGTTGACGTAGATACTGCCGTCCAAAACGGTATGGCCCGGCGCCCGCTGCTCCATGAATTCGGTGAACAGCCCGGCTTCATAGGCCTTCCGCCAACTCTCCGGCACGTTACCGAAAATGCGCTCACGCATCGATCTGCCCTGCCAATAGGGGATCACGTTAGCTTCGTAGGCAGCGATGTCCTCGTCATCGACGTGGTAGCCGGTCATGGTACGACTGCTCAGGATACGGAGATCTTCAGCACTGTGGCAGGTCAGTTCGGGGAAGGTGGGAACGACCTTCGGTGCGGGCCCTCTCTCTCCGACGATGAGTTCGTCGTCGCCGAGGTAAATCGTTTTCTGTTCGCAGAGATACTTGAAGAAACCGGCCCTGGTGACGGGCAGGGAATACTTGCCGGCAGATTCCTGATAATATCTGGTCTCCAGCAAACCTCTTTCTACGGATATCGACGGCTGTGCTTCAAAACTTGTTTTTCTCAGCCTCTCTATTCTCTGATTCATGTCATCCCCCAATCCGAACGTGTAGCCCCAAGTCGGTTAAAATCGCCGCAGATGCGGTAATTTTTTCTCGAGCGGCCGGTTGAAACTGTAGGGCCGGATAATCCCGGTTCATTTTCCGGTATTTCGACTCGGCTATAGTATGATAAGGTAAAAGGTCTACGCTGGGGGGGCAAGGCAGGCGGGCGAGAAATTCACCGCTCAGACGCAGATTTTTCTCATCGCTGTTAATTCCTTCAATCAGAGGAATCCGTATCCTCATTGGCACGCCCCGTTGGGCCAGATTCTTGATGTTTTCGAGTATCAGTTCATTGGCGACACCGGTGTAGAGTCGGTGCATTTCAGGGTCCATATGCTTGAGATCGATCAGAAAGAGCTCACAGTGTTCGGCGACCTGCAGCATCAATCCGGTTTTGGCAAAGGCTGATGTGTCCACCACGCGATGGATGCCCAGCCGGCCGCACTCACATAAGAGCTCGAGCAGGAATTCCGGCTGCATCAGCGGCTCTCCCCCCGAGAAGGTAACGCCGCCGCCGGACTCGTCGTAAAACGGAGTGTCCTTTACTATTTCAGCGAGAATTTCCTCGGCGCCGGCCTCCCAGCCAACGGCCTCGTGAGCCAGTGCCGGACAGACGGCAACACAGCTCCGGCATTGCTTGCACGTGGTGAGATCCCGCACAATGCCCGGACTCACCATCTCGAGACTCTCGGTGGGACAGGCGCTTATGCACTCCCCACAGCCGATACACTTATCCTGAACCCAGATAACCGACAATTCCTTTTCCAACCCCTCAGGATTGTGACACCACCAGCACCTCAGCGGGCACCCTTTGAAAAATATTGTCAGCCGGATATTCGGTCCATCGTGGATGGCGTATCTCTTTATCGCAAATACCGAACCCATAATAGATTATTTTAATTGATAATGAATATTATTTCCAGCCATATCTGCCGGAAAACGGATTTTCCGATTTGTCTCAGGCATACCGGTTTTCTCTTTGTCTTCAGCATGTTGACTGGTAACCATGGCATCTCTGGCAGAAAACACCGGCAAACTCTTGTGGTCCTTAAAGCCGTCTGGTATCGCCGGCCTCGCAGATAACCATCAGCACCTTCAAATCGGCATCCGCAACGTTTCGACCCCCATGGGGAACCGAGGCGTCGAGATAGATTGAATCTCCTTCTTCCATCAGGAAGATGTCATCGCCATAGGTGAACTCCATGAGCCCCTCCAGGACAAAGAGCATTTCTTCACCGGGATGCACGAACAGGACGGGCTCTGTGCGGCCCGTTTCCAGGCTCAAGATACATGGTTCCATCAACTTGTCCGGTTTTTCATGGGCCAGCATCTCCATGAAGAGACCAAATGTTGCCGGCTCCTTGTCCAGACGAACACGGTCTTTCTTCTTTACCAGTGCGTACCGGCGCGACGGCTGGTCAACACCGTCATCGACAAGAAAACTCAAGGTGACGTTCAACGCTTTAGCTATCACGGCCAGCGTTGAAACCGGTGAAGAAACCTTACCATTCTCGATCTTGCTCAAAAGCCCCTTGGACAACCCGGTTATCTCGGACAAGTCGTTGAGTTTCAATCGCTTTCTGTTTCTCAAACGTCTGATCCGCATCCCTAAGGAAGCTTCAATGGTGCTTTTTGTTGAACCAGGAGGCATTATGGTTTACTCTCGGGAAACTCGGTAAGATTCTTTGCCGTTCGATAGTCTCATGTTTTGCTGCTGCAAACTTATAGGAAAATGAAATTGAACGCAAGGAAACAGCGCATCTTTCATCACCCTGTGAACACACCTTTGGAGGGATACAACAATGGGAAAACAGGAAAGATTTTTCTTTGACAAGGATGCCGACCTGGCCGTCATGAACGGCACGAAACTGGCCGTGATCGGCTATGGCAATCAAGGACGCAGCCAGGCATTGAACATGGCCGATAACGGCTTCTCCGTGATTATCGGCGGTCAATCGGACACAACCCTGGATCAGGCTGAAAAAGATGGCTTTGCGACGATGAGCGTCGCTGATGCAGCCAGGCAAGCCGACGCCGTTTTTGTCCTGATTCCAGACGAGATCATGCCACGGGTCTATGAGGAACAGATCGCCCCATTCATGCTGGATGGTCAAATGGTCGTCTTTGCCAGCGGGTACAATGTGTACTACGGTCTTATCGTTCCGGCCCCCTCTCTTGATGTCGTGCTGTTGGCCCCCCGGATGATCGGCAAGGGCGTGCGCGATCGTTTTGTCAGCGGACAAGGCTACCCGGCGCTTATCTCCGTCCAGCAGGATGGCTCGGGTCAGGCCTGGCCGCGCCTTCTCTCTTTGGCAAAAGGCATAGGTGCCACCAAGATGGGCGCCTTGGCATCGAGCTTTGAAGAAGAAACCATTCTCGATCTCTTCAACGAGCAGGCAATGTGCGGTTTGCAATTGTGGGCCTTCAGGATGGCCTTCGATGTTCTGAGCGGCTATGGTCTCAATCCTTCGGCGATCCTTTTGGAACTCTATGCTTCCGGTGAACCGGAGCAGATCGCCAAGGCCTATACGGAACTGGGTCTCTGGGATCAGTTGAAACTCCATTCCCGAACCAGCCAATTTGGTCAGCTTTCCAGGGCGAAACTCGGTGCCGGTCCGGAGCTCAAGGCCCACATGACAAAAGTCGTCGAAGAATTGCGGGACGGCAGTTTCGCCAGGGAATGGGCCTGCGAACAAAATGTCGGCTTTCCCGGTCTGCACCGGTTGCAGGCGCTTGTCGCGGAACATGAAAGTTATCGGGCCGAAAAGCGCCTCTTCGATATCATGAAAACAGAGACGAAACAATGACAATCTCTTGCCTTCGACAACCGGTCCGCCGCCATTGACGTCGAATACAAGCGAAACTGTTTTTTATATGAAAATCAGTTCCCCGGGCTGGC
>CAYSSK010000020.1:0-44892 GCA_964433645.1 uncultured Desulfofustis sp.
CCGTCAAGGCAGACTCGATGAACCGGCGGCAACGACTTTACCTCGCCTTGGAAACCCCTTTGGTTCAACGGACCATTATCATCGTTATTCTCTTCAATGCCCTGATCCTCGGATTGGAGACCGTTCCGGCACTCTTCAGTCGCTATGGCGAGCTGCTCATCCTGCTTGACCGGCTTTGTCTGGGAATTTTCGTTGTGGAGCTCAGCCTGAGTATTGTTGCCATGGGCCCCGGCCGTTTCTTCCGTGATCCCTGGCGGGTTTTCGATTTTTTCGTGGTCGGCATAGCCCTGATTCCGGCGACAGGGACCTTTTCCATTCTGCGGAGCCTTCGGGTGCTGAGGGTTCTTCGCCTGGCGTCAGCCTCTCCGAGGATGCGGGCCGTGGTGTCGGCTCTGCTCTCGGCTATTCCCGGACTTGGTTCCATCGGCGCCCTGCTTGTCATTCTTTTTTATGTTGCCGCGGTAATGACCACAAAGTTGTTTGGCCCGGTTTTCCCGGAATGGTTCGGTTCGATCGGCGCCTCGATGTATTCCCTCTTCCAGATAATGACCCTGGAAAGTTGGTCCATGGGAATTGTCCGCCCGATAATGGAGGAGTTTCCTTATGCCTGGCTGTTTTTTGTGCCGTTTATCGTGACGGCGACGTTTACCATGCTCAATCTCTTTATTGCCGTGATCGTTGACGCCATGCAGAGTCAGGCCGCGGCCGCCCAGGCCCGGCAGAAGCATGAGATAGAAGTGCTGGCCGAAGAAAAGGAAATGATCCTGCATCAGGAGATGGCGGGACTGCGGCGGGAGATCAGGGAACTGAAAGAACTCTTCAGGGCCGATTCTTCCAGAAAACCCGGTGCCGAGAGCAATAAACCCTGATGTGCTTGATTGTGGTGCCGCCCTTTACTTACTTTTATTCAGGATTCTTGATTGAGGTTGGTGGGGCGCCAGTTGATTCCACTCTTCCTGATTTATGTAAAAAAACTTGAAAAGCGAGATTTGTTGGTGATAGGCTGATTACTGAATTGTAATTGCATGGGTGAAGTCGGGTTTATTGGAACTATCGCTGATCGGCACATGTGCCTCCGCTGTTTGCGGTTAAGTGGTTGAAACAAAGAAAAAGCAGAGATAACGAGGGAAAGGAGCCAGGTATGAGATTGTTGCGTAACAAACGCGGACAGGGCATGACGGAATACATCATCATCGTCGCCCTGATCGCCATTGCTGCTATTGCCGCCTTTGCCTATTTCGGCAAGACCGTCAGGAATCAGACCGCCGCCATGAGCGAGTCGATCGCCGGAGATACGAAGGGGGCGGAAAGTGCCGTTGAGGCGGCGAAAACTTCTGCCGATGCCGCAAAGGATGAAGGGGCGGAAGATAGAAACCTGAAGACCTACGTCGAAGGCCAGGCGGAATAATCGAAGCCCCGTCTGATCCTCGGTAGGATACCACGAGAGCGGCACCATGTGAAGCTGACCCGTTCTCGAGTTTTTCCCGTTCACCTTTAAAAGGCGAAGCGACCATGCCAGCGAGTGCTCGACGTGTGCCGTGGTGCTCGGCAGCGGATTGCGGATACGGCAACTGATGATCTGTAACATTGGCTTCTGCCGGAGGCTGGTCAGCCGAACATTGGCTTTTTTCGCTGTTATCGCGCCCCCGTCTGTTGTTTTTCCGACGCCGGAAATACGCGAGGGGTTAACCCGGTCTGCGGCGAATATGTGGCCAACCGGGACTCTCCATGCGCCGCTGGCCGGCAGGGCAGGGATTCGACCGAACCGGAAACGGCCGGACGGGCCCGGCATCGGCATACGAGCGAATCAGAGCGGGCAGGCAACCGTCCTTTTCCTGGTTTTCATCAGTATCATCCTGCTCTCCGTTGTATTTCTCTTCAAATCAGGCCGCCTTGTCACCGAGAAAATGCAACTTCAGAACGGGGCGGACAGTGCTGCCTATTCCGCTTCGATGCTTGAAGCCCGGGCCATGAACTTCACCGCCTATACCAATCGGGCGATGGTTGCAAATGAAGTGGCGATCGGCCAGATGGTCGGGTTACTCAGCTGGGCGGACGAAGTAACAGCCATCGGCGAGACCTTTGAGATTGTCGGAGACGTGCTGGACGCCACGGTGCTCCTGGCGGAGGCCGGCGCCGCCTTGAATGTTCTGGGAGCGGGACTGATCGAAGCAGGCGAAACGATGACCAGCGCCTTGCTTGTCATCGCCCCGGGCGTCATCAAGGGTATTTCCACCATCAACCAGGTCTATTCGGTCAGCCAGGAAACCTATCATCTGACAACCATGCTGCTGGTGGCCAACGGGGTGTTCCAAAGCCTGGAAGACAATGTTCCGGGTACGCCCGGCGGCTCGGTCATCGATCGACTCGTCAGCCCCGGTGAACAGGGCGCTCGTCTTTCACCGCTGGGGGTGATCGCCCTGGCCGGTCACATTCCGTCCTATTACTCCGGTTTCAGTAAACGTTTTGCGCTTGATGACCAAGACAATGATGAAGCTCAGGTGGCCGGAATGGGACGGCTGGCCGCAACGCTGCGCGAGGGACGCGATCAGTTCAGCAGTGGCGATACCACGCCGGTACGCGGTATCCGGAAGGACCGGGGCTGGGAAATGAAAGGGCATTTAAGCGTCGATGCGCTGGTTGTCAAAGCCGGCTTTTCCTTCGGTTTCGAGAGCAAGGGCGGTTCGGAGATCCGGTACAAGGACACGGCCTATGTCTGGTCCGCCGTCGATACCGCTGATTGGGTTGACGAAATTACCGTCCATGTCCGACTCCCCAAGAAACACACGTACCATATCCACTTGCCGGACGTGCCCATGGGCGGCGGGGCATATCAGGCCAACGGCGGCAAGCAGCGATTATCGGCCGCCGATATGCCGACGAGCCTCAAGCGTTATGGTGAGCCGCCGGCCTATGGCGGTGCGGCCGAGCATACCGTCAGTTGGCTTGAGTCCGGGGTCAGGATCCTCGAAAATGAAGTGCCGGATAACCCGTATGCCAATTTGCGCGGCTATCGCGATGTTGTCCCGGACCAGGAGAACGGCGAGTCTTTTGCTTTCGTCAGCCCTTTTTTTCTGGTGGGAGTCGTCAGGCCGATGGACGATATCGAAAAACAGGGGCCAACGGTTGTCAGCCCGTTCGACCTCGAACGGGCGGACGAGCTGGATGGATCGTTGGCAGCCGTTGCCAAGGCCGAGGTTTACCACCGTCGACCTGATGATCTGCGCTATTTTCGCCGGGCGGACGGGAAAACGGAACGAGATAACCTGTTCAGCCCGTTCTGGCAGGCGCGCCTTGCCGAGACAAGCGATCTGGACCGCTTTCTCGGCTTGGTGCTGCAGCAGAAAATAATCTGGCTCCGGCACCAGGATACCGCCAAAGTACCGGGCTTCGACAAAGTACTCAAGAAGCTGCACGAACTGTTGGAGAAACTATTGTGAGCGGCCACGGCCCGATAACGCTCGCCTGCACACCGCGCGGTCAGGCCGCCACCGAATGCGTCATCATCGCTTCGCTGGTGCTCGTGCCGCTCTTTCTGCTGATCCCGCTGCTGGGGAAATATATCGACATCAAACAGGCGGCGGTGCAACAAGCCCGTTTCGAGGCCTGGGAGTATACGGCCTGGTTCGATCGGAGCGAAGTGCTCATGCATGGCATCTCGAGCGATCAGCGTACCGGCCGCCGCGATTTCAGTGAAACGAGAGTGCGCGGTAACAATCTGTTCTTCAGCGACCCCACCGCCGCCGGCTACGGCAGCCCGGATGCAGAGCCGTTGCGGGCGCTGAATCCACTATGGGTAGATCAGCGCGGCGACTCACTGTTTACCGGCGAGGCGCCGCATTTCGCCTCCGGGGCCATCATCGATTACAATAGCCCCGATCCCACATCCGGCTTGGTCGAGGGAGGGTTGGTTGATGACCTGCTGTCTCTGATCAATTGGGTGACCACAAAGTTCGGGAAGCTTCTGCACCTGCTCGGAGTCGACGGCCAGTTTGATGCGCTGAACACCAAAGGCTATTTTACCAGTTCCTTCACCGTCGATGTGCGCAATCCTTACCAAGTAGTTCCCGACCTGAGCCAATCGACGGTCAACGACCGGCCGCTTACGGTGCACGCCAAGGCGTCGGTGCTTGCCCGGGGGTGGAATGCCGGGTCGACGGCCAATGCTTCGTCGGAATCCAGGGGACTGGTAGTGACCGCATTGCTCGAACCGGTTTCCAAAATCTTCAACGGGGTGATCGATGTGCTCCAGCGAGGGGTCAACATCGCCACTCATATCCTGCCGATTTCGATAACATTGCCACATGGTCCGCAATTCGGCCATGTGGAGGATGACCTGATACCCTATGAGCATGTGGAGGGCGATAAACGGACGGCCAAAAATTATGAAGGACTGTTTTATTATGCCGAGTAGCGCTCTGCTCAAGACGGCTGTCATCGTCACCTTGCCGTGGTTTGTGCTGATGTGCGGCCCGATGACGCAAGCGGCCAACCGGACTCATCCGCCGGAGTGGCTGGATAGCAACCCGGTCAGCGACACGATGGTGGTCAACGGTTTGCCAACCGGCGCCCGGCATCTGGTCAGTCGACGCCCGGCAACGGCGGTGCTCGACTATTTCCGTGATCTCTGGCAATGCGGGTCCGGAGAAGAGCGGTGCCGGCTTGCCGCACTTCCTCCGTGGCAGGTGCTGTCCCGCTTCGATGGCCGAAAGCTGGAGTATGTCCAGATCAGAGACAACGGCCTGGGGGCAACGGGCTATCTGGCCCAAAGCGAGACCGGCGGTCATCGGCGATCGTTTGGGGCAGATATCCCGGTGATGCAGGGGAGCCGGATCGTCCATGATGTGGAGACCGACGATCCGGGCAAGCAGGGACGGGTGCTGCAGGTGCGCAACGGTTATTCGGTGACCAGCAACTCCAGCTATTATCAAAGCTACTTCATGGGCCGCAAGTGGAGCCAGCAGGTGGCTGAGGTCGGTGAGGACCGGGGTCTGCTGGTCTTTCACAAGGGCCGGGCTGAAGCCCATGTCGTGATGAGTCGGCAAGGCGGTACGACCTCCATCGTCATCAATTTCGTGCAGTGAGATGGCACGGCTGTTTCGCTGCATAAACGGGCAATCGGTGATGCCGGATCAAAATGGACAATCAGCAGTCGAATATCTGATTGTTGTCGGGGCTCTGGTCACCTCGCTGATCGCCGCGCCGTCCATGTTCTCCACGGTGAGGACCATGATGCTCGACAAGTATCGAGGCTATTCGTTTGGCGTGGCAATCTCCGATCCGCCGAGCAGTGCTTTTGACAAAGAAGTCGAGGAAAATGGTGATAAAGTAAAAAAGATCACGACCGCGCTGCATGATCTGGAGGAGTTCATCGAGCATCCTTCCTGGCCGGATCCGGATATGCCGGAGTGGCCGGGGAAGGAGGTTATTGAGGAGTTTGAACATCTACTGCATGATCTATAATACAGACGGCTACAGGATGAAACATGGGTGAAAAAGCAAAAGAGCAGGAAAAGAGGATGAGCCCCTGGGGGCTCTTTCTCGCGGCAACCTTGTTCGCCGTGCTTGCCGGCGTCGGAACATTGCTGTTCCTGCATGTCGAGGAAGAACGCCTGCGCCGGGAATTGTCTCCGAAGCCGAAGGAGATGACCGAGGTGGTGGTCGCCAACCGGGATTTGGAGCCGGGAGCCAAAATCACTACCGAGACGATGGCCGTGCGTTCGGTGCCAAGCGAGTATGTCGGTGACGACGTGATCGTCTCTGGTCATTTCAACGCGGTCGCCGGCGCCGTGCTCACCAAGAAGCTGGGACAAGGCAAAATGCTCACCGAAGAGGTGATCGATCTCAAGATCCCCAAGGACTTTGCCGGAACCGTGCGGGAGGGGTTTCGCGCAATCACCATCCAGGTGGATGAGATCAATTCCATATCGGAGTTGATCCGCCCCGGCAATCGGGTCGATCTCTATTCGCGCCTGCCGGAGGCGACCGATCCGTATAATACCGGCGGTGGCGGGTTGATGGTCATTCCGGTATTGGAAGATGTTCTGGTCCTGGCTACCGGAAAAACCGGATTGCGCCCCAATGAAGACGAGTTTGTTCGGCTCGCCACCGAAGCGCCCCGTTACACCTACACGACACTGACCCTCGAGGTGAGCCCGAAGGATGCGGCATTGCTCAGCCTCGCCGAGGCTCGCGGTACGATCATAGCAACGCTGAAAAACAAGGAGGACAACAGTGCTCCCGATTTCTCCCGCCTCGATATGACCGACCTGTTCGCCCATGCAAGCGCTCTGCGGCAGGCGGCTGAGAACAAGGTGCATAACCGGTCCGTGGACAACATTCACCGAGATGCGTCAGGCCGGCTGGTCACTCGCGACGGGGTGGTCGTTACCGATCCCAACGTAACGCTGAACGACGACGGGTTGCTGGTCACCAAGGACGGCACGGTATTGAACGGCCGCGGGTTGACCGTTGATTCGGCAGGGCATATTCGCGACGCCAAAGGCAATGAGATCGATACCGCCAGCCTGGTGACCGGGAAAGACGGCAGCCTGGTCGACGCCAACGGCACCGTTGTTCCGTCTAACGGCTACCAAACGACGAAGGGCGGTTTCCTGGTCGACAAGGACGGTCGAGTCATGACGCCGGACGGCCATGTGCTGAGCGGTGTCCATCTGAATCCCGACGGGACGGTGCGGACGGCTGACGGTCAGGTGCTGACGGCTCACAATCTGTCCATTGACCCGGATGGCACGGTTCATCAAGTCACGATGCTTCCGGACGGTTCACCGCCGTCGGCAGACGATATTGTCACCGTCGATCCCGACGGCACGGTCCGCCGTCATGACGGCACGGTTATCGCCGGCGCCCATCTGGATGCGGACGGTCATGTCGTCGATGCAGACGGCAATCGGCTGCCCGTGGCAACCAGCCGGACCCTTGCAGGTATCACGGCGACTCGCGCCCCCGACGCCATTGCCGCGCTGACCGGGGCCGGAACCGAAGCCGGGGCGTCAGCGGAAACGACGGACATCTATCAGGTCGAGTATATTATTGGCGGCGCCAGCGACGGAGCGGCTCGAACCTTTATGGTCAAAATCGGTGATTGACGACGGTAACCCAGGTGCGGTCGGAACCATGCGCAGCGAACCCATGACACGGAAAAAACTCATGACAACTCCTTCTTTGAAATATAATCATGTTGCGGGCCTGGTCCTGCTGCTGGCGATGGTGTTGGGAGCCGGCGGCACCTGTACGGCCCGGGACACCATTGATCTCTATGTCGGCGAGATTGAGGTGATGAAAATCGGGAAAGTCGACCGGGTTGCCATCGGTAATCCGAAGGTGGCGAGCAACACCATTCTTGCCAACGGTCAGGTGATTCTGATGGGGGACAGCTCGGGCGCCACCACCATGCATATCTGGCTCACCGACGGTCGGGAGATGGAATTCGACGTGTTGGTACGCGATCACCTGCAGCAAAGCAGTTACAACGATCTTGCTGTTCTGCTCAAAGAAATTCCCGGTGTGACCGTCAGCCGGGTCGGTGAGCAGATCGTCATCAAGGGGCAGGTGCGGTCTATCGATGCCGAACGGTTCGAGACGATTGTCAACCGGTTCTCCGGGGTGCTCGATCTGACCAGTCCCAAGAGCCGTCACGAAGAGATCGAAGCCCTGCTTTCCTCCGTTCCCGGAGTGATCACCAAGCAGGTGGGTAATCATACGGTAATCAGCGGCGAGATAAGCAAGGAGTATGACGACTTGATCAACATCGTCCAGGAAAAATACCCGGATCTGTTGAATCTGACCCGTATCCAGGAGGCAGTGGCCGGGAAAATGGTCTATATGCAGGTCCGGATCATGGAAATGAAAAAAAGCGCCCAGGAAAAAATCGGTATCAACTGGAGCAAGGCGTTGACCGGCCCAAGCTTCGAGTTCGGTGTCGAAGGCTCGCGCGGCGGCGCCACTATTCTCAACAGCGACAGCACATCCGGGGTGTTCAAGAAGATAGGGGCCGGCAATCTGACCACCAGCGCCGGATATTTTGGTATTGCCACCGGCTTGACCAGCGTTATCAATCTGCTGGAAGCCAGCGGCGACACGGTCGTGTTGGCCGAGCCCCGCCTCAGTACCCGGTCCGGCGGCAAAGCGTCGTTTCTTGCCGGTGGCGAGATCCCGATGCCGCTTATCTCGAGCATGGGTCAGACGACCATTGAGTTCAAGAAATATGGGATCGCGCTTGATATTGAACCGGTTGTTGACGATCGCGGAAATATCCTCGCCCATATCGAGACCGAGGTGAGCATGCCCGACCAGTCGGTTGCCGTTCAGGGCATTCCCGGCCTGCTCAGCCGCAAAACCAGCGCCGATATCAGCATGCGCGCCAAACAGACCCTGGTGATTGCCGGGCTGCTCAATGAGAGGGCCCAGGACAGTTTCGACAATGTCAAATGGCTCGGTCAGCTGCCGGTTCTTGGACCGCTCTTTCGCAGCAAAGATTTTCAGAGCGAACGATCGGAACTGGTGATTTTCGTGACACCGCAGGTTTACGATGCATCGTCGCCGATCAACCGGGAGGGCACGGAAACGGCCGAGGCCATTCGTCAACGGTACCGGGAAATCATCAAAGGCGGCGGGTTGCTGGAATAGGATTCGTCATGTTTGCAATCATCGTTCACGATAGCAGCGGCAAGGAAACCGGGCGCTACCAGTGCCGGGATAAAAGCTGCACAGCCGGTCGATCTTCGCGAAACCTGGTGGTGCTTAAGGGCTGGCGGATCGGGGCCAGCCACGCCCGCTTCGAGCGGGGTGACAGCGGCATCTTCGTCACCGATATCAGCGGCGGTGGCGGCCTTCAGGTCAACGGCCAGTCGATTGCCACCTACGGCCCGCTGACGCCGGCCGATGTCATAGCTTTGAGCAGCTATCGCTTAACGGTGGCAGCAGATGACGCCCCGGCCGAACCATCGATCGTCGGCGTTCCAGCTGTTGCTTCCGCCGGGGCTCCGGAACCGGCTTCTTCACCGGCACCGGCGGCGGTTGCCGCGGATAGTGCCGACCGGCACGGCTCGTATGGCGTCCGTTCGTCTGCAACCGTTCAGGCATCCGCGAGTGAACGGTTCCGGTTTCACACGCTGGTGCATCAAAAGCTGATGCAGGCTATGGATCTGCGGCGCACCGATGTCGAGTCGATGGATGGAGAGCAGCTGACGAAAACCATCAGCGCAATGATCTCTCAGATTGTCGCTGAACTCGACCGGGAGCTGCCGGCGGGGCTTGATCGTGAGCGGCTCTGCACCGAGGTGTTGAACGAGGCGGTCGGCCTGGGACCGCTCGAGGACTTCCTGGCCGATGATCAGGTGACCGAGATCATGGTCAATCGTTATGACGATGTCTATATCGAACGCACCGGCAAGCTGGAAAAAAGCACGATCACGTTCAGCAGCGACGATGCCGTCCGCTCGGTCATCGAACGAATCGTATCGCCGCTTGGCCGGCGTATTGACGAAAGCTCGCCGATGGTGGACGGCCGCCTTGCCGACGGCTCACGGGTTAACGCCATTATCCCGCCGCTGGCCATCAAAGGACCGTGCCTGACTATCCGCAAATTTTCCCGGCGCCATCTGACGACCGATGATTTGATTGCGTTTCTCAGCATGGATAAGAACATGGAGATGTTTCTCCAGACAGCTGTTTTAAATCGAAAAAACATCATCATCTCCGGCGGCACCGGGACCGGCAAGACGACCTTTCTCAATGTTCTTTCCAATTTCGTTCCCCACACCGAGAGGATAATCACCGTCGAAGATTCCGCGGAACTGCGGCTCGGCCAACCCCACGTGGTCAGCCTCGAAGCGCGGCCCGCCAATATCGAGGGTGCCGGCCAGATCGCCATCCGCGACCTGGTCCGGAACTGCCTGCGCATGCGGCCGGATCGAATCGTCGTCGGCGAATGCCGGGGCGGCGAGGCGCTGGACATGCTGCAGGCCATGAATACCGGGCACGAAGGATCGCTCACCACGGTACATGCCAACAGCCCCCGCGATTTGATCAGCAGACTGGAGGTGATGGTAATGATGGCCGGCATGGACCTTCCGGAACGAGCCATCAGGGAACAGGTCGTCTCCGCGGTTGATGTGATTGTTCAGCTTTCCCGGTTTTCCGATGGATCGCGCAAAGTGACCAACATAGCCGAGATTACCGGGCTGGAAGGGGAGATCGTGCAGATGCAGGAGATATTCACGTACACCCAGCATGGGATCGGCCCGGACGGGCGCGTCATCGGCGATTTCAAGGCTACCGGCAGAATACCCGAGTTCTACGAGGGCCTCAGGCAGCGGGGCTTGCAGGTTGATATGAACATTTTCGCAACACCATGATCGAGATCATCATCGCCGGCCTGGTTGCCGTCAGCGGCGGTCTGTTCGCCTGGCTGGTATTGCAGCGCTTTGTCTCGCGTGTTCTGGCTTATCGCCGGCACCTGACGAGTACGACGGAAAGCCGCTTCGCTGAAATGTTTGTCTTTGTCGATGTCGGTCGCTGGTTTAACTTCTATATCGCCGGCGTGCTGATAGTGCCGCCGGTTGTTTGGATCCTCAGCCGGGAATTGTGGCTCGGAGCGGTTGTCTTTGCAGTGTCCGTGGTTGCTCCCTATTTCCTGCTCTCCGCCCTCTACAAGCGGCGGCTCAAAGCCATAGAAAAACAATTGCCGGATGCGATGACCATGCTTTCGGCATCGCTGCGGGCCGGGGCCAGTTTTACCACGGCACTGGATACGCTGATCCAGGAAAGCGGTCCGCCAATCTCCCAGGAATTCAGTCTGCTGCTCAGAGAAATCAGGCTGGGTGTCGACATGGATACGGCTCTCGATCACATGGAGAAGCGCATTCCCCTCGAGGATTTCCGCTTGCTGCTGTCAGCCATTCGTATCTCTCGGGAGGTGGGAGGCAACCTGGCGGAAACCTTGGACAAGATCGCGACGATGCTGCGCAGCAAACTGGCTATGGAAGGAAAGATAAACAGCCTCACGGCGCAGGGACGCCTGCAGGGCATCGTCATGAGCCTGTTGCCGTTGGCGCTGATCGTGGTATTGATGAAACTCGAACCGGTGGCCATGGGTATGCTGTTCACCACCAAACTGGGCTGGCTGGTTCTGCTCGTCATAATTGTCATGCAGATATTGGGATTTCTCGCCATTCGCAAAATTACCGAGATTGATATATGACAGCGCCATCGATCGCACTCTGTGTAACTCTTGCCGTGCTGTTCAGCTTCTTCTGGCTGTATCGCCTCTATGTGCTTGTCCCGGAAGAGGATCGCGAGTTCAAAGACCCGTTGCCGGGACTGCTGCGACCGATCTGGCCGCTGGTCAGGATCTTCGCCTTTTACCTCTGTGCACGCCTGCCGTTTGTTTATCTCAATCGGGTTGAGAATCGGTTGCGCCGCCATGGCGTCGCCTATCTGATGATCGCCGAAGAGTTTATCGCCCTGCGTCTGGTGTCCGCGCTGTTCTTCTTTTTGATCGGTTACCTGGTGCTGGCAAGCATTGGCGAGTGGTTGCCCCTGTTTTTCCCGCTCTTGCTGATTGTCGGCTATTTTTACCCTGATATCTGGCTGCGCGATCTGCGCAAAAAGCAGATCGACGGGGTACTCCGTACGCTGCCCTCATACCTGGACTTTATCTCCATGTCGGTGGAGGCGGGGCTCAATTTCAGCGGGGCACTTGAACTGGCCCGGAAAAAGGCGCCGCCCGGGCCGCTGTCCAACGAATTCGGCGTCGTGCTGCGCGACCTCCGCTCCGGGGTCGGCCGGGCCAATGCCCTCAAACGGCTGGCCAAGCGGCTCGATATTCCTGAGCTGACCAGCTTCGTCAACGCGGTGGTGCAAGCGGAAAAAATGGGTTCAAGCCTCGCTCAGACTATGAAAATCCAAGCCGAGCAGCGGCGGCAGGAGCGGTTCCAGCGGGCTGAGAAAAAAGCGATGGAGGCCCCGGTTAAACTGATCGGGCCACTGGTGCTGTTCGTCTTTCCCACTACGTTTATTGTGCTGGCTTTTCCGATTGTCATGAAATTTCTCGGCGAAGGTCTGTTGTGACGCGGGGTCGGTTTATGCGGAAAGGATCCGCGGATGTTGTGCTGTCGATGGTATGTCGGGCCGACAGCCTGCTCGAGCGGTTCCGCGGACTGTTGGGAAGGCCTGCGCCGGGTCCCGGCGAAGCGGTGCTGTTCCGGCGATGCCGCGCCGTTCACACCATCGGCATGCGGTATCCCATCGATCTGGTCTTTCTTGACGGGCAGGATCAGGTGGTCGGCCTTGTGCCTGCACTGGCGCCGTTTCGGTTTTCCTGGCAGCACCAGGCAACCGCCACGGTGGAACTTGGAGCCGGTGAGATTGCCCGTCTCGGCTTGGTGAAGGGGGAACAATGGGTATGGGAGCCGCTCTGAGATTCGCCGTCATCCTGGTCGCCGTGCTGTCGACAGCGTCCTGTTCGACGAGAAACCGGGAACCGGTTGCCGACCTTGCCATGGTTCAGCACCTGTACGGAGAGGGTGATTACCAGGGCGCTGTACAGGGGTATGAACGCCTGGTGCAGCAGGCCCCGCAGGATGGCGAATTGTGGTTTCGGCTGGCAAACGCCTACGCCAGGCTTGAACAGCCGGAAGCGGCGGTTACCGCGTATCGCAACGCACTCTTGCGCAGCCCGGACCTGGCCAAGGCGTGGTACAATCTGGCCGAGGTTCATTTGCAGATGGCCCTGCAGGTGTATGTCGAAGCGGAAAAACATGTGCACCCCGACAATCCGCTGCAGGCGCTGCTCAAGAGCAAGCGGGAAAAGCTCATCGAGGTTCTGGAAAGCGATGCCATCATGGAGCGATAGCCGGGGACTGGAAAAAAACGTTAATCGGTTGCTCGATCAGGCCGGTCAGGCAATGGTTGAGTTCCTGGTGGTGCTCCCGGTCATGTTGCTGCTGATGTTCGGCGCCATTCAGTTCGCTTTGATTTTTCATGCCAAGATTACGCTCAACTACGCAATTTTTGAAGCTGCTCGCGCAGGTACCCTGGCAGGAGCTGATTTTGCCAAGGTCAAGGAAGGGTTTGCTCGCGGATTGGCGCCACTGTACAGTTATCCTGGTGATGACGACGATCAGGTGGCGGCATTTCACGCCGCCCGGGAAAAGGTGCGCGCTCTGTTTGATGACCAAAGCGGCCTGGTGCGGATCGAACGACTGACGCCTACGCCGGCATCCTTCCGCCACTATGCCCCGTACGGCGAAATACCAAACGACAACCTGCTCTACCGCAGTTCCTCCTACGGGCCGGCAGCCGGCATGTCCATTCAGGACGCGAATCTGCTGCAATTGCGAGTAACGTACTGGTATCCGCTCTATGTGCCGTTGGTGAACAAACTGATTGCTTCCTTCATCTGCTGCGCCGATGGTGAGAATTGCCGGTGGGCGAACGATCCGGTTTGCGACCTTGAGGAGCCTTACATTCCTCTGACAGCCGTTGCGGCCCTCCGGATGCAGACGCCGGCCCGTGAATCGAACGGTTATTCGGAATAGACATGGCAAACCCATTGAATTCCGGGAGGTGCGATTCCATGCCGGCTCGTCGAAACAAGCACCTCGACGTGTCTGGCGTGTTGCGGGAAAGTGGTTTGTCAGGGGGCGTTTATGTGTTAGAATCTGGTTCCCGTGTACCGATACATGTTGGGGCTTGGGACCCGGCGGAATCGGCGTTACAGCTTTGCTCGTGGCGGTGGGGCCGCCTGTTGCCATGGGTATTCATAATCAGACGGGAAATCAGTGGAGGAAAACATGCCTGAGTTTGGTCATCCTTTCAGTGTACTGAAGCAAGACCGCCTGCTGACGCACAAAGAGCTGGTACGAGCGATTCGTTTCATGATTGCCGCCGAATACGAAGCGATCCAGCTGTATCAGCAGTTGGCGGAATCGACCGACAATGTACTGGCGAAAAACGTTTTGCAGGATATTGCCGACGAGGAAAAAGTTCATGTCGGCGAATTTCTGCGCCTGCTCAAGGAGCTTGAACCGGACGAGGAACGGTTCTATCAGCAGGGCGCCCGGGAGGTTGAGGAGGAATTTCTCGGCAAGGGCGATACTGCCCAGGAGGAGGGCGAAACACCTGCCGACGATCAGGGGCTGGGGGTCGGCAGCCTCAAGAAGTAGGTCACCAAGGTCCGGCGAAGAAAGCAGCTAACCGCTTTATCCGAACCGCGCCGCTGCCGTGATGACGAGGCAGCGGCGCGGTTTTTCCAGGTTGCGGATCAGCCGTCAGCCCGATCGGTCGGTCATCGATCGGTCATCGGTCGGCTGTCGCGCCCATCCGCTCGAGAATACTGCGATGCAGGGTTCTCATCATCGCTTCGGGATCATCGGCCAGCGCGACCTCGGAGATGACCGCCGCATTATGACAGGAGCGAAGATCGAGGCTCGCCAAGCGCGCCCGGGTCAGGCCACCGATGGCAACGATCGGATGGCTGCTGAGGCGATGGGCTGCGCTCAGCAGGTCCGGCCCGATCACCGGGTCGGGTCGCTGTTTGGAGGTGGTCGGGTAGAGTGGACCGAAGCCGATATAATCGACGGGCTCCTGCTCGGCGGCGGTTACCTGGTCCAGGTTGTGGGTGGAGAGACCGAGCAGCATCGTGGTGCCGATCAGTTCACGAACGACCCTGGCCGGCAGGTCTTCCTGGCCGATATGGACGCCGTCAGCCCCGACGATCAAGGCGATGTCCGGGCGATCATTGACGATGAACAGGGTCTGCGAGCCACGGGTGAGCTCGCGCAGGTTGCGGGCCAGCTGCAGGAAACGGCGCTGATCCTCCCCTTTATAGCGCAGCTGCAGGGCCGGCAATTGTGCCGATACCGCCGCCTGAGCCAGCTGTTCATAACCGCCGGGCGGTTCCGTCAGGACCAGGTACAGCCCCGGACCGAGTCTTGTGGTGGGTGTCGAGCCGCGGTCCAATCGCTCCGGCTCCATCATCACAGCCCCTCCAGCATCAGCTCGGCGGCCCGCTTGCCGGAGAGCAGCATGCCGCCGAAGACCGGTCCCATCCGGTAACCGCCGCAGACCGCATTGGCCGCCATGCCGCTGACGAAAAGACCCGGATAGACTTCCCGGGTGTTGGCCACCGTTTCTCTCTCGGCGCGTTCGGCGGCCATCGATTTTTCGCCGACCAGCCCCCCTGTCTCGGTGTTCAGCCGAACGCCCATCTTGCTCACCAGGACGTTGGCGATTTCGGCGTCATGGCCGGTGGCATCGAGGACATAACGGGAGAACAGGGTCAGCGGATCGATGTGCCAGCCAAGGGTGGAAACGGCGCCCCAATTGATGACCAGGCCGGCCACCCGGTCCTCCTTGATCACCACGTCGTCGACCCCGATCAGATTGAAGATCAGCAGGCCGGCCGCCATGGCCTTATGGACCAGGGTGGCGGTCGTGTAAACAGAATCGAGGGTATAGTAGCCGGGTTCAAACGGTGAGCCCGTCAGGCCGAATTCGGCGAGCACCGACGCGCCGGCTTCTTGGACCACGATCTCGTTGAACATCATGCCCCCGCCCCAGATACCGCCGCCGATGGACAATTTCCGATCAAACAGCGCGACTTTTTTACCCGCCTTGGCGAGATAATAGCCGGCGACCAGGCCGGACGGGCCGCCGCCGACGATGGCCACATCGAGATCGAGGGCCGAGGTCAGCTTGGTCATATAGCGGCTGATGATTGCGGTGCTGATAGTGACTTCATTCAACATGGGTAATGCCTCCGTTAAAAATTGCCGGTGGTTTCGTTCCGTCGGGCGCATAGCGGCGCATGACGAAACCCAATGGGCTGTCGCAGGCAGGAGGGCGAAAACGAAAAGGCGGTTTCCGGAGAGAGGGAAACGGCTCGTGGAAAGGCTTCCAAGAGGTGGCATCAGCGTTGTGCAAGGTGCTGATGCGGTCTCCCTTCGCCGGTATTATCCGGATCAGGTTCTAAGGGTATGATCTCAGGCACGCGGGCCACCCCTGCTTGGCATGCTGTTACCGTATTTTTGCCCGGCTGTCAAGAAGGCGGCTTCATCAGGCGAAAACTCGGCCTGCGGGAACCTCCTGGCCGCCGTTGCCGTTCAGGTTGCCGTGGCCATCGAACGAAAGCAATTGGAAAAGGCTCTGCGTGGGAGTGAAGAGCGGTTTCAGAAAATGCTCGGACTGGTGCCCGATATAATCTCGATCCACGATCCCGAGATGAACGGTCGTGATCTGGCCGCTCGTCTGCTGGCCAGCTACCCACTCTTGAAGCGTTTGTTCATGTCCGGTTATACGGCCAGCGACCAGCTGCCGGTCGGGTCCTTGCGGGCGGTATCCAGGCCGAGGGCGATGACCAGTCCTTTCGGATGGAAGGAGTCGATGCGGCGCAGTCGACGGCGCCTTTGGCGGCTTTGTAGGCATTACGGTTGAGCGGGGTAAAGGTGTCGATACAATAGTATCCGGCCCGGACCGGCATCTCCTTGGGCGGTCTGGTTGCGTTTCTGATCGGAAAGACGTAGGGATAGACCGATTTTCCCTCTTCGATGGTCAGGCACATCCGTTTGAGATATTCGACGAAGGCCGGGTCGTGCACCGCTTTGATGTGTTTTTCCGGAAAGTGTCTGGCGGCCATGGTATCGAACAGGCCGGTCTGCATGATTCCCGTGCGGATTGAGGAGATGCGGACCGGGGCCTCGACATAACCGCGTTCATGGATGTGGTGGATATCGTGGCCTTCGTTGACCACCAGCGCGATCCGTTGATCGATGTTGATCGCCGTCGTCTCGGTTTTCGGGTGCGCAACCGGTGGCGAAAGGGGTCGGCGAGCTTCCGGGCCAGGCTGGTTATGTCCTGTTCTTGCAGCCCGGCAAATTGCCGGCGGAGGAGATCCTGCACCTGGAGGATGGCATCCCGGTCGACGGTCAAGGTGGTATCGTAGATGCGCCGGATGCGAAACATGTCAGCACACTTTGCGATAGACGATCTTGTCGTCGCCGTTGCGGTAAAAGTCCTGCAAATGGGCGGCAACCCGGTAGCCGTTTTTTTCGTAGAAGCGCCGGGCCGGCAGGTAGCCTTGGGTTGACGAGGTGTCGATATAGATATGGACCGGCGAGTTGCCGCTGAGTCGCTTTTCCATCTCCGCCAGCAGCATGGTGCCGATGCCGTGTCGTCCCTGTTGCGGATCGACGGCGATCCAATAGAGATCGAAGCGATTTTCGGTAAGCGGTATCGGGCCATAACTGACGAAACCGAGCATGCGCTGCCGCGGGTCGGCGGCGGCCAGCACCCGATAGTCTTCCTTCGGGTGAAAGGTCGCATCGATCACCTCGATGGCGATATCGATCTCACAGGCGAGAAAATTTTTCTGCCGCTTGATGATCTGCACCAGCTGTTCCCGGTCTTTCGGCTTGATCGGCGCTATCGTGATATTCATACCATCCTGTTACCCAGAAAAGTCGTTATCTGTGCCACCATGGCGATATAGTCGAGCCCTGCCGCGCCGCAGGCGGCGACAAAGCCTGCGTCCGGGCTGAGGCAGGGGTTGGCGTTGATCTCCAGTACGAACAGTCTGCCGTTGCGGTCCATTCGCAGGTCGACGCGACCGTAATCGCGCAGGCCGAACAGCCGGTAGCAGCGCAGCGCGATGTCGCTCAGGCGGGCGCTCAGTTCGCCTGCAAGCGGCGGAAAGATGCGCTTCGTCTCCCGGTATTCGATCGATTCCGGCTCCCATTTGGCACGATAGCCGACGATCCTTTTGAGCGTGCCGGGCATGCCGCAAAAATCGATTTCAGCCGCCGGCAGTGTGTGCGGCGGGGCATTGCCCAAAACGGAGACATTGAATTCCCGGCCGTCGATATACTCTTCGACGAGGATCGGGCCATAGCGCCGATACAGGTGCTGTAGTGCCGCGGCCAGGCGGTGCGGCCGATCGATAACCGATTCCTGGTCAATGCCGATACTGGCGTCCTGGTATTGCGGTTTGAGGATGATCGGGAACGCCAGATCGTTCCCGGCCAACGGTTCCTTGCCGCTGTAGAGAAACGAGTCCGGTGTCCGCAGACCGGCCCCGCGCAGGATCAGCTTCATCAGCTGCTTGTCGGTGGTCGACTGCAGGGCGGCGGATGGCGACCCGCTGAAGGGGATGCCGAGCAGCTCGAGAATCGCGGCCGGATGGGCGACGAAAAATGGGTCGTCGTCCAGCGATTCGCACAGATTCAATGCTGCATCCATCCCCGATGCCTCGACGGCCTGCAGAAAACGCGGCAGGTCCCGAGTCATCGGCAGCCGGATCGAGGGACGGCCCAGGGCGGTCAGCGACGTTTCGATCGCCTGTACCTGGGTCATTACGTCCGCCGATGACTGCCAGTGGGCCCGGTCCGCCGTGATGGGCTGGTTGTAGATCAGGCCGATCATCGAGGCGCCCTCACGGGAGAAGCCCGTTGCGTTGCAAAGCGGCGGCGATGATCTGCTCGAGCAATAGCTGGTAGCCGATGCCGTATGTGGTGGCGATGATGCACAGATCGGAATGCTCGGGGTGCAGGCCGGCCAGCGAGTTGATTTCGATGAAGTGGGGGCGTCCCGCTGCGTCGGAACGCAGATCGACCCGGCCCGCATCGCAGCAGCCAAGGGTCCGGTAACAGGCCAGGGCGAGTTCCTCGGCGGCCCGGGCTTCCGGGTCGCCGGCAACACGGTAGGCCACCAGCTTGTCGTAATGTTCCTTGTTGTGATAGGAATAAACTTCGGGTTCCGAATGGTCGAGCAGGACGATCTCCATGGTGCCGATCGATCGGCAGCCGGCACCGTTGCCGACGATGCCGACGGTGAACTCCCGTCCCGGCAGGAAGGTCTCGATCAGCACCGGCTGGTGGAAGGTGGTCAGCAGCCTCGTGCAGGTGGTATGCAATTGCTCGGGGCCGGAGATCTTGGAAGCCGAGGTGATTCCCTTGCCGGTGCCTTCGGCCACCGGTTTGGCGAACAGCGGATAAGGCAGATCGATACCGGCGAGCGCCTCCGGAGTGTCGATCACTGCAAAAGCGGGTGTGGCCAGACCGCAGTCGCGCACGATGTGCTTGGTAATCCCTTTGTGCAGGGTGATCGCCTGCACCAGGGGGCCGGAAAAGACATAGGGAATGCGATAGGCGTCGAGCAGGGCCGGCACCTGTGCTTCCCGGCCGAAGCCGTAGAGTCCTTCAGCGATGTTGAAGACCAGGTCCCAGCGCTCGCCGGCGGCCAGCCGGGGAACCAGGGCCGTCAGATTGCCGATCCGGACCGGCTCGTGTCCCATGGTCCGGATCGCCGCTTCAATGGCCTCGATGGTGGAGAGGCGATCGAATTCCGCGGTTTCTTCCTCACCGTAACCGGCGGCCAGATAATCGTCGCGCAGATCGTAGGTCATGCCTATTATACGCATGGGACCGCCTCACCGGCCGGGCGACCGGGGGAGCCGGCAAACTGGTCGGGATAGCGAAAGATCCGGCCTTCGTAGTTGCGCAGCAAAAGATCGTTGTCTTCCCAACCGAGCATGGTCTCCGGGAGCAGCGGAATCTTGCCGCCGCCTCCGGGGGCGTCGATGACGTAAGTCGGCACCGCGTAGCCGGTGGTGTGACCGCGCAGTCCCTGGTAAATCTCCAGCCCTGTGGCAATCGATGTGCGGAAATGGGAAGAGCCGATAATCGGGTCGCACTGGTACAGGTAATACGGCTTTACCCTGATCTTCACCAACTCGTGCATCAGCCGCTTCATGATCCCGACGGAATCGTTGATTCCCGCGAGCAGCACGGTCTGGCTGCCCAGTGGAATGCCGGCGTCGGCGAGCATGGTGCAGGCCCGGCGGGCCTCGGCGGTCAACTCGTCGGGATGCATGCAGTGGATGCTGATCCAGAGCGGGTGATAGCGTTTCAGGACCGTGACCAGCGCGGGGGTGATACGCTGCGGCAGGACCATCGGCACCTTGGTGCCGATGCGGATCAATTCGACATGATCAATGGCCCGCACTTTTCCGAGCAGCCAGTCCAGTTGGCCGTCGCTCAAGGTCAGCGGATCGCCGCCGGAGATCAGCACGTCCCGCACTTCGGGGTGGGCGGCGATGTAATCGATGGCGCGCTGCCATTGCTGTTTGCCGCCGCTTTTGCGTTTGCCGACCATGCGCGAACGGGTGCAGTAGCGGCAATAGCTCGAACAATAATCGGTGACCAGCAAGAGAACCCGGTCGGGATAACGGTGGATCAGCCCTTTGACCGGACTGTGTCCGTCTTCACCAAGCGGGTCCTGAGCCTCTCCGGGAGAGACGAGTAATTCGGCGGCAACCGGGACCATGGCCCGGCGGATCGGCTGGTCTGGGTCGTCAGGGGCGATGAGGCTGGCGTAATACGGGGTTATGGCCAGCGGCAACGTGGCGTTTTGAAACTGGAAGGCGTTTCGCTCGCTGTCGGTGAGCGTTACCAGGTGTTCGAGCTGGTCGCAGCGCTCGATGCGGTGGCTGACCTGCCAGCGCCAGTTGTTCCAGTCATTGATAGATGATTCAGGGAAGAAACGGTGACGAAAGGCGGCGATTTTGTCGGCACAGGGGGGAGGTGGGACGGATGGTTCATCACCGTTGTCTGGAGGTTCGTCCTGTTCCTCGGCGAAAATGGTCTTGGTTATCATGGGAGCACCTTTTGAATAAAATTACTATATTACTTCGCCCTTGAGAGGGTATTTTTTTTATTGATTACAAACCGTTTCTGGCCCCTATATGTATTCGTTTTGATGGTCTGTCAACAGAAATAACGAGGGACCTGAAAAGAGTGGCGATGACCGTTTTATGTCGTTGAATTTGCGATGGTAATAGAAGATGATCGGGGCCTTTCGGCGGAAAGAAAAAAGGGAAGACGGCCTGGGCGCGGCCATCTTCCCTCGGACCCGCTATCGGGCATTATGACAGGTGCCGGAAACTGCGTGTTAACTACTGCTGATTTCAATGGTTTTCGGTTTTGCAGATTCCGATTTCGGCAGGTGGAGGAAGAGAATGCCCTCTTTCAGCTCTGCCTTGACCTTGGCGATATCGATATTTTGCGGCACCGCAAAGGCCCGCTGGAATTCGACGTCACCGAACTCCTCCCAGCCGGCTGCGCCGTCACGGACGGCTTTCCTGATCCCGGAAAGACTCAGGTTGCCGTTGTCGATGTTGATTTTGACAGCGTCTTTTTTGACCCCGGGCATTTCAGCGTGCAACAGAATTTCATCATCGTTTTCGAAAATGTCGACCAGCGGTATGACCGCCTGGATCTTCCTGGACGTTTCCACCGCGCCCTTTTCCTTGGTCTGTAGATTCTTATTTTCCATCGTCTCCTCCCGTCTGTTTATCTCTGATGAGCAGCGGTTGATCAGTTGTGTTGTTTTAATTAATGGTGATCTGACGCGGCTTGGCGGCCTCGGCTTTCGGCATGGTCAGCGTCAGGATCCCGTCACTCATGGTCGCTGTGACTTTGTTGGCGTCGATGTCGGCCGGCAGGCTGAAACTCCGGGTAAATGACGTGCTGCCCCGTTCTCGCCGATGGACCGAATACCCTTCCGGTACGACGGCGCTTCTGGTACCGGAGATCTCCAGATAGTTCCCCTGGATTTTGATGTTGAGATCGTTTTTGGCAATACCGGGAATTTCCGCGGTCAGTTCCAGGGAATCGCCCTTATCGAACATATTGGTGCGCGGATAGTTGCCGGTCAATCCCCAGCCGCGGTCGGAGCCCAACGATCGGTCAAAGTCGTCGTACATCGTGTCGAGCCTTCCCCTGAGCAGTCCCATTGCCTCAAACATCCGGTCGATATCACTCCATCTCGTTATCATGGCAAACCTCCATTTTTCGCTGTTCACGTCTCGCGGACGGTGCCGCTTCCTCGGTTTCTGGCAACCTGCTTCCATGATAATTACGATAGGTGTCGTGTCAATAAACGAAATTGACTGAATAGCGTTATTCGTTCATATTACGAATAAGACAATATTGACATAGTAATATACCGGCGAAAAAAGATTGAAGACGCTGGGTGGAGGCCGGTTGTGACGGGGATGATCGGTATGTGGTGTTGAACTCCAAGCCGTGGAGTTCAGGCCGGGGTTTCCGCCAGCAGCAGTTCGCTGACGGTCAGGGTGCGGTGCTCGCCGGCTTGTAAATTGAGATGGTATTGATCCGGCGGAGGAATGTCGGCTCCGTCGGGGGCGTTGGTGATCCTGACGCGCGGTCGGTCGATGCTCGGTCCGGTGGCGGTGACCAACCCTTTTCTCCCGTCGGAGATCCTCACCATGGTCCCGGGCGGGTAGAGGCCGATCGCCGAGATAAAGGAGGCCAGCATGGCCGGGTGAAAGCCGCCCTTGTCGCGCAGCATGATGCTGTAGGCCATGTGCGGAGTGAGCGGCGGCTTGTAGGGACGGGCAGCGGTCAGGGCCTCGAAGGCATCGCAGATCTGCAGCAGAGAGGTGATCGGGTGCCGGGCCGCCCACTCGGATTGCCGGGGATAACCGGTGCCGTCATGGCGAATATGGTGTCCCCAGGCGGCGGCGATATCGAGGGTCGTGGTGTTCTTATGACCCATCAGGATCTCCGCGCCGACCCGGGAATGGGTCATGATGGCAGTGAATTCTTCTTTGTTGAGCTTGCCCGGTTTGTAGAGGATCTGTTCCGAGATCCTGCTCTTGCCGACATCGTGCAGCAGGCCGGCGGTGCCGATGGCCAGCAGCATCTCGTCGTCCCACTTGAAGGAACTGGCCAGGAAGACGGCCAGTGCGGCGACCCGGACCGAATGACCGACCGTGTAGCTGTCGTAGTCCGGGTAATGCACATGCTGCATCATATCGGAGAAGTGGGTTTTCGTGAAATGCAGCATATATTCGCTGACTGACCGGGTCGTGTCGATATCGATATCCTGCCCCAGCGCGACATCGCCGTGGGCCTGGGCGACCGAGTCGAAAAGTGCCTGGTAGATCAGCGTCGGTGAGTGCAGGAAATCACCGGTGTCCTGCCCCTGCCAGACGGTTCGCTGGTCTCGGGTCATCGGGCCGGAAGAGCCCATATAGTGATGGGCGATTTCGATGTTGTAGATATCCTTGGCAACGAGCAATTCCCGCGCCTGTTTGATCGTTTCCACCGGTTGTTTGAGATCGATGGTCAGGTCGAGCAGGGCGCTGAACTCATTTTCCGAGGTCTGGTCGGTGAAGGAAAAGCCGCCGCAGCGCAATTTGTCGGCAAACCGTATGAGTTGGCGGCCGACGATGCTCGGGCCGATCAGGTTGCGCCCTTCGTAGACAAGATTGTTGTCGATGATCCCGATGAACAGCTTGCTGATTTCGGTTTCCCGGCAAAACTCACGGAGCTGTTCGACAAAGCCTTTGGCCTGTACACGAACTTTGGGGTGATCGGAAAAGTAGAGGCGCCTGGTGGAAATCGATCGGCAGAGCAGGATCAGTAGGTTGTTCAGTTTCTCGTACATGTTTTTTCGAAACCAGTCAGCGACGCCGTCTGCCTTCGGCCAGCGCCTGCTGGGCAAGTTTGCGGCATTCCGACGGCCATTCGTGGATGAAGAGCAGTTTTCGTTCTCTGGCGATCTGCTCGAGAATCGCGTTTGTCTGTTCGGCCGGTAATTGTGCCAATACGCCGATCGTTTCCGGCACCCAGGTTTCAGAGCGTCGTTCCTGGGGCAGGGCGGCCAGGCCGGCGGCGATGATCCGGGCCGCGGCGGTCTTGAGCACCGGCGGCATGGACGCCTGAGGTGCCTGGCGCAGGTAGGAGTAGAGAAACAGTTTGTGTTCCTGTTTGCTCAGGTCGAGCAGGTTGATTACCGCCTTGATCAGCCATTCCGGAGGGCGCCGGCGCAGGCCGCCGATGACTCGCTCGCCGACGTAGGGCTCGATTTCAGTCTTGAGCAGGAAAGCAAAGAGCGGATAACAATCGGTGGACAGGCCCGGAAAGATGTCAGGGGCAATGGTGTTGTTCTGAAAGGCATCGAGATCTTGCAGGTGTTCCAGCCCGGCGGCCATGTCTGCCGGCGGAAAACGTGCGGCAAAACGGCACAGCGCAACGTAGGTCTGCTCGTCTGAACTGCTGCCGCAGACGAGTAATTCATTCACCGCGTAGGGCCAGAGACGTTTCATTTCCTGGGTGTTGCAGCGTCGTGCGGTCAACAGCAGCAGGTTCAGGGTCGTGGCATGCGGGGAGCGTCGTAGCGGTTCCGCCAGCAGCCGCATGGCGGTGATGATGCGCGGATTGTTTTCCTTGAGCAGATCGTGGAGGCCGCCGGAAAGGATGTACCAGCTCTTTTCCGGAATCGGGCCGGCCAGGATTTCCCGGGCGAGTTGCTGCATCCGGGCTTGGTTGGCCAAACTCTGCTCATAACGGGTCAGGTGCAGGATGATCGATAACGTTTCCTGGCTGGTTGAACCCTCCGCGATATTGTGCAGGATTTTCGGGTGCAGTCGATGCTTGCTCGTGAAGTGCTGGATCTGCGCGACGGAGAAATACGGAGTATCCGGGAATGTCCGTTGCACCTGACCGCTGTCTGTAGCGGTCGATTCCTCGTCGCCGGAAAACGGTTTCCTGATGATCGAGATCAGCAGGTTAATCGTTTCCCGGGAATCTTTGTCCGTTGCCTCCCGCTCGAGTTTTTTTAAGATCGAGGCCAGGGCGTTGATGTTGGAATGAATGGTCTGCCGGTCGTTGTCGTCGCCCGAGTCCTGTTGTTTGGCCCTGATGGTTCTGGCCAGCAGGCGGGCAACGTCGTCCCAGGATGCGTAGGGGAGTTCGGACAAAGCCACGGTGCTATCGGTCAGCCGCTGCGGCAGCGTGTCGAGCAGCGTCTTGCACTGCTGAATTTCTTCACCCGACAGGCCGTATTTAGACAAAGACTCGACAAACCCTTCCAGGCTTTCCGCCGACTCGCCGGACTGGTCCTCGGAGATCGAGGCATCTTTGCGGGCGAGGAATTCCTTGAGCGTAAGATTGATCGAGAGCGGCAGATCGGTCACTTCGATCTGCTGAAAGGTTCTGGCCTTGAGAACCTGGGCCCGGAAGCGGAGCAGCTTCCTGATGAACAGGTGCAGCTCGTCGCTGGTTATCTGCCGGCTGATGCCGACCGTGATGATGCCAAGCCCCGCCATCAGTGTCTTGAATTCCTGGACAAACGGCAGGTCTTTGGCCAGGACCAGCTCGGCGACCATCAGGCTCTCGCCATGTTCGCTTATGGTGACCTCCGGCTGGTCGCCCGCCACGGCCTTGAGCAGTCGCAGAAAACGTTCAGTGGCCTTGTCGAGCGTGGCGTGACCGCTCGGGTAATAAATGCCGATTTTGAACAACCGTTGCAGCGAATTCATAAATTCGTTGATGGTCGTCGGATCGGCCAGGTATCCATCCTGCTGATGCGAGTTCATCGGCCCATGAAGATCGAGCTGGGAGTTTATACCAAACACCGGTTGGAAAAGGTCTGGTCCTTTTTGACAATAACTATTATTTTGAAATATTGAAAGAAAGACTGAAAACAAGCGGCAGAAAAGAGAGTGGAAAAAAAGGTTATCGGTTTGCCGGATACATGGTATTTCTCCGACAGGTTGGGGCTGTCGGTGATAAACGGCCGCGGTGAACGATGAAAAGACCGTCGATCGAAAACGGGCAGCGACCGGTTTTGTCGAAGGATCGGGGGCGGCGGTCCGGTTTTGCATGGGGGGCACATGGAGATAGATAGGGATCGACAGGCACAAGCGCTGGCAAAAGCCAAGGAAATTATTGCCGACCAGGAAAAAAAACGTGAAGCCGCCCGGGTCGAGAAAGGCGTGGCGATTTTCCTCCAAGGCAAATTTGACATTTTGCACAACGATGAACTTGTCGAAAACCTGGCTTCCTATATCCTCAACAAATATATCACCGACGACCAGGACGGTGCGATCAGGATTCTGCAAAAGCTCGGCAAGAGCCTGTGCTGGGACGATGTGACGATCCGGGAGAGATCCCTGATGGTGATCTCGGTGTTTACCGAGATCATCCTGGAAGAGGATTTCGACGAGTTCAGGGAAGTACTGGCACGGCTTCTTGTCGACTGGTTGAAATATGAGACCGAGTATATCGCCGGTTTTGAAATCGTCTGCCTGCAATTGCAGAAGATCGTGCTGCGCATGCTGTATGCCGGGCAATGGCATGAATTGGAGAACCTGATCATCGTGCTGTATCAGATCAGCACCGGGGTGATCGTCAAAAACAATCTGATTCGCGGTATGACCGCAAAGGTCCACGAGAATCTGGCTGAACCGGACCTGCTCGACAAACTGGTCAACGTGTATCTCGATGAAAATGACGACCGCCGGCCGCTGGCCGAGAGCCTGCTGATCCACTTGGGGCGCCTCTCCGCGACGTTTTTGTTACAGAAGCTGATCTACAGCAACAACAAGGAAGATCGTTTTACGCTCATCGATCTGATCCCCAAGGTCGGTGAGATCGGCATTCCGGTGTTGGTCAAGTGTCTGAAGGACGAGCCGCCCTGGTTCGTCATCCGCAATGTCATCCTGATCATCTCCCGGCTCGGCGATCCCAGTCTGTTCGTAATCGTCGAGCCGTATTTGACCCACAACGACATCAGAGTACAGCAGCAAGTGATCAACTGCATCGAGACACTGGGCGGCACATTGATGCGCAAGCGTCTGATTTCAGCCCTGATGAACATCAACGACGAGTTGAAAGGGCAATTGATCGTGCAACTCGGGCAGTTTGAGGGCAACGATATCGGCAATACCTTTATCGACCTGCTCGAGCAACGGCATACCATTGCCAGCCATGTCCGCCACGACCTGCTTCTAAAAATCTGTGTCAAGCTCAAATTTTATCCATCCCAGCGGGCCCTTGACGCTCTCAAAGAACTGATTGGCGAGCGACGCAACCGTTTTGGCGAAGCCGACAAAATCGTCCGTGCAGCCGCCACGTCGTATCAGGCCATTGAGATTAAGATGAGAGGCGATCTCCCGGCGACGGAAGAGCAGGAGCCTCCCGTGGCCCTCAGTGAAGAATCATTGGCCGAGGCAGCACCGGCCGGTGATGAGCTCGGCTCGCTTACGGAAGGGGTGGACGGGCTGGATGCGCTCTTTTCCGAAAGTGAAATCGACGATATGGCCGCGGGGTCGGAAATTGCCGCGGTTTCCGAGACGAAATTGGATAGCCATGCGGCGGCCGGCGGCCAGGAAATGCCGTTTTACTCAAGCCAGGATCATCACCTGCTGGTCTGGAGCAAATTGTATGAACAAATGAGCACCGAGGAAGTCAGCGACTTTTTTGCCGCGCTGAAGCCGGTGGTCTATCAGGCCAACGAGGAAATTGTGCATCAGGGCGATGGGGTGACCGATCTTTTCTTTATCGACAGGGGGTTTGCCGGTATCACTCATTTTGATGAAAACAGTGAAGTCCTGTTGACCAGTCTGCAGACCGGGGACCTGATCGGCAGCGAGGGGTTTGTTCAGGGAGTGAACTGGTCGGTTTCCCTGCTTGCCCAGACGGAACTGCAGGTGCGGATCCTGCGGCGGGAGGCATATGCCGAGCTGCTCGGAAAACATCCCGACTTTGACGAAAAGATCCGGTATTACTGCAATCATTACGATGTTGTGCCGTATCTGATCAATATCAGTGACAATGACGCGCAGCCGGCCATCGGCAGTGATCTTGAAGTCTGTTCGGGGTCGATACTGGTCGATGATTCCGGAGAGCCGGTGGCCGATACGGTGCAGGGCGCTCTTCAATATGTCGCTCGCGGCGGTTACTGCTTTTCGCTGCCCTTTATCCATGAAGAAAACCCGGTGACGGTGTTGGGGCGGCAGGTCTCTTCCGACATCGATCTCCCGGATGGGTCGCAGCGCCGCTGCTTCGGTGTCATCGCCGGCGCTGGTCGACACGATTGGAACGAGAGGATGATGTATCTCTATGTAAAATTTTATCATCCGCTGGAGAAAGCGGATTTTTCCTGCAGTAGGTTGGAGTTGATGTAGCCGCGAGGCGGCGGTACTACCACCTTTATCAAAGAGGGGTGTGCGGGAAGGGTGCAACGAGCATGAGCGAGGGGCTGGCTGCATGGGCCGGCCGGATTGGTCGAGCCGTGATTGCCTGCGGGACGTGACGGCAGACAGCAACAGAGGCAGCAATGAAGATGGAAAAAAGTGACACAGTGATCGGCGAGCGGTTAGTCAAGGCACTGAAAGATCCCCACCATAGTGACAGCCAGGAGAGCTTTGCCAAGGCACTGGAACTGACCAGGGCCTATGCCGGGTCAGGAGCGGTTACTCATTACGGGGCGGTGGCCAGGCTGTTCTATGACCTGTTCGAGATGTTTGAGACCGGGCGGGATCCACGGGAAAAATGAGAAAACGGCGGTGCGGCGGACTCAGCTGCGGAAAGGAGGACGGCGCCGCAGGTGGGTCGAGAGGCTTTCCAGGTTGTCGCAGTTTTCGATAACGGTACTGAGGTATTTGATATTATTTTCTATATTCTCTTCGTATAAGTCTTTGTCGATATTCCAGCGATGCCGGAAATGAACCCGCATCGCTCGCGCCACATTTCCCAATTCACTGCGCAGCCGCTCGATAATGATTTGATGAAAGTGAGCGGTATCATTCATCAGAGCAAAGGCGCTGTCGTAGTGCTTGAGACCGCCGGCCCGGTGTTCCTGAAAGAGAAACGGCAGTTGTTCCAGATAATAACGATCCGCCATCTGGGCGAGAATGTCGGCGGTACCGAGGATCTGGCCGGCGCTCTTGGTTTTCGGGGAGCCGAACTCGATCGATTCGATGTCCAGGGCCAGGTTGGTGCAGCGGATCATCGATGCGCAATCGAGCCGCATCGAGTCATCAAAATTGTAGGGTTCCAGATATTTGAACAGGGAGCTGATGGAGCGGGCCTCGTGGTACTGGGTGAACTCGGCACCGGTATCGGCGGTATCAAAAGAGCGCAACAACAGACCGGTGTCGTGAAAATAGGCACTGAGCAGCCCTTTGATGATGATATCTTCGGAGAAATGGTGTCCTTCCAGGGTGAGGCCGTGAAAAAGTCGAACGGTTGCCAGGACGACGCCGAAGGTATGGCGAAGGTTGTGATATTTATTGCCGTTTTCCCGATATCCCGGATAGTAGCCGGAAAAGATGTCCTGGATATCGTGATGGAAGGTCAGTACCGTGTCCTGGTCAACCGATGGATTGATCAGCGTCACCAGCGCAAGAATTTCGTCGACCGGATCGGGCGTGGCACCACTTTCAAAAATCCGGTGCAAACGAAAAGTCGTGTTCTGTTGCGAGGCGTTCATGGTGATGCCGCTGTTTCGAGATCATACCGGGTCTGATGAGCCGTTTCCGTACCGCCTTTATCCGCCTTTTTATTATAGGCGATCGAGGTGGGCGAGGGCAACGGTTACCGGCCATAAGAGCTTCTTTATACTTATAGTTCACAAAAATACAAGGTTTTCTTGGCGGCGCCGCCAGCAGAGAAAGTGATTGATTACCAAAATGTAGTTGGACATTGCCGGCAAAGGCGGCTACAATGCCTGTCAGGGGTGGGAAGACTAACTAACTGGTATCTGTTGACATTGCATGGATTGGAGAGACGACGGCACGGCGATAATCCTGGTGGTGGACGACGACGACCTGGTTTTGAGGACGCTCAATGTTCTGGTGTCTTCGCTCGGCTATCGTTGCCTCTGCGCCGCTGATGGTGTTGAAGCCACTGAAATATTGAAAAAAACCAAGTGTGATATCGTTCTTTCCGATCTGATGATGCCGAACATGGACGGCATCGAACTGCTCAAGCACATCATCCGGCATCACTCCGAAACAGACGTTATCATCGCCACCGGTTATAGCGAAAAGGCCAGCTATGCCGACGTGATCAGGGCCGGTGCCATCGATTTTATCAAAAAACCGATCGACCAGGCAGAACTCGAAGCGAAGCTGGCCCGGGCCCTGCGTGAACGGCACATGATCCGCAAGCTGGAAATGCTGTCCATGTGCGACGGCCTCACCTCCCTGCTCAACCGGCGGGCCTTCAATCTGCGATTCCCGCGTGAGGTCGAGCGGGCGTTTCGCCAGAACTATTCGTTGTTCCTGGCCATTATGGATATCGATAATTTCAAGGAGTACAATGATTCACACGGTCACGATGCCGGTGACAACGTCTTGATATCGCTGGCCGACACGATGAAGATCTGTACCCGCGACAGTGTCGATCTCTGTTTTCGACTCGGCGGTGACGAGTTTGCCGTATTGTTGCCGCAAACCACCGCCACTCAGGCCACTGAAATCGTCCAGCGGATTCTGCTCAGGTTCGTGGAAAGCAACTTCGATGGAACGACGCTGTCGATCGGCATCGTCTCCTGCATCAGGGACAAGTCGGCCAGTATTGCCGAAGATATTGCCGTGATGCAGAAGAAAGCCGATCGGGCCATGTATGATGCCAAGCATTCAGGCAAGAATTGCGTGGTCTGCCGGATCTGACCCCCGGTGACAGGGGGCTGTTCTTCAGTCGCCGCAACCGGCCAGTGCGTCTTTATGAAAACTGTGATCAGGCGGTACCGGGTAATCGGCGTTGAAGCAGGCCAGACAAAAATCCCGCATGGACATGCCGGTGGCGGCGACCATTCCTTCCAGACTGAGATAGTAGAGCGAGTCGAGACCGAGATAGTCGGCGATGGCCGAAACGTCATTGCCGGATGCGATCAGTTCCTCGGTTGACGGAAAGTCGATGCCGTAATAACAGGGATGCCTGGTCGGCGGGCAACTGACCAGCATGTGGACTTCTTTGGCCCCGGCATTGCGCAGCGAGCGAACCCGGCTCTTGCCCGTTGTTCCCCTGATAATCGAATCCTCGATAATGATTACCCGCTTGCCGGTCAGAAACGAGCGCACCGGGTTGAGCTTGACGCGCACGGTGAAGTCGCGCATCGACTGGGTCGGCTGGATAAAGGTGCGGCCGACGTAGTGGTTTCGGATCACCCCGAATTCCAGAGGGATTCCGGATTCCTGAGAATAGCCGATGGCCGCGTAGTTGCCGGAGTCGGGAAAGGGCATCACGAAATCTCCGTCGATGCGGCATTCGCGGGCCAGCATCTGGCCCATGCGCTTTCTTGTCTGGTAGACATTGATGCCGAAGATATCAGAATCGGGCCGGGCGAAGTAGACGCTTTCAAAGATGCAGAAACTGCTCCGTCCGGCCGGCCACGGATAGATCGAGTGGAGCGTACCGTCTTTGCAGATGAGAACCTCGCCGGGGGCGATGTCGCGAAGATAAACGGCCTCTACCAAATCGAGCGCGCAGGTCTCGGAGGCGACGATATAGCCGCCGTTGGGCAGTTTGCCGAGGCACAGCGGCCGGAAGCCGTTCGGGTCGCGGACGGCGATCAGCGCGTCCTGACTCATCAGTACCATGGAAAAGGCGCCCTTGAGTTGGGTCACTGTCTGTTTCAAGGCCTCTTCAAACGAGTTGTTCGAGGCGTGCGCCATCAGGTGCAGGACGACTTCACTGTCCATGGTGGTCTGGAAGATCGAACCGCGCATCTCCAGCTCCCGGCGCAATTCGACGGAATTGACCAGGTTGCCGTTATGGGCGACGGCCAGCGAGGTTCCTTTATGCGTCGCCAGCAGCGGCTGGGTGTTGATGACATTGGAGGCGCCGGTGGTCGAATAACGGACGTGGCCGATGGCGATGGTGCCTGCCAGTTTGCTCAGGATCTCTTCGGAAAAGACTTCCGGAACCAGTCCCATGTTCTTGTGGATGTAGACCTGCTTGCCGTTGGAGGTGACGATGCCGGCACTTTCCTGGCCGCGGTGCTGCAATGCGTACAGACCGAAATAGGCGAATTTGGCCGCGTCATGATGATCGTAAATACCGCAGACGCCGCATTCGTGGGTGGGACGGAGAGAATCGGCGGCGGGGCTGGAAAGCGTTGGGATCTGCGTGATCATGTAATGCCTGCGGCTGCTTGAAAAAGTTGGAAGCTCGTCTGTCCCGTCGGCCGCTGGAGGCGACCGGCACCGGTATGATTGCCGGGAAAAACGGAAGGCACAAAGAAGCAAGCGTCTTTGTGCCTTGATCTTCGGTTGCTCGGTTTTGTTTAAATCAAACGTGGCACAAATTCAACAACAAAGCGGAGGCGCCGGAGGCGCCGGACAATCATTCGGTGGCGATGGCATAGAGCAATTCGGTCAGCTTGACCATATCGTTGAGATCGAGGCATTCCTCGGTGGTATGCACCTCGTTCATGCCCGTCGCCAGGATGGCGGTTGCCAGACCGAAACTGTTGAAGATATTGGCGTCACTGCCGCCGCCGCCGATGGCGAAAGACAGTGGGCGCTCCAGTTTTCGGGCGGCGACGCGCACCGTTTCGAGGACTTGAGCCGATTCATCCAAGCGCATGGCCGGATAATCCGATTCCACGGTAAAGTCGACGGTGGGCCGCCGGGCATCAGATTCCGGGGGAATCGGCCAGCCGGCCGCGGTATCGATGAAATAACGCCGCATTTCCTCGGTATAGGTTTCCAGCTTGGCCATCGAGTGGCTCCGCACTTCCCCTTTCAAAAAGAGGTGTTCCGGGACGATGTTGGAGGCCACGCCGCCCTCGATGACACCGATATTAGCTGTTGACTCGTCATCGATCCGGCCGATTCGCAGCTTGGTGATGGCGTGCGCGGCGACCAGCAGCGCGTTGACGCCGGCCTCGGGATTAAGCCCGGCGTGGGAGGCGGTGCCGTGGACGTCGATCCTGATTTTGTTGGCGGCCGGCGCGGCGACGATGATTTTATCGATGCCCGTCGAGTCGAGGGCGTATCCGAACGTGGCCTGGAGTTGGCGGTGATCCAGGGACTTGGCCCCAAGCAGGCCGATTTCTTCGCAGGTGGTAAAGACAAGCTCGATGGTGCGGTGGGCGCTTTTGGTTTCCTTGAGCAGGTTGATCAGTTCGATGAGCGGCGCGATGCCTGACTTGTCGTCGCCGCCGAGAACCGTGTCGCCTTTGCTGCTGAAGATATCCCCGTCACGTTTGACCTGGACGTTATGGCCCGGCTTTACCGTGTCCATGTGACAGGCGAAAAAAATCGGCGGGGCGGCCGTCGACCCGGTAAAGCGAACGATCAGGTTGCCGGTATCCGCCCCGGTTGTCGCGGCCGAGTCGTCTATATGGATGAAGTCGGCATCCAGCGCAGCAAATGTCTGGCGCAGGTAATCCACTACCGGCTTTTCTTCGCGTGAGGGACTGCTGATCTCGCACAGGGTGGTAAAATAGTCGGCAAGTCGTTGTTTGTTGATGGCGATGCTCATGGCAGGAGTTTTCCTTATCGGCAGAGTTTCTGCAACAATACCACGGCATGGCAGCAGATTCCCTCTCCTCTGCCGGTGAACCCCATGCGTTCCGTGGTTGTTGCCTTGATGTTGATGCAGTCGGCGGCGCAGCGGCAGTGTCCGGCCAGGGTGTCGCGCATCCGCTCGATGGCGGGTGCGAGTTTCGGGGCCTGGCAGACAATGGTCAAATCGCCGTTGACGAGTTTAAAATGGCGGCTTGCCGCCGTTTCGATGACCCGGTCGAGCAGGTTCAGCGAGAGGATGTCTTTAAACGCCGGATCGGTATCCGGAAAATGGCGGCCGATATCCCCCAGGCCCATTGCCCCGAGCAGCGCGTCGCACAGGGCGTGGGTCACGGCGTCGGCATCGGAATGGCCGTCCAGGCCAAGATGATAGTCAATCTCGACGCCGCCGAGAATCAGGCGCCGTCCCTCGATGAAGCGGTGGGCATCGAATCCGTGGCCGATGCGAATGCATGGGGTCTGAGGGGTCATGATCGATTCGGTCAGCTGCAGATCTTCCGGTCCGGTGATTTTGATATTGCTTTCCTCGCCGCGAACCAGCCGGACCGGAATGCCCGCCTGCTCGAGCAGCGACGCCTCGTCGGTGACGTCGCCGTCGGCCAGTCGGGCGAAGGCCTCGGTCAGCAGGTGTTTGCGGGCACCCTGGGGGGTCTGGGCCAGCCACAGGGAGCTGCGGTCTATCGTGGCGCTGATCAGCAGCTCCGCGTCGCCGCGTTTGATCGTATCCTTGGCCGGGACGGCGGCAATGGCGGCCCCGGAGGCGATAATTTCCCGATAACAGCGCCCGATAAGCTGCTCCGACACGAGGGGTCGGGCCCCGTCATGGACGAGGACGATGTCGAGCCCGTCGGCCACCTCGGCGAGCCCGCACGAGACCGAGTCCTGCCGCCGGCGCCCGCCGGCCACGATGCTGGTGGCCGCCCCGTTCAGACCGTGTTCGGTCAACAGGGCCGCGGTCTGCTCGACCCGGTCGGCAGGGACGACGACAATGATCTGGTCGATGAACGGGCAGTGGGTAAACGGCACGATGCTGCGGACGAGGATCGGCGTGCCGGCCAGGGTCAGGTATTGTTTGGGCACGGCCGCGCGCATCCGGGAGCCGCTGCCCGCGGCGACAATGATAACCGCAGCGTGTTGCTTCATGAAAGGTCGGGAACCGTAGTGTGGAGAGCAGTAAAAGGCGGAGCGGGCTATAAGCCGAATTCTGTTCCCGCAAGGGTCATGATCATTTGACTAAGGATGCCGGTCGCCCGACACCTCGTGCAACCTACCCGGAGATCTCGGACGGGCCGCCCTCAGACATCTCCCTATTTGGTCTTGCTCCGGATGGGGTTTGCCGTGCCTTCCCTGTCACCAGGGAAGCGGTGAGCTCTTACCTCGCCGTTTCACCCTTACCCGATTGCTCGGGCGGTTTGTTTTCTGTGGCACTTTCCGCCGGTCACCCGGCGTTCGCGTTACGAACCATCCTGCCCGGTGGAGTTCGGACTTTCCTCCCCGGCACTGAGGCCGGAGCGATCATGCACCCGCTCCATCATCAAATGTAGCCCTTCCTGGCGGAAGATGGAAGGGAAAACCGGAATTAATCGTCCTCGGCCTGATGATACAGCAGTCGCTGGCAGGACGGGCATTCCAGCACCTGGTCACCCTTGAGCAATCGATTGAACTGTTGCGGCGGCAGGTTCATGAAACACCCCTGGCAGACACCGTCGACAACGTTGACGATGGCCAGGCCGTTGCGCCGGGACCTGAGCAGTTCGTATTTGCTGATCATCGTGCCATTGATCGCCTCGGCCTGTTTTTCCCGCTTGCCTTGTTTCGTCTTCCGCCCCTTGTTCAGATTATCGATGGCGGTGCGAACCTTTTCCCTGGCTTCTTCGACAAGGGTTTTTTCGGCTTTGAGCAGGTTTTTGTCTTCGGTCGAGGCGGCCACCAGCTTTTCCACCTCTTCCATGATGGCAACGATTTTGTCCTCGTTTTCCTTGGCGCTCTTTTTGGCGTCCTCGATCTCCTTGAGCAGCGCGGTCTGTTCCCGGCTGGTCTGGACTTGCATCATCTTCGATTGCCGCTCCTTGACGTGGGCGATCTTGTCGGACATCTCATCTTCCAGCGTGCGTCGTTCCTTCTCGAGCTCGTCCATCCGCTCTTCGTGCTCTTTGATCCGACGTTCACGTTCGGCCATTTCGGAAATGCGCTGATCGAGTTCTTCCTGCTCCGCCTTGATCTCGTCGTCGATCTTATCGATCTTCAAGTCGATGTGCTGCAGTGCTACCAGTTGTTCTATGAGTTCGTTCAAGATGCTTCTCCTGTGGGTTAGTGGTTGTCTTGAATCGTTTTCTGCATCCGGACAAATGGATGTTTCTCGGTCGTGGTTTCATGGACGGCTACCTGCCACCCCCGCTGCCGAAACGCGTCGCGCAGGTTTTGTGCGAACCGTTCGACAACCGGCTTTTCGGTGGCGAAGTGGGTGCCGTCGATCACGCAAAAGCCGCATGCTTCGGCCCAGCGCGCGGTGTGATGTTTGATTTCCGCCGATAGATAGAGATCGGCCCCTCGTCGGAGCGCCTGCTCGGCCAACTCGGAGCCGCTGCCCCCGCAGAGAGCCACGGTCTGGACCAGGTGCGGCAACGGACCGGCAATGTCGCAGGAGGGCAGACCAAGCATCTCGAGGACTCGGGCAATGAAATCGCCGCCGGTGATCGGCTTGGCATAGCGGCCGATCCGCCCCATGCCGATACCATCGCCTCCGGCATGGTCGGCCGGGATGAGCGGGGCGAGATCGATCAGGCCGAGGCGCTCCGCCAGGGCGTCGTTGACGCCGCGCTCGGCGCTGTCGAGATTGGTGTGGCAGGCCAGAACCGTCAACCGGGCGCGCAGGGCCTTTTCCAGGAACATCCCGGTCGGGTCCGCCGTATTGATACTGAGCAGGGGTTTGAAGAGTGCCGGGTGGTGGGTGAGCACCGTGTCGGCGCCGAGATCGATCGCCTCGTCGAGGAGTTGACTGGTCGGGTCGAGAGCAACCAGAATGGAGGTAACGCTTCGATTCCGGTCACCGACCAGCAGGCCGACGTTATCCCAGGATTCGGCGACGCTGAACGGGGCGATCCCGTCGAGGCAGGTGATGATGTCAGCTACGGTAACCGGCATGAATCACGTTCACAACAGAGTGGAAAACCATAAAAAAAAGGTACAGCCCGGATCGGGGTGTACCTTGAGTTTTGCTCCGTCCAGGAGCCCTGTGTTGCTCCTGTCCGTTCGTTCTTTATCGGGAAGGGGGTGATCGATGCCCCTTGTTGTCTGCGTGTCGTTTTCTTTGTCTTCAAGATCATGTCACGGGACTGATCGTTTCCAGTGGTGGGCGCAGTAGGATTCGAACCTACGACCGACCGGTTATGAGCCGGTGGCTCTAGCCAGCTGAGCTATGCGCCCTGCCGGGCAGTTAAACTTTCTATTTAAAATGAAGATCCGACAAAAGTCAACAAAAAACCATCCCCCCACCGGCGGGACAGGCAGGTCGGCGGTAAGCGGCAGGCCCGAGCCGATTTGCCTGATTCGGCCACCGCTGAGCGTTGCCATGCTTGCCGGAGACAAGAAGGATGGCTATTGTTGCAGGAATTCGTCTGATCGCCATCCACTTAACCGGGTTTTTCATTATCGTGATCTACGCCAACCTGCTGGTTTTTCTGACCGCTATTTTCCTTTTTTCCGTCGCCTCCGTGCCGGAAACCCCGGCCGTATCGCCATTTGAGTTTCTGGTGATTTTTCTCGGCGGCATCGGCTTTTTCAGCTTTATCGCCCGACGAACATTCAGAAGTGCCGGAACACGCAGTTCCAGCGGCTACTTTCAGGCGGAAAAACGGCTCTCCATCCTGGCGCTGGTGGTGTTCGCGGTGCTGCTCTATTTCGGGGAAGTCAAATATTACCTGTCGTTTTTAGCGCTCGGCGGCCGTTTTCCGGCGCTGCTCAATGTGGGCGGCCTGGTCTTGTTTCTGCTGTTTCTCTCTTTGCTCTGGCTTGCCGCTCGAAGGAGTTACGGCCAGGTGTTCGGCAAACACTATGGACGCGGTGCGTTTATTGCGGCCAATATCAAAGCCAATCTGCCGATTGTCCTGCCATGGGTTGCCCTGTCGTTGGTGTACGACCTGGTGGCGCTCGTTCCATTCCGCGGGGTGCGGCAGCTGATCGAATCGCCGTGGGGCGATGTGCTTTTTTTCGCCCTGTTCCTGGTGCTCGTTGTGATCTTTTTCCCGCCGCTGGTGCGCCGGCTCTGGGGCTGCACGAAGATGCCGGACAGCCCGATGCTCAGGCACCTGCAAGCCTTTTGCCGAAAGCAGGATTTTCATGCCGATATCTATCTCTGGCCGCTTTTCGAGGGGCGGGTAATGACCGCCGCGGTAATGGGCGTCGTCCCCGGGCTGCGCTACATCCTGTTGACGCCGGCGATTATCGAGACGATGAGCGTATCCGAACTCGAAGCGGTGATGGCCCATGAGATCGGCCACGTCAAGAAAAAGCACTTGCTGTTCTATGTCCTGCTGATCGGCGGCTTCAGTGCCATGGCCGGTTTTCTTGCCGAGCCGATGCTTTTCTACCTGCTCTCCCTTGATGCGGTCTACCGCCTGATGAGCATGGACATCGTCCGTCCCGAGACGATCATCGGCGTTATCGGCGGAGTGCCCCTGCTGCTGTTGCTGCTGTTTTATTTTCGTTTCGTCTTCGGTTACTTCATCCGCAACTTTGAACGCCAGGCCGATCTTTATGTCTTCCAGGTGCTCGGCAACGGCCGGGCCCTGGTGGCCGCATTCGAAAAAATCGTCTGGGCCAGCGGCCAGCCGAGAGAGCAGCCGAACTGGCACCACTTCGGCATCGGCGAGCGCATCGCCCACCTCGAGCTGTGCGAGCGGGAGCCGCAATGGATTGCCCGGCAGAATCGCAAGGTCGGTCGCAGCCTGATCGTCTATATCCTGCTCCTGGTATCGGTGGTCGGTCTGGCCAGCCGGGTGCCGACCGAGCAGCTGGCCAGGAACTACGAAGCGAAATACATCGAAATGGTGTTGATGCGGGATATGGAAGGCATCGAGGACCAGGCCCTGTGGTATCGACTGCTCGGCGATCTGCTGTTCAACCGGAAGCTGGAGAAGAAAGCGCTGGTCGCCTATAACAAGGCCCTGGAACTGGAGCAGGACGACCCGGAACTGCTCAACAATCTGGCCTGGCTACTGCTCACCGGCAGCGACCCCGAGCTGCGCGATCCGGAGCGAGCTTTGCGACTGGCCGAGCAGGCGGTGCGCCTCCAGCCGCGACCGCATATTCTCGACACGCTGGCCACGGCCTATTGGGCCAACGGCATGATGGACCAGGCGATTGTCGTTGAACGGCAGGCCCTGCTCGATGACCCGCAGCAGGCCGAGTTCTATCGCCGGCAGCTGGAACGGTTCCAGACAGAGCGTTATCACAACGGCAGTTCGATTACCCAGTAAGAGGAGGAAGCTCGACCATGCCGTTTCTGGGCGCCCATGAATCGGTCAGCGGCGGTCTGCACCTGGCGTTTCAGCGAATCGAGCAGGTTGGCGGCGAGTCGCTGCAGATCTTTACCCGCAACCAGCGGCAGTGGCGGCACAAGTCGCTGGACAACGAAGAAATCGAGCAGTTTCGTCAAGCCCGGAAACGACACCCGGAGATGATCGTCGCCTCCCATGGCTCGTACCTGATCAATCTCGCTGCCGGCGACCGGGAGCTGCGGAAAAAGTCTATCGATGCTTTTGCCCGGGAACTTCAGCGCTGTGCCCAGCTGGAGCTGCCCTATGTCGTGCTCCATCCGGGCTCCCACGGCGGCGACGGGGTCGAGGCCGGGCTGGCCCGGTTTGTCGCCGCCCTCGACGAAGCGCTGGCCGCTGCCGCGTCCTCTTCGACCATGGTCCTCGTGGAAACGACGGCCGGCCAGGGAACCGGTCTCGGCAGGACCTTCGAGGAGTTGGCCGCGATCAGGAGACTATCCGTGAACGCCGGGCGGATCGGGATCTGTTTCGATACCTGTCACGTTTTTGCCGCCGGCTATGATTTCCGTGATGAGCGCAGCTACCACTCGATGATAAACGAATTCGACCGACTGATCGGACTGCGCCACCTCCGCCTCTTTCACCTCAACGATTCCAAGAAGCCGCTCGGCAGCAGGGTGGATCGGCACGAGCATATCGGCGCCGGCCATATCGGCCGGGAAGGTTTTCGGTCGCTGCTCAACGATCCCCGGTTTGCCGCGCACGCAATGTTTCTGGAGACCCCGAAAAGCGAAAATCTCCGGGAAGATATCGACAATCTCGCGACATTGCGCAGCCTCCTTGCCCGGTAAGCGTCTGCAGCACGTGAAAGAACCTTGCGAAAATCAAGAGAAAAGTGGACAATGCGCCCTTGTTGAAGAACGTGACGTATCGGCACGCAAGGAGATGCAATGAAAATTCTGTACAGCGAAGCCCTGCTTGATCTGCTCGTCAAGCGCCGGGTCATGACCAGTGAGCAGCGCAGGTTTGTCAGTCTGGAGAAGGGGAAACAGCGCCAGAAGCTGATGAAGCAGCATGGCGGCGGCGATCCGCTCGATCGAAACTACCCGGACCTGATCGATATCATCGTTTCCTATAACCTGCAGAAACCGGGGGCAAGCGATGAGGTGATCGATGAGGAAACGATCATGCGCGCCGTGGCCAAGGAGTTCAAACTGCCGTTCAAGAAGCTCGACCCGCTCGAGTTGGACATGAATATCGTCACCAAGACGATCCCGAAGAATTTTGCCATCAGCCATCTACTGCTGCCGTTCAATATGGTCGACGGAGTACTCGAAGTGGCCGTCTACCATCCGGATTCCCAGACGGTCCTGAACGACATCGAGCAGGCCAACCAGGTCAAGACCCGGCCCTATACCGCCACCAAGGCGGAGATTAAACGAATCCTCGCCGAATTTTTCGGCTTCCAGAGCTCGATCAGTGCCGCCGAGGACCAGTTCGGCTCGACACAGGGAACGGCCTCGGTCGATATCGGCAACCTCGAGCGCTATGTCAAGATCAGTTCAAAAGGCATCACCTCGTCCGACCAGCATATCAAGAATGCGGTCAATCATATCTTCAATTACGCACTGGAGCAGCGGGCCAGTGATATCCATATCGAGCCGAAGCGGGACATCTGCATGGTCCGCTTCCGCATCGACGGCGCGCTGCACACCATCTACAAACTGCCCAAGGCCGTCCACTCGGCCCTGGTGTCCCGGATCAAGTTTCTCTCACGGCTCGATATAGCAGAAAAGCGGCGGCCGCAGGACGGCCGCATCAAAGTCGGCACCACCGGCGACAAGGATATTGAAATCAGGGTCTCGACCGTGCCGGTGTCCTTCGGGGAAAAAGTCGTTTTACGAATTCTCGACCCCGATGTGATTTTCCAGTCGGTCGAGCAGCTCGGCTTTTCCAAGCGCGATTTCGGCGTCTTCTCCTCGTTCATGCGCGCCCCGCACGGCATCATGCTGGTGACCGGTCCGACCGGCAGCGGTAAGTCGACCACCCTCTATTCGGCGCTCAAGGCCATCGCCACCCCGGAGATCAACCTGGTGACGGTCGAGGATCCGGTCGAGATGGTCTACGAGGAGTTCAACCAGATCGCCGTCCAGCCGCTGATCGACGTGACGTTTTCGACCATCCTGCGCAATATCCTGCGCCAGGATCCCGATGTCATCATGATCGGCGAGATCCGCGACTACGACACCGCCGCTCACGCCGTCCAGGCGGCCATGACCGGGCACCTGGTCTTCTCGACCCTGCATACCAACGACGCCGTCTCGTCCATCGTCCGCCTGCGCGACCTCGGGCTCGAGTCGTTTCTGATCGGCTCGACGCTGCTCGGCGCCATGGCCCAGCGACTGGTCAAGAAAATCTGCTCGAATTGCAGCGAAGAATTTGAGATCGAGGCGGAAACGCTGTACAAGATGGGCTTCCCGGTGACCGGCAAGGAGCCGCTGACCCTGAGACGCGGCACCGGCTGCCGGGAGTGTCGCGGCACCGGTTACAAAGGGCGCTGCGGCGTCTTCGAGATCTTCCCGCTGTCCAGCCAGCTCAAAATGATGATCGCCGACGGCAAGACCACCGAGGAGATGCGTCAGGTTGCCATTCGCGAGGGAATGACTACCTTGCGTGAGGACGCCTGGAAGAAGGTCCGGGCCGGTATCACCACCTACGAGGAAGCCATCAGGGTCACCGCCGAATAGCCCGGCGGACAGGACATACACCAATGAGCATCAAGATCGTCGCCCGCAACAAGAAGGCCTATCACGACTACCACATCGACTCGAATCTCGAGGCCGGCATGGTACTCAGCGGCCCGGAAGTCAAGTCCCTGCGGGCCGGCAAGGCAAACCTCAAGGACGGCTATGTCAAGATCAACAACCACGGCGAGGCTATTTTGCACAACGTTCACATCTCCGTGTACAGCCATGCCACCCACAACCCGAACGACCCGCTCAGGACCCGCAAGCTGCTCCTGCACAAGCGGGAGTTGCGCAAGTTGATCGGCAAGCTTCGGGAGAAAGGCCTTGCCTTGATACCGCTCAAGATATACTTTAATGAAAAGGGTAAGGCCAAAGTGGAACTCGGCCTGGCCCGTGGTAAACGAGAGTACGACAAGCGGGCGGCGCTCAGGGAACAGCAGTCCGACCGGGAAATCGAACGCGCCATGCGCCGCAACCGCTAACCGCAAATCGAAAACAGCAAAGGCGACGACAAGGCAAAAACCAGAACCATCAACAACAACAAAACTTCAGAAAGAAGGGGGCGAAACGGATTCGACGGGGATGTGTAAGCTCACTGTTGCATGCCGAGCTTCTACTGGCTCGTAAAACTGGTAGAACTTAAATATAATCGCAGACGATTATAACTACGCAGTAGCAGCTTAACCGCTGTCATACTGCCGTCCCACCGGCTTTCGCCCGTAAGGCCGGATTCGGGGCGTCGACTCAACGGGCTGGTTCCCAGGCGGCCGCCTGTCCACCGGGGAACGAGATCCAACAGGCTGGCACCGGGAAATCTATGTTCCGACTGAGTTCCCGGCGCGAGATCAAAGCACGGAACTAAGCATGTAGATACGGGAGGGGAGCATTTCCGGACGCGGGTTCGACTCCCGCCGCCTCCACCATTTCTAAAAAATTTATCAACGAAATCAAAGATTTGTAAAGCATAAAAAATCCGAGGTTCGACACTTTTGTCGAACTGGTACATCAGGTGGTCCATTAGTGGTACATTGCCCGCTAATGGACCATTTTTTTTGCGCGCGAGTTATGGAGGAGTGAGGTGCATTTTTCTTGGTAAGTATCCATGGGCAGTGGTTACTGGTTACCTGGTTACTATCTTGTCGAACTTGACATTCAGCCTTCTGTGGATGATAAATCGGACGTTATAAATAGTGTCTCCAGTATATCTGAAGAATCATCAAGGAGAAGTCCATTGGACGAGCGACTCGCCATGACGAAGTTGGTTCGGGAGCTTCGGGAACTCACCGGTTTGACGCAGGAAAAGTTTGCGGCCAGGCTCGGGGTGACCTTTCCAACGATCAACCGCTGGGAGAACGGTCGTGCCAAGCCGTCGCCGCTGGCGCTGGAGAAGATCGAGAGCCTGCTGCGCAGTCTGGGGGACAAGGGTGAGGCCCTGCATAAAACGTATTTTGGGAAGGAAGCTTGAGCATGGCCCAGCTTGAACATATCGAAGCCATTGAAAAGCGGCTCTGGAGCGCGGCGGACACCCTGCGGGCCAACTCCAACTACGCCAGCAACGAATATTTCCTTCCGGTCATGGGCCTGGTCTTCCTGCGCCATGCCTATAGCCGCTTTATGGGTGTCAAGGATGCCATCGAAGCGGGCCTGCCCACTCGCGGCGGCAAGATCCGGCCGCTGACCAAGGAGGATTTTTCGCAAAAGAGCGCTATCTTCCTCCAGCCCAAGGCCCAGTTCGATACCCTCGTAGCCCTGCCCGACAGCTCCGACCGGGCCAAGGCGATTATCGACGCCATGGAGTCCATCGAGGCCGACTACGAGAACCTGCGCGGCGTGCTGCCCAAGAGTGAGTATCAGGAACTTGACAACGCAGTGCTCGGCCAGCTGCTGCGCACCCTCAACCCCGAGGAGCTCAAACGCGTCTCCGGGGATGTCTTCGGCCGCATCTACGAATATTTCCTGACCCAGTTCGCCGATCAGAAGGCCCACGACGGCGGTGAGTTTTTCACCCCGGTGTCGCTGGTCTCGCTCATCGCCAACGTCATCGAACCGGCGGGCGGCACGGTACTCGACCCGGCATGCGGCTCGGGCGGCATGTTCGTGCAGAGCGCCCGGGTAGTCGAGCGGCGGCACGAGAACCCCACCGAAAAGCTCACCTTCTACGGTCTGGAAAAGAACGCCACCACCATCCGCCTGGCCAAGATGAACCTGGCGGTGCACGGCCTGGAAGGCGACATCCAGAAATCGATCACCTACTACGAAGACCCGCACGAGCTGCTGCGCAAGGCCGACTTCGTCATGGCCAATCCCCCCTTCAACGTGGACGAGATCGACGCCGACAAGGTGAAGAGCGATCCGCGCCTGCCTTTCGGCCTGCCCGGCGTCAACAAGAAGGGCAAGGTCAGCAACGGCAACTATGTCTGGATCAGCTACTTCTACAGCTACTTGAATGAACAGGGCCGGGCCGGGTTCGTCATGTCCTCCCAGGCCTCCAGCGCCGGGCGAGATGAAGCCAAGGTGCGTCAGAAGCTGGTGGAGACTGGCGACGTGGATGTCATGGTCGCCATCCGCTCCAACTTCTTCTATACCCGCACCGTCCCCTGCGAGCTCTGGTTCCTCAACCGCGCCAAGCCGGAAGCACATCGCGACAAGGTGCTGATGATCGATGCCCGCAACATTTATCGAAAAGTCACCCGTAAGATTTTCGACTTTTCCCCCGAGCAGGAGCAGAACCTGCTGGCCATCGTCTGGCTCTACCGGGGCGAGACCGGGCGCTATCTTGATCTGGTGGCGGGCTACTGCCAGCGGATGCTGGCCGAGGGCGCGGCCTGCTTTGCGATGAAAGATGACGAAGGCGAAACGGTCGATCCGCTGCCGGACTTCGTCGGTGCGCTGGCCACCCTGCGCAGCAGTATCGAACCCTTCCTAAAGTCCCTGGCCAAGGACGCGTCCCACGCCGAGCCGCTCAAGGAGTTGGATGACGCCATTCCGCTTTTCAAGGCGGATGCTGAGGCGTTCCAGAAAAACGTCAGCGAACAGCAGACGGCCTGGGGGCAACAGAAGACCAGCAACGGTGAATTAAAAAAGGCCGTGGACCGACTCGCCACCCTGGCCGAGACTAGCCGCGATCTGGTCAAGCAGACCGACCTGCTCTACAAGCTCGCCTGCCGCCTGATCGAAACCTGCGAGAACAACTGCGAAGCCCGCGACAGCGGCGCCTGGGCGGGCCGTGACATCACCCGCGCCCGCAAGGCCGCCGACGAGGCCCGCGCCCTGGCCGTAGAAC
>CAYSSK010000021.1:0-9675 GCA_964433645.1 uncultured Desulfofustis sp.
CACCACCACGCGGACCTGGGGCGGCTTCCGAAAGGGGGCTGCCCTTTTTTTGTGGCTTGCCGGGGGACAAGGCTTGATCCTACAAACAATCTGCAAACCAAGAAAAAAGGGTTTACAACCGAAGTCGTAAACCCTTGATTTCGCTGGTCGGGATGAGAGGATTTGAACCTCCGGCCCCCTGAACCCCATTCAGGTGCGCTACCAGACTGCGCTACATCCCGGTGTACTTGGTGCGATGAGTCGTCTTTCTACCACGGGCCGGTCGTGGTGTCAATTGCTGCCTGCCGGCGGGGTGCCGGCGGTGTTAGATTTTCTCCGACAGGATCTTTTTCAACGCGATCAGCTCCTGCTTGATCGAACCGAGCTGCTTGCCGAGTTCGGCTGTCGGCGGGGTGCCGGTCAAGGGGTCGGCCGTGGCGGCGGTTTCTTCGAGCAGCTTGCGGGCTCCGGCGATGGTGTAGCCCTGTTCGTGGAGCAGCCGTTTGATGGTCAGGATCAGATCGACATCGGCACGGCGGTAGAGGCGCTGTTTCGAGCCCATCCGCTTCGGCTTGATGTCGCTGAACTCACTCTCCCAGTAGCGGAGAACGTGCGGCGCCACACCGGCGATTTTGCTGACCTCGCCGATCTTGAAATGCAGCTTGTCCGGGATTTCCTCTGTCATCTCGACAGCCCATTGCCGCGCCAGATGATACGATTCAGCGTGGCTCGTTAACCCTGGCCCGGAGTTTTTTGCTCGGTCGGAAGCTGACGATCTGCCGCTCTTCGATGGTTATCGACTCGCCGGTACGCGGGTTGCGGCCCTTCCGCGGGTTCTTTTCGCGTACCGAGAAGGTACCGAAATGAACGAGTTTGATCGACGTGCCGTCCAGCATCGAGCCTTTCAGCGTATCAAAAAAACAATCGACGACGGCGCCGCAGACACTCAGTGGATAGCCGAGGTTGTCGGCCACCGCTTCGGCCAACTCCTTTCTGGTTACGTTCGCTTTCTTCATCCTGCTATTCCTCGCGAAGAGACCCGCCATAGGCGTCGGTCAACGATTGCACCAGCCGGGTGTGGGCCTTCTCCACTTGTTTTTCGGTAAGGGTTTTCGTGTCGGATCGATAGGTAATGGTCAGGGCGACGCTTTTCCGGTCGTTCCCGATCTTGCTCCCCTGATATACGTCAAAAACGTCGCAATGTTCAATAAGTTTTTCGCGGCTGGATAAAACAGTTTTGACCAGTTCGCCGGCCAGGGTGGTGATCGGCACGACCAGGGCGATGTCGCGCTTGACCGATGGGTAGACCGGCAATGCTCGAAAGGATCGGGTTTTCGACTCGATGGTGCAGAGCGCGGAAAAATCGAGGTCGAAGTAGTAGACATCGCGTTTGATGCCGATATCGCGCAGCACGTCGGTCCTGAATCTGCCGACGGTGCCGAGTCGTTGCTCGCCGTACCGAACGGCAAGCGCGTACGCGGGATCGGCAAACGGTTCGGCCGAACCCGGTCGTTCAGGTGTCAGCTCAATACCGCCGTCGCCGCCCAGCGGCAGCCGCAGTCCGGTCAATAGCGCTTCAACTCCGCCTTTGGCATCGTAGATGTCCGCTTCCTGCGGCGGGAAATGCAGGGGCGCCTGGCCGCCATACCGGTTGCCGGTCAGCAGCGCGGCGATCCGGGTCGGCTCATGCGGCAGTTGACTACCTGGTGCCGGAACATAGAGCTTGCCGATTTCAAACAACCGGGCGGCGCTCTGTTCAAAGCGCAGATTGCGCTTGAGGTTCTCCAGCAGCCCCGGCAGCAGCGAGGTGCGCATCACGTCCTGGTCTTCGGTCAGCGGATTGAGGATGGCCACATGGTGGCGGCGATCATCGTTCGGGGCAAGACGCAGCATGTCGTCGTAGCGGCTGGAGACGAAACTGTAGTTGATCGCCTCAAAGAAACCGGCCTCGTTCATGACGGTGCTGGCCCGGTAGCGCTCAATCCGTTCATGGTCCTGTTCGGGATAGCTCAGGTCGACGCTCGGCAGGGTTACCGGAATCTCGTCGTAGCCGGTCAGCCGTGCCACCTCTTCGACCAGGTCGGCCTCGCGCTCGAGATCGACCCGAAAGCTCGGCGGGGTGACCTTGATTGTGTCATCGTCGATAATGGTGCAGCCGATCTCGATCGATGCGAGCAATTCGGCGATCTGCCCGGCATCGGGCTCGATGCCGAGCAAGGCGGCGGTTCGCGACACGCGCAGCGTGAGCGGGCCGGCGGCGGGACCGCGGTTATCGACGTCGATACCGCCGGGCTCGGCGGTGCCGCCGGCCACCTGGCAGATCAGCGCGACGGCGCGTTCCATCGCGGCGATGGTTCCACTCGGGTCGACGCCGCGTTCGAAGCGATAGGAGGCGTCGGTGGCCAGGCCGAGCCGCCGGGCTGTTCTGCGGATAGAGACCGGGTTGAAGCAGGCGCTCTCCAGCAGCACATCGGCGGTGGACTCGGAGACTTCGCTGTCCAGACCGCCCATGATGCCGGCGATGGCCACCGGGGCCTCGCCGTCGCAGATCAGCAGCATATCGGGAGCCAGCTCCCGTTTGACGTGGTCCAGCGCGGTAAAGCTGGTTTCCGCGGGCTGCGGCGTCCTGACGACGATCCGCCGGCCGGCGAGTTTGTTGAAATCAAAAGCATGCAGCGGCTGACCGTATTCGAGCATGACCAGGTTGGTCACATCGACGACGTTGTTCACGGGCCGCAGGCCGACCGCGAGCAGCCGCCTTTTCAGCCACCACGGGCTCGGCCCGATGCTCACGCCGGTGATCAGCCGGCCCGCATAGCGGGGACAGAGCTCCGGAGCCTCCACGGTCACCGAAAACGACGAACTGCTGCCATTCAGCCGGCTGTCGCGATAAGGAACCCGCAGCTGCCGGCGGTTGATGCCGGCGGCCTCGCGGGCGATGCCGATGACCGAGGCGCAATCCGGCCGGTTCGGCGTCAGATCGACCTCGATCAGGGTGTCCTGCAGGCCGGAGTGCTCGAGAAACGAGGCGCCCGACGGGATGTCATCGGCCAGCTCCATGATGCCCGCATGATCGTCGCCGAGACCGAGTTCGCGCTCGGAGCAGATCATCCCCTGGGATTCGATACCGCGGACCTTGGATTTCTTGATTTTGACGTTGCCGGGCAGCGTCGTGCCGGGCAGGGCCACGACGACGGTCAAGCCGGCGCGCACGTTCGGCGCGCCGCAGACGATCTGCAATTCCTGCGCGCCGACGGCGACCCGGCAGAGACTGAGCTTGTCACCGTTCGGGTGCGGGCCGGAGGCGAGGACTGTGCCGGTCTTCAACTCGGCCAACTCGGCGAACAGCGGGGCGACCGAGTCGACCTCGAGGCCGAGCATGGTCAATTGGTCGGCCAGCCGGGCCGGCGAGACCCCGTCCAGCGGCGCGTATTCCTGTAACCAGTTGTAGGTGAACTTCATGGTGATCCTGTGCTCCGGAGCGGTTTAGAACTGGGAGAGAAAGCGCAGATCGTTCTCGTAGAAGAGCCTGATGTCGTCGATGCCGTACTTCAGCATGGCGATGCGCTCGACACCGAGGCCGAAGGCAAAGCCGCTGTATTGTTCGGGGTCGTAGCCGACCATCTTGAACACCTCAGGATCGATCATGCCGGAACCGAGGATTTCCAGCCAGCCGGTCTTCTTGCAGACCCGGCAGCCCCGGCCGCCGCAGATGACGCAGGCGATATCCACCTCGGCGCTCGGCTCGGTGAACGGGAAGAAGCTCGGCCGAAAGCGCAGCGGCAGATCCTGACCGAAGACCTTGCGGGTAAACACGGTGAGCACCCCTTTGAGATCGGCAAAAGAGACCTCGGTGTCGACGAGAAAGCCTTCCACCTGGTGGAACATCGGGGTGTGGGTGATGTCCGAGTCGCAGCGGTAGACCTTGCCCGGGGCGATCACCCGCAGCGGCGGCCGGCGGTTCTCCATGATCCTCGCCTGCATCGGCGAGGTGTGGGTGCGCAGCAGCACCGAATCACCGATATAGAAGGTGTCGTGCATGTCCCGGGCCGGGTGGTGCTCTGGGATGTTGAGCGCCGCGAAGTTGTAGTGATCGAGTTCGATGTCGGGCCCCTCGGCGATGGAAAAGCCCATCGACGCGAAGATCGAGCAGATCTCTTCCATGATCCGGGTGATCGGGTGCAGTTTGCCGCCGATGGCCCGCCGTCCCGGCAGGCTCAGGTCCGGCCCCGGTAGCTCGGCGGCTCCGCTCTGGCCGGAGAGCTGCCGCCCTTTGGCCTGGAAGGCCTCTTCGAACTGCTTTTTGGCGGTATTGGCCAGGTGTCCGAGTCGCGGCCGATCCTCTGCCGGGACACTGCCGAGCTGGCGCATCAGCCCGCTGATCAGCCCGTTTCTGCCGAGATACTTGATGCGGAAGGTTTCGAGCTGCTCCCGATCCGTCACGGCCTCCAAGGCCGCGGCCGCTTCACTGCGCAGTTTTTCTAGCTCTTGCTCCATGGTGTCCTGGAAAGGTAGGTGTCATCAAAAACACTATGCCGGTTACGATTTAAACAACCGCAACCGGCATCAGGGAACAGCAAAGCGGAGAGAGGTCTGGTCTAAGCGTTTGCTTCGGCTGCGATTTTGACCACTTCCTGGAAAGCGCCCGGATCGAGGATGGCCATGTTGGCCAGGGACTTTCGATCGAGTTCGACGCCCGCTTTCTTCAGGCCGCCGATCAGTCTGCTGTAGCTCATGCCGTTCATATGGGCGCCGGCATTGATGCGGGTGATCCACAGTTTGCGGAAATCGCGTTTGCGTGCCTTGCGGTCACGGTATGCGTAGACGAGGGCGCGGTCGACAGCTTCCGTTGCCGAACGGTACAGTCTGCTTCGTCCGCCGTAAAATCCTTTGGCAAGTTTCAGGACGCGATTTCTCCGTCGTCGTGCCTTGAAACCTCTGGTTACTCGAGCCATTATCGTTACTCCTTTTCCCTGCCTGGGGCAGGATTATCTCTCGTTATACACGTATTCCCGGCCGACCCCTGTATTACAGATAGGGAAGAATCTTGCGGATGGCCTTGTCGTTGGCACTGTCCACGAGACCCGACTGGCGCAGGTTACGCTTTCTCTTGGTCGTTTTCTTGGTCAGAATGTGGCTGGTAAACGCCTTGTTGCGCTTGATCTTCCCGGAACCGGTCAGCTTGAAGCGCTTGGCAGCACCTCTGTTGCTTTTCATTTTCGGCATGATACATACACTCCTTGACAAACAGTATGGTACCGGAGACGGCGGGGCGGCTTCAGTGGGTGGGGGGGCCGACCCCGTTGTTTCCGGAGGGAAACCTCGTTATTTTTGCAGCTTCGGACCGACGAACATGACCATCTGCCGTCCTTCCATGGTCGGCGGCTGGACGATCACCGCCTCTTCCTCGATCGCCTCGGCGATCTTGTTCATCGCCTCGAGGCCGACGGTCTGGGAATAGACGATTTCCCGGCCGCGAAAGCGCATGGTGATCTTGACCTTGTTCCTCTGTGCCAGGAACTTTTTGATGTTCTTGATCTTGAAGTTCAGGTCATGTTCCTCCGTTTTCGGGCGGAACTTGATCTCCTTGGTCTCGATGGTTGTCTGTCGCTTCTTGGCGTCCTGCAGCTTCTTCTTCTGCTCGTAGCGAAACTTGTCGAAGTTCATGATCCGACAGACGGGCGGATCGGCATTGGGCGAGACTTCGACTAAATCAAGGCCTGCTTCGTAGGCCCGTTCCCGTGCCTCATTGGCGGTGACGACACCGAGCTGGCCGCCGTCTTCGTCGATGAGCCTGACTTTTTCGTAGGTAATGTCGTCATTGATGACGACTTTTTCCTCTCGCTGACCGGGAACGCTTTTTCCTTTCCGTTTAATATCGGACCTCCTCTGTTCTACGAACTTGAAAACCGGTTTCCGGCGCCTTTCGGCCGAGTCCGGATCACCGATGCCTCAACGCGCTACAGCCCGCGGCCGGCCCGACATTCGTCGGTAACCTTGGCGGCGAAATCGGCGATTCTCAGCGGCGGCAGGTTTTTGCCGTCGCGCAGGCGGACCGTAACGGTGCCGCCCGCTTTTTCCTTGTCGCCGATGATCAGCATAAAGGGAATCTTCCCGAGCTGAGCCTCGCGGATTTTATAATTCAATTTCTCATTGCGCAAATCTTTTTCGACGCGGATGCCTGCTTTTCGCAATTCGTCGTAGACGCGCTCGCCGTAATCGACCTGATCGTCGGTGATGTTCAGGATACGCGCCTGCACCGGGGCGAACCAGAGCGGGAAGACGCCGGCGTAGTGCTCGATGAGCACGCCGACAAAGCGCTCGAGCGAACCCATCAGGGCGCGGTGGATCATGATCGGCCGATGCTCGCTGTTATCCGAGCCGGTATAGGTCATGTCGAAGCGTTCCGGCAGGTTGAAGTCCACCTGGATGGTCGAGCACTGCCAGGACCGACCGAGCTGGTCCTTGATCTTGATGTCGATTTTCGGGCCGTAGAAAACTCCTTCGCCGGGATCGACAACGAAACCGAGACCGGCCTTGTCCAGGGCTTTTTTCAGTGCGCCGGTCGCCTTGTCCCAGATCTCATCGGAGCCGACCGCTTTGTCCGGTCGCGTCGACAGGTAAATATCGTAGTCGGAGAAGCCGAACGTCTTCAGGATATGCAGGTTCAGGTCGAGAATATTGAAGATTTCGTCGTCGAGCTGATCCTCGCGGCAGAAGATATGGGCGTCGTCCTGGGTGAAACCGCGGACCCGGAGCAGTCCGTGCAGGGCGCCGGCGCGCTCGTAGCGATAGACCGTACCCAGTTCCGCCCAGCGGATCGGAAACTCCCGGTAACTGCGCTTGTCGCTCTTGTAAACACCGATATGAAACGGGCAGTTCATCGGCTTGAGCTGATACTTGACCTCGTCGATCTCCATGCCCGAGTACATGTTCTCGGCGTAAAAGTCGAGGTGCCCCGAGGTCTTCCACAGGTCCTGGCGGGCGATATGCGGCGTGTAGAGCAGTTCGTAGCCGTGCCGGTAATGCTCGTCCTTCCAGTAGTCCTCGATCAGCCGGCGCAATTGCGCGCCTTTGGGCTGCCAGAGGATCAGTCCCGGACCGATCTGGTCGGAGACGGTGAACAGCTGCAACTCCTTGCCGAGCCGGCGGTGGTCCCGCTTCTTCGCCTCTTCCAGGTCGTTGAGATGCTTGTTCAGCGCCTTCTGGTCGAAAAAGACGGTGCCGTAGATGCGCTGCAGCACGTCGTTTTTTTCGTCTCCACGCCAATAGGCGCCGGCCACCCGCAACAGTTTGAAATGCTTGACCCAGGAGGTGTCGGGCAGGTGCGGGCCGCGGCAGAGATCGGTAAAGTCGCCGACCCGGTACATGCTCACCGTCTCGGCCGGCAGTTCTTCGAGCAATTCGACCTTGTATTTTTCGTCCTGCCCGCGAAAGGCGGCGATCGCTTCGTCGCGGGGCTCTTCGCTGCGGATGAAAGGCAGCGCCTGATCGGCGATGGCCGCCATGCGCTGCTCGATAGCCGCAAAATCGTCGGGGCTGAACGGCTTGTCGCGACGGAAATCGTAGTAGAAGCCGTTTTCAATGGCCGGTCCGATGGCCACTTTGACGCCGGGGCCGAAGAGTTCGCGAACCGCCTGGGCCATCACATGGGAAGTGGAATGGCGCAGGATCTCCAGAGCCTCCGGGCTGTCGATCTGGATCGGCAGCAGACGGGTGTCTTCGGTCAGCGACCGGCTCAGGTCAACGGCCGTGCCGTTGGCCGTGGCACCAATGGTCCGCTTGCGCTGTTTGCCGGAAAGCAGCTTCTCGAGGCCCTCCCGGACCGTGGTCCCGGCGGGCAGCCGGACCGCTTCACCGTCCGCTATCTGTACCGAAATATCTGTCATCTGTCCGTTAGAGAAAAATAAAGGCTAAAGAGCAAACGGTCAGCAGGTCCGTTCTTCCTTTAGCCTTTATATCTGGTAGGCGCGGAGGGGATTGAACCCACGACATCTACCACGTCAAGGTAGCGCTCTCCCACTGAGCTACGCGCCTGTACTCCTGTCTTGCGGTGCCGTGCTCGTCGCCCGTGACCACCATGGCGTGAAGCGAGACTGTTTGCACGGTTTCTGCTTCAGCTGCCATTATACGTACGATCACCCGCTGCGGCAAGCATAAAAAAACCTGCTTCAATTACCAGCAATTCGGTATCGTGTCAAGAGCAAAGAGCGAAGAAAGTGTCGCCTGGTTTGCCTGAAACGCCTGGCCTAACAGATATTTGCCCGGCTTTGAATGGCCCGCGCCAGCGTGTATTGATCGGCGTATTTGATGTCCATGCCCATCGGGATGCCGCAGGCCAGCCTGGTCAGCTTGATCGGCAGTTGCTGCAGGCGATCGATCAGGTAGGAAGCGGTTGCCTCGCCGGGTACCGTTGAACTGGTGGCGATAAGGATTTCGCTGACGCTGGTGTTCTGGACACGCGCAATCAGCTCCCGAACCTTGATCTCCTCCGGCCCGATGCCGTCGATCGGCGACAGCACGCCGTGCAGGATATGATAGCGGCCGCGGTAGCTGTCGGTCTTCTCGATGGCCATCAGGTCGGCCGGTTGCTCGACCACGCAGATCAGTGAGGCGTCCCGTCGCTGATCGCTGCAGATGACGCAGGGGTCCTGTTCTGAAAAGGTCATGCAGCAGGAACAGAGCCGGATCGCTCCGTGCAGATCGGCCAGTGCCGCCCCCATTTCCCGGGCCTCGGCGGCCGGGCGCCGCAGGATGTTCAGGGACAGGCGAGTGGCGGTCTTGGTGCCGATACCCGGCAGTTGCGAAAAACTGCGGATCAGCCGTTCCAGCGCCGGCGGGATGATATGAAGACTGCTCATCGAGCGCGCTTAAAACAGGTTGGTGACGCCGGGGATCTGAATGCCGCCGGTCAGGCTGGTCATCTCCTGCTTGGCCAGATCGTGGGCGGAGCGCAGCGCGTCGTTGACCGCGGCGGTGACCAGGTCCTGGAGCATGACGCGTTCGGCCGGATCGATCAGTTCCGGTTCGATGCTGATCGAGACGAGTTCGCCCTTGCCGGTGGCCTCGACATTGACCATGCCGCCGCCGGCGCTGCCGGTGACGACCCTGGTGGCCAGCTCTTCCTGAATTTTTGCCATTTTCGCCTGCATATCGCGGGCCTGCTGCATGATCGAAGAAAGATCCATAAGGAGGTGTCCTCTGCGGGGAGGGTTATCTGTTGTTCGGGCTGATCCGGATGTCGCCGGCGTGGCCGCCGAAAATTTCCTCGGTCATCCGTACCAGCGGGTGAGTGGCGAGTTGCTGCCGCCGTTTTTTCGGCCCATCCGAAACGGCGACCCCTTCATCTTCCGGCTCTTCCGGGCTGATGATGTGGATGGTAAAGTCCTGCTGGAAGAAATCAAGGACGTATTCGGTCAGTGTCTGCCGGTTTTCCTTGGTGCGCAGCAAGGTGCATTCGGTCGGGTTATCGAACTCCAGGATCAGTTCCTGGCCGTCTTCCTTGACCGCGCTGGATTGCTGCAGATTCTGGGCCATCCATTCGCGTCGTTGTTTGACGTAGGAAATAAAGGCCAGCCAGTCTTTGCGAATTTCCCGGTGTTCGGCCGGTTCCGGCGGTGGAGACGGCGGTTCCTCGGTGGGCGGCCGGCGGTCGGGGGAGGGCTTTGCCACAGAGGGTGATGCCGCCGGCGCCTG
>CAYSSK010000021.1:9775-17184 GCA_964433645.1 uncultured Desulfofustis sp.
GGCGCCTGAGATGCCGCCGGTGCCGGGGATGCTGGCGGAGCCGGGGACGCCGGTGATGCCTGGGTCGCCGGTGGTGCCTGGCTACCAGCGGCCGCCGGGGGGCGATGCGGCTGCGGAGACGATGGCGACGGGGCGGCCGATTCGGCCTGCCGCCCTGATCCGGTTGGCGCCTGTGGCGGTGGCGGCGGCGATCCGGCTGCCGGAGAACCGGGGGGAGCGGGGCCGGCTGGCGGTGCATCTTCTGCCGGCAGGCAGTGCAGTGCCGCATCGAGCCTGCCGAGCAGGGTCTCGACACCGAGGACCTGGTCAGCCTCGATAATCGACAGGAAGGCGGTTTCCAGAGCCAGCCGGGGCTGGGACGAATAGCGAAGGGTTTCGGCGGCCTGCAGCAGCAGGTTGAGTTTCTGATGAATCGTTTCGGTGCTGTGTTGCCGGGCCGTTTCGCCAAGGGCACCAATTTCGTCGGCCGGCAGATCGAGCAGCTGCTCGCAGCCGGAGATCCGCAGCAGCAGCAGGCTGCGGAAACAGTCGAGCAAGTCGGCCATGAACCGTTTCAGATCCATGCCGTGCTGAAAGGCTTCGCCCAGACGGGCCAGCGCCGCCTGCCGGTCACCGGTGAGCAGGGCGCGAGCGATGGCCTGCAGGACGTCGCGGCCGACCAGACCGAGCACGTCGGCCGCATCCGCGGCGGTGATTCGCTTGTCGGCGTAGGCGAGGATCTGGTCGAGCAGGCTCAGGCCGTCGCGCACCGAGCCTTCCGCCTCCCGGACGATCAGGGCCAGCGCCGCCGGTTCGAGGGTCACCCCCTCGGCATCGGCCAGGGCGGCGAAGTGCTCGCTCAGTTCCGCGGAACTGACCCGCTGCAGTTCATAGCGCTGGCAACGGGACAGGATGGTAATCGGGATCTTGTGCAGCTCGGTGGTGGCGAACATGAAATAGACGTGGGCCGGCGGCTCCTCCAGGGTCTTCAACAGGGCGTTGAAGGCCTCGGTGGTGAGCATGTGCACCTCGTCGATGATGATGATCTTGAAGCGCGCCGCGGCCGGCATGAACTTGAGCTTGTCCTTGAGGTCGCGCACCTCCTGGATGCCGCGGTTGGAGGCACCGTCTATCTCGTGTAGATCGAGCGCCGAGCCGGCGACGATCTGCCGGCAGGAGTCGCATTCGTTGCACGGTGTCGGGGTCGGGCCCTGGGCGCAGTTCAGCGCCTTGGCCATCAGGCGCGCCAGCGTCGTCTTGCCGACGCCGCGGACGCCGGAAAACAGGATGGCATGGGCGACGCGGTCGCGTTTGAGGCTGTTTTGCAGGGTTTTGACTACCGGCTTCTGGCCGACGACATCGGCAAAGGTCTGCGGCCTGAATTTACGCGCGAGTACCAGGTAGGACATAAAGCCGTCTCACGATCGATGGGCATGGCATGGGGCCGAAAAAATGATAGCCGGGCACCCTGCATCACACAAAGGGGTTCACTACCGTTGCTTCCTTCCGGACCTGGCGGAGTTCGTGATCCTTTGTTGCGCAGGACCCGGCTATCAAGCCGAAGTCACATGATATCCTAACGTTGCTGCATCATTTTCCGCCAGGATGCACCCGCCGGCAACCGGCAGGTGTAGAGGCGATCTATACCCGTTTTCGCCTGGTGCGTCAAGCAATTCCAGATAACGCAGAAATAAGGATAGACCGCTTCCCGATCCACGATTGTCGTTAGGCGCCATGCCCGGCAGAGGCCTTTATTCGCGGCCGCTGTCTGACTGCAGGCTGGCGTTAAAACGGCCATAATTTTTGCCAAAAGGTTTTTTGAAATTCATGTTCACATCCGGCAAGCTGGTTTCTATACGTATCAGCCCATTTTTTAACCAGGCTTGCAGTCTGGATTACCTGTCTTTTTTTTCTATAAGAACCTCGTTTAAAGCCGCTGGTTCCTTCGTGATATACGAGATATTGGTTGTATGTATCATGTAACGGAACTTTTGCCAGCCGATGTCCTTGGGTTTTTAAATACCAGCCGACAAAATCAATGGCATCTTCAAAGTCGTACTGGCTTTTGATTGTTCCGCCGGTATCTTCAAGGTAGCTTGCCCAGGTTGAATCTATTGCTTGCGCATATCCTTTTGCCGATGATGGTCTTTTCCAGGGAATAAAGCCAAGAAGCTTTGTTCTTTTGGGTTTTGCATGATATGTGAATGATGATTCCTGCCTTATGATCGCCATCATGACGGGGATTTCTGTTCCCCATTTTTCTGAACTTGCTTTTGCGTCATCATACCAGCCGCCCTTCTCCCTGAATATCTCACAAATATTGCCAATATTGCTGGGTTTTTTAGTCCCGCAGCTGGTTAACGGCACAGACACGAGCATACTTAATGCAAGAACGAGAAGCTTTCGTCTCATGTATGGTTTCAAAATCGTGTTAAAATTCGAAACTCACAGAGGTAAAATGGGGGGTCTGAAAAACACCCCGCAACCATCTTTGCTTACGGGGCATCTCTAGTGCTGGCGGAGAGGGAGAGATTCGAACTCTCGGTACTTGCGTACACACGCGTTCCAGGCGTGCACCTTAAGCCACTCGGTCACCTCTCCGGAAAAGCTGTGTGGGTTGTGCTGTCCGGGTAGTGATTCGTGCTGTTATGTAAACGTTCACCTTGATTTTATCAATCAAAAAGTCGACACGTACGGAAAAAACGGCTCCTGCAGGCCGGTCGTCGGCCGGTGTGGCGCTGCGGATTATCGCACTGTGCTGCTGGGCCCGCTCCGCCGTCGCAGCGCGAAAAAATCGGTCAGTACGGCCCCGCATTGCTCCGCCAACAGCCCCTCCTCGATGAGCACGCGATGGTTGAGCAGCCCGTCGCCGCCAATGTGGTATCGGGAAACGGCGGCACCGGTTTTCGGGTCGCGGGCGCCGAAGACCAACCGCTCGATCCTGCTGTGAATAATCGCGCCCATGCACATCAAACATGGTTCCAGCGTCACGTAGAGCGTGGTGCCGCCGAGCCGGTAATTGCCGAGCCGCCGGGCTGCCGCACGGATCACGCCGATCTCGGCATGGGCCGTCGGATCGAGCGCGCCTATCGGATTGTTGCAGGCGACGGCGAGCGTGTCGTCGCCGCGGCAGAGCAGAGCACCGACCGGTACTTCCCCCCGAGAGGCGGCCTGGCGGGCGGCGGCCAGAGCGTGCTCCATACAGTGTCGGTCAAAATCAGAAAAAACCATATATTCCGTCTAGATAGATGCGATAATTGACTGCCCGGCGATAACAGTCCAGCCTTAAATGTACAATTTTGTTTGCAATTCCATAAAGACTCACGTATAACGGTGGCTGGGGGAATTACAATTACGAAATATCAGATACGGTGTTGTAATGCCGGGTAGAGACGCCATCCTTATTTACGACTCTTGTTCGGGCAGCGTTGACGTGATCAGTGCGGCACTGGCCGGGTCGTGCTCACTTACTATTACGAATAGTGAAGCGGAATTTCAAGCGGAGATGGGCTCCCGGCAGTACGACCTGGTGCTGCTCGGCGTCGATGACCTGGGCGGGGCGCGGATGAAGCTGCTGGAAAATACGGTCAGCAAGAGCCCCTACACGCCGATCGTCATTGCCAGTGCCAGCGAAAAAGCGGAACTGGTGGTCAAGGCGATGAATTTCGGCGCCTGCGATTTTCTCGTCCACCCGGTTTCCCAGGAACGGGCCCGGACCGCCGTCAAACGGGCCATCGAACTGCGCAACCAGCGCCACGAGATCGACTATCTGCGCCATCGCCAGGATGTCGTCTACGATTTCGATCAAGTCATCGCCCGCAGCGCCCGGATGAAGGCCGCCCTGAAGGTGCTGAAGAAATTTGCCGGCACCGATTCGACGATCCTGATCACCGGCGATACCGGCACCGGCAAGAGCTTCCTGTCGGGGACCGTGCATTTCAACTCGCCCCGCAAGACCAAGCCGTTCGTCAAGATCAATTGCGCCAACATCCCGGAACACCTGCTCGAGTCGGAGCTGTTCGGTCATGAGAAAGGCTCGTTTACCAGTGCCGATAAGCAGCGGATCGGCCGTTTCGAACAGGCCGCCGGCGGCACCATCTTCCTCGATGAGATCGGCGAGATCTCGCTCAACCTGCAATCCAAGCTGCTGCGCGTACTCGAGGAGAAATCATTCGAGCGGGTCGGCGGCAACAAGACCATCTACGCCGATGTACGCATCATTGCCGCGACCAACAAGGACCTGGTTCGCCAGGTGGAAGAGGGCAGGTTTCGCGAAGACCTCTATTACCGGATCAACGTGCTGCCGGTCCGCCTGCCGCCGCTTCGGGAGCGGCCGGACTGCATCATCCCGCTGGCCGAACGGCTGCTCTTCCGCTATTGCCAGGCGGTGAGCCGATCGATTTCCGGGTTCTCCGAAGAGGCGCTCCAGGCCGTCCTCTCCTACGATTGGCCCGGCAATATCCGGCAGCTTGCCAATACCATCGAGCGGGCCGTGATTCTTGAAGAAAAAAACGAGATCACCCTCGCCAATCTGGCCCTGCCGCCTCGCCGCATCAGGGAAAACGGGCCGGGGCTGTACGTGGTCGACCGACGCCGCCACAGTGATCGGATCGCCCAGGACGTCAACGGATCGCTGGCGGGACATGAACGGGACCTGATCGTCAAGGCCCTGGAGGAATCGCTCTGGGTCCAGAAAAACGCCGCGTCCAAACTCGGCATCAGCCCGCGGGCCCTCAACTACAAGATCCGCAAATGGCGGATCACCCACCCCCACTGGCGGCGCAACAAATAAAAGTTTAAAACCTGTCCCCCCGCTCGTTGACTTCGACTTCTGCCAGTATGCCGTCAATCACCTGCAATCCCTGGTTCCAGAACGACGGGTCATCGAGTTCGATAGCAAACGGTTTGAGCAGCTCCGCCGGTGTCGCCGAGCCGCCGGCGGCCAGCAGTTCGAGGTAGGCCTCGACAAAGGGGGCGCCCTGCTGGAGGTAGCGGTTATACAGGGCCAGCACCAGCAGCTCGCCGAAGGCATAGGCATAGACATAGCCGGGCGTCGACAGGAAGTGGGGGATATAGCTCCACCAGATGCGGTAGTCGTCGCGCAGCTTCACCGAGTGGCCGAACATCTCCTGCTGCGTCTGCATCCAGCAGTCCCCGAGTTCTTCGCCGCTCAACTCGCCGCGCTCGCGCCGCCCTTCGTGCAGTAATTTCTCAAAACGGTTCATGGCCACCTGGCGAAAGACCGTGGCAAAGATCGATTCGAGCTTCTGGCAGATAAAGGCGCGGCGCTGCTCGGGGCGCTCGAGCAGCGCGAGTTGCGCCTTGAAGACGAGCAACTCGGCGAAGACCGAGGCGGTTTCGGCCAGGACCAGCGGGGTGTCGCTGTTATAGTAGCCGCGCTCGGCGGCCAGCACCTGGTGCACGCCGTGGCCCAGCTCGTGAGCCACGGTCGAGACGTCGCGCAGCGTGCCGGCATAGTTGACCAGTACGTAGGGATGGACGTCGGGAGTGCCGGGATGGGCAAAAGCGCCGCCGCGTTTACCGGCCTGCAGCGGTGCGTGGATCCACCGGCGCTTAAAGAAGCGGGCGGCGATATCAGCCAGTTTCGGAGAAAAGCCGGCAAACGATTCGAGCACGATATCCCGGCAGCGCTCCCAGCCGACAGCAATTGTCGGCAGCGCCGGCAGCGGTGCGTAGCGGTCGTAGTCGACAAGGGTGTCAAGGCCGAGCAGGCCGGCCTTGAGGCGGTAATAGCGGGCGACCAGGTCGTAGCGGCCGGTTACCGTGTCGACCAGTGTGGCGACGGTCGCGTCGTCGACCTGGTTGTCGAGGTTTCTGGCGCTGATCCAGTCCGGGTAGCGGCGCAGCCGGTCGCTGATCATCTTGTCGGCGGCCAGCGTGTTGAAGATATGGGTCAGGATATGGGACTGGCTCTTCAGGCCGGCGGTCAGGTCGTCGGCGGCCTGGCGGCGCACCTCGCGGTCGGCGTGGTAGAGATCGCTGAGTACCTCTTCCTCGGTGCGGCCCCCCTCACCGAAGCGCATCGTGCCGATGATCTTGTCAAACAGCGTGTTCCAGCTCGACCGGCCGACCGAGCGCAGCTCGATCAGCAGCTTTTCCTCGATCTCCTTGAGCTGATGCGGGCGATAGCGGCGCAGGCTACCCAGGTAATGGCGATACGGCGCCAGCGTATCATCGGCGAGCAGCAGCCGGACCCGCTTGGCGCTGAGCTTGTTCCACTCCAGCTCGAAAAAGACCAGCCGGCCGCTGCAGCGGTCGGCCAGTTCGTGGATCCTTTGCTGCAACGCGCCGGCCGCCGCGTTGTCGACCCGGGTGGTAAACTGCAGGAAGGCGTAGGTCGCCAGTCTGCCGATCATTGATTCAAGGCGCTCCAGGCGCGATACCAGTTCCAGCAGCTCGGCCGCAAAGAGGTGTTTGACCCGGCCGCGGTAGTTTTCGGCGATATCCCCGGCTTCCTGCTCGCAGCGGCTGCAGTCCTGCCGAAACGATTCGCTGTCCGGGCCGCTGTAGAGATCGCCCAGATTCCAGAGTACCTCGGTGGTGCCCAGCTCGCTGTTGGTCCGCTCGGTGTCGTTCATGATGAGGTACCGCCCATATCGTTCAAGGTGGCGATAAACGGGCCGACGGCGGCCACGCCCTGCTCGTCGACCAGTTTGATGGTCTGGGACCCGATTACCGCCATGTCGGCCAGGCCGATCAACCCGGCGACATCGCTACGGCTCTGGATGCCGAAACCGACGGCCAGCGGCAGATCGGTGGCGGCCCGGCAGCGCCGCAGGTAGGTGCCGAAGTCGGCGTCAAGCTGGGAATGTTTGCCGGTGACGCCGCGGCGCGCGGTGCAGTAGATAAAGCCGGCGCCATGGCCGCTCAGCTCGCGCATCCGCTGATCGGTCGAGGTCGGCGCGAAGATCAAAATCGGCGCTACTTCGCGCTTTCGGGCGGCGGCGCAGAGTCCGGCGCCTTCCTCGGGCGGCAGATCGGGCAGGATCAGGCCGGCAATGGTATCTGCCGCGGCCCGGTCGAGAAACCTGGCCTCCCCGTATCTGTAGATGATATTGTAATAGGTCATGTAGAGAAAAGGAATCTCATGGGTCCTGCTCATCTCGGCGCCGAAGGCGAGGCAATCCTCGATGGTCGTGCCGCCGGCGATGCTGTCCTGGTTGGCTTTCAGGATTACCGGGCCGTCGGCCATCGGTTCGGAGAAGGGGATCTGCATCTCGATACAGTCCACGCCGCCGGCCACCATCTGCTCGATGACCGCCCGATTTGTCTCCAGGGAGGGGTAGCCGAGGACGATATGGGTCATCAGCAGGATATCCTTTGTCTTTTTCTTCCGTCGCAGATAGTTCTCAAGTCGCATGATGCTTACCACTCCTGATCGAATCCTCGCCATCGAGTAACCGGGGGAC
>CAYSSK010000021.1:17284-23499 GCA_964433645.1 uncultured Desulfofustis sp.
TTGTTTTCTGGTAGGCGGCGGCGCGCTGGATGATGAAATCCTTCCAGGACGGGTCGTCGAAGGCCTGGGCGATGGTAAAGATATCCTTGTCGCCGCGGCCGGACATGTTGATGATCACCGCATCGTCGGGCGACAGCTCCGGTGCTTCCTTGAAGGCCTGGACAAAGGCGTGCGCCGACTCGAGGGCGGGGATGATGCCTTCTTTTTTCATGGTCAGGTCAAGGGCCTCGATCACTTCCTGGTCGGTGGCGGCCTCGAAGCGGACGGTCTTTTTCTCCCAGTGGTCGGCCAGGATCGGCGATACGCCGATGTAGTCGAGGCCGGCCGATACCGAGTGGGTATCGAGCATCTGGCCGTCGCTGTCCTGCAGGAACATGGTCTTGTACCCCTGGGCGACCCCCGGCGAGGCGTCGTGGCCGCAGAGACGGGCGGCGTGCTGGCCGCTGTTCAGGCCGTGGCCGCCGGCCTCGACGCCGACCAGTTCGGTGCCGGCTTCCCCGAGAAATGACGAGAAGATGCCCAGCGAGTTGGACCCCCCGCCGACGCAGGCGTAAATCCTGGCCGGCAGACGACCGTGCTGGCGCAGGATCTGCTCCCGGGCCTCCTGGCCGATGATCGACTGCAGCCAGGATACCATTGCCGGGAACGGCGCCGGTCCGCAGGCGGTGCCGAAGACGTAGTGGGTGGTGTCCATATTGGTGACCCAGTCGCGAAAGGCCTCGTTGATCGCATCCTTCAGGGTCCGGGAACCGTCCCGCACCGTGACTACCTCGGCGCCCATTTTCTCCATCCAGAAAACGTTGGGGCGCTGGCGGGCCACATCTTCCTCGCCCATGTAGATGGTGCAGGAGAAACCGAATTTGGCGGCCATCGTCGCGGTAGCCACGCCGTGTTGACCGGCACCGGTCTCGGCGATGACCCGCGTCTTGCCCATCCGCTTGACCAGCAGCCCCTGGCCCATCACGTTGTTGGCCTTGTGCGCGCCGGTGTGGTTGAGATCCTCGCGCTTGATGTAGATCCGGGCGCCACCGAAATGGCTCGAGAGGTTTTCGGCATGGGTGAGCGGCGTCGGCCGGCACGAATAGGTCGACATCAACGAGGTGTACTCCTGCCAGAAGGCCGGATCGTTCTTGATCTCGGCAAAGGCGCGTTCCAGGTGGCGGAAGGTCTCGTGCAATACCTCGGGGATAAAGCTGCCTCCCCACTGGCCGAAATATTTGGTACTGTCCATACTCTGCTCCAAACTGCTGATCAGCTCGTCTGAACCGGCCTCTCCGGCACGCGACGAACTGATAAACCTACACCAAAGGGGCTGTTTTCGACAAGGCCGAAAATAAGCGGTCGACCGGCGAGCGCCGTTTCAGCGCCCGGCGGTTGCCGACTGCCGGAGCCACGTGGCCAGGCTTTGCCGGCAGACGGCGGCGAAGTCTTCGGGGTAATGGCCGTTGATGAAACGTAATTGCGCTTCGCTGAAAGCGCCCGGCGATTGCGGCAGTTTCGGCAGCAGGCTGTAGAGCAGCGGTTGCGCCGTTTCGTCAGAGTCGAACGGTTTCGGGTATTCGATCGTGGTGACCAGGCGGGCGCCGCGCCCTGCCAGGGCCTGCTGTGCCGCGAGCAGAGCGGTGTCAAGCGAGGCGCGGGTGGCCCGGTCGGTCTCCAGGATGTTGCCGGGCCAGCTGCCATCCGGCCCGGGCAGGGTCATGATCTGCAGTTCCCATTGCGAGGTCTGGGCCTTGGGAACAAAGAGCATGACGCGCTCGTCCTGCCAGACGACCAGCGCGGCCTCACGGTCCTGACGCTGGTCCATGCGGCGATTGGTGGTGACGGCCCGGAGCAGGTCGGTGAAAAATTCGCGGCCGTGTCGGCTGCGGTACTGGGCGACGACCTCGCCGATCATATCGCCGCTGCCAAAGGGACGCATATCGCCGATCGGCTCGCTGCAGCCGTGGTCAAAGGCGTCGATTCGGCGCGGAATCATCGCGAACTGCTGATGCACCTGCTGGTGTGAAGCATGCAGACGATAGCCGGACGGGGCGAAATCAAAACCGTAGTTCCAGCCCCAGAGCGTCGCTGTCAGATCGAGGCGGCCGGTGTCGAGGTGCGCCAGGATGGCCAGCCGCAAGGCCTCCAATTCATCGGCCGACAGCGCGGTGGTGCCGGCATCGAGGCCGAGCAGCTGGCCGAGCCGGACGTAGCTGCGCTGGTAATAGAGATGGCGCAGGCCGCTGATATCACCGGGTCCCAGCTCACCGACCCGATAGCGGATCGCATCCTCGGCCATGTTGGCCGCATAGTGGCCGCCGCCGATATAGGAGTTGCGCCGCAGGTATTCGTAGATATGGGTGTCGCCGTCATGGTGGTCGCCGACGATTTCGCTGCCGCCCTGGGCGCCGGGGCGAATAACCATGGCGATCTTGTACTCGTCGGGCAGGGCCGGGTTGTTGGCCACTGCTTCGAACAGGTCGTGGTCGTCGATGACCGGTCGTCGCGTGCTGTCCCCTTCGCACCGATAGTAAAGGCCGGTCGGCCGGCCGTCGTCGGCGACGGTAAAAGAGCAGCTGCAGCGGGCCAACCGGACCAGGTCGTCGGGGTCGGTGGAGGTGGTGGCCAGGGCCAGCTGCAGCGGCCGCGGCAAGGACTCGATCAGGGTCGCCGGTTGGCCGTACCCGGCCAGCAGCGCCGTCAGCGACACCGGCGGCGGGGCCGGGATCCTGATCCGCTCGGGCTCTGCACTACTGCGGTCGGCCCAGGCCTTGCCGATATAGGTGGTGCCGCGAAACGGCAGGGCGTTGGCGATCTCGTAGATCCGGTCGGCCTCGGGAACCGCCACGTCGCCGTCGGGATAGTTGGCGGTATTGAGCACCTCGCCGCCGTTTTCGCAGCTGCCCAGCGACTCGATCCGGCTGCGTCGGCGCAGCAAGCGGACCGTGTAAGAGGGGGCGTGGATGCCGTAGCAAAAGGTTCCGTCGGGAGTGACGCAGGTTCTCATGGTGCTCCTCGTGGCTGGTGTCAGCGCTTCTGCCACAATTCAAGGGCGCGCTGGTAAATCTCCGAGCGGCCGACCCCGAGATCGGCCGCAACCGCGCGGCAGGCATCCTTCAGCGACAGCTCTGTCTGATCGCGGTACCAGCAGAGGATCTCGTCGAGCGTGTCGCCGGCCGGCTGGTGGACGGTCCCGGGGTGGATGACGAGCACCAGCTCGCCGCGGATCTTGCTGCCGTCGATGCGCTGGGCCAGCTGGTGCAGCGTCGATTCCTCGATGTCTTCGTAGAGTTTGCTGATCTCCCGGGCCCAGAGTACGACCCGGTCGCCGAGCAGTTCGGCGCAGTCTTTGACCAGGGAGACGATGCGATGCGGCGACTCGTAGAAGACGAGCGGATAGGGGCTGGTTTTCAGTGATTGCAGCAGCGTGCGCCGCTGGGCGCCTTTGGCCGGCGCAAAACCGAGAAACAGGAAGCTGCCGGGATCGAGCCCGGCACAGCAGACCGCGGCGCTGAGTGCCGACGGTCCCGGGATCGGCACGATGGGCAGGCCCGCCGCCCGGGCCTGTCTGACCAGGATGGCGCCGGGATCGCTGATGCCCGGTGTCCCGGCGTCGCTGACCAGGGCCACCGAGGCGCCGCCGACAAGCTGTTCGATCAGTTCGGCGGCGCGCTGGGTCTCTTTTTCCCGATAATAGCTGACCAGCGGCGTGGCGATGGTGAAATGGCTGAGCAACTTGCGGGTATGCCGGGTATCCTCGGCCGCGATCACGTCGACTTCGCGCAGCGTGCGCACGGCGCGGCCGGTCATGTCCTCGAGATTGCCGATCGGCGTGGCGACGATGTAGAGTGTTCCGGACATGGGTTTTGTCAGCGGGTTGTGTGGCTTGTCCCGGTGTTCCGGCAGCCGGGACAGCAATTGAATGCATCCATTATGGATCATGACCGGGGAAAATGCATCAGCTTATTGCACTTTCTCGCGAACAATCTAATATATGTACATATATTCATATAAAGAGGAAAGCTATGAACGAAGACCGATGCGAACGCAGAATCATCCATGAAGACCGGCTGGCCGCAGCCCGGCAGGCGCTGGGCAGGCTGCCGCCGGCCGAGACGGTCTGCAGTCTGTTCAAGGCCCTGGCCGATCCCGGCCGGTTGACCATCGTCAATGCGCTGGCCGTTCAGGAAATGTGCGTCTGCGACCTGGCCGCCCTGCTCGGCGTCAGCGAGTCGGCGGCCAGCCACCAGCTGCGCCTTCTGCGCAGCGCCAATCTGGTCAAAAACCGGCGGGACGGCCAGGTGCTCTATTATCGGCTGGCCGACGAGCATGTCATGCGATTGGTCGAGACGGCCGTCGAGCATGCCCGTGAAGCAACTCCCAAAGGCGGCATAGTGACATAAGCGATAGCACCGACATCGGCATCGAAATTTGGCGGATCCTGCTCGATTCGTCGCCCTATATCATTCTCGGTATCCTGGCCGCCGGCGGCATCAAGGTCTTCGTCAACCAGCAGCTCATCGCCCGGCACCTGCAATACGGCCGGCATCGCTCGGTGTTCAAGGCGGCGCTGCCCGGCAACCAACATCACCTCGCTGTCGCTCCTGGTCCAGGTACTTGGCAAAATGGGCCCCCTCAGGTATCTTCTGGCGGTGGCCATTGTCTCCGTGCTTTTTGGACTTGGTTTGGATAAGCTCTATCTGCTGATCGATATCGAGCCGCGTGCAATAATCGGCGAGGCCGGGGAGCTGCTGCCGTTCTGGCTGAAAATCGGCAGCGCCGGGGTATGATGTTCGCATGCAATGCAGTGGTCGGGCGGAAAGTCCTTTTGCTCGGCCGCCCTCAGAAATATCCGGAGAGGTAATACCATGAGCAGGCATATCGGTGTATTGACGTCGGGTGGCGACAGTCCGGGATTGAATGCGGCCATTCGGGCGATCGGCAAGACGGCGCTGGATACCGGGCGCATGGAGGTGGTCGGCTTTCGCGACGGCTTCCGGGGATTGATGGAAAACCGGCTGCTGCGCCTGGAGAGGGCGATGCTCTCTTCGATTCTTACGCTGGGCGGCACTATCCTCGGCACCAGTCGCGACAAGCCGCACAAGATGCCGGTCGGCGGTGAAATGATGGATATGACCGAGGTGATCTGCGACAATTATCACCGCCAGAACCTGGACGCGCTGGTCTGCATCGGCGGCGGCGGCACGCAGAAAAATGCCTTCAGGCTGGCCGAACGCGGTCTCAATATCCTGACCCTGCCGAAAACCATCGACAACGATGTCTATGGCACCGACGTCACGTTCGGTTTCGATACCGCGATGGAGATCGCCACCGAGGCCATCGACCGCCTGCATTCGACCGCCCACAGTCATCACCGGATAATCGTCGTCGAAGTGATGGGGCACAATGCCGGCTGGCTGGCCCTTGGCGCCGGCATCGCCAGCGGGGCCGACGTAATCCTGATCCCGGAAATCCCCTACGATCGGGAAAAGATCGTCCGGGCCATCCGGCATCGGCAGCAGCGGGGTAAAAATTTCAGTATTGTCGTGGTCGCCGAGGGCGCCTTGTCGGTCAATGAAAAGAGGACGCTGGACAATCTCCGTGAAGAAAAGGTCAAGGCCAAGGAGTCGGGCAGCAAGAACAGCAAGAGCAAAAGCAGGAAAAAGGCCCAGGACGCCTATGCTTCCTTTGCCCGGCAGCGCTCCACTCACACGCTGCGTTTATCGCAGCAACTGGAAGAGATGACCGGGCTCGAATCACGACTGACCATTCTCGGACACCTGCAGCGGGGCGGTACGCCGTCGGCCACCGACCGGGTGCTGGCGACCAAGCTCGGCAGCGCCTGCGTCCGCTACATCGACGAAGGGATCGGCGGCGTCATGGTGGCCGTCCGCGGTGATAGCACCGAACCGGTCCCCCTCAAGGAGGTGGTCAACAAGCGCAGGGTGGTGCCGCCCGACCACAGCTGGATCGACAGCGCCCGCGATGTCGGCACCTGTCTGGGTGACTAACCCCCTCCATCTGCGGGACAGGTTTTAACCTGTCCTCAGCAAACTACCACGCGGGCCAGGGTTAACCTGTCCTCAGCAACCTACCATCCGCGGGCCAGGTTTTAACCTGCCCTCAGCAACCTACCATCCGCGGGCCAGGGTTAACCTGTCCTCAGCAAACTACCACCCGCGGGCCAGGGTTAACCTGTCCTCAGCAACCTACCATCCGCGGGCCAGGTTTTA
>CAYSSK010000021.1:23599-43373 GCA_964433645.1 uncultured Desulfofustis sp.
GGGCCAGGGTTAACCTGTCCTCAGCAACCTACCATCCGCGGGCCAGGTTTTAACCCGTCCTCAGCAAACTACCACCCGCGGGCCAGGTTAACCCCTGTCCCGCGGTTTGTTTAGCTGGGCTTTATTCCACAGTCCGGGGAGGAGACGCAGAGGATCGGATTGCCCTCTTGGTCCTCGACGTCGGCGAAGGTGAATCCGTCTTTGAGCAACTCCAGGCAGGCGTCCACTCCATCCCTGTCGTAATAGATTCCCCGATATTCCGCGAGTTCGGCAATTGCCGCTTCCAGACCGAGGGCCGGCCGGTAGGGGCGGAAGGAGCTTTTCGCCTCGGTCACGTCGGCGACTGTCAGGATCTTCGACTCGAGCAGCAGGTCGGCCTCCCGCAGGCCGAGCGGATAGCCGGATCCGTCCAGCCGTTCGTGGTGCTGAAAGACCATTTGGGCGACCGGCCAGGGAAAAGGGATGTTCTTGAGGATCTCGAAACCGATCTGGGAGTGAATTTTGATCACTTCCAACTCGGCATCAAGCAGCGTGCCGGCCCGGCTGAGAATGGCGACCGGGATCCGGATCTTGCCCACATCATGCAGCAGGCTGGCGATCCGGATACCTTCAATGACATGCTTTGACAACCCCATGTTAACACCAATGGCACAGGCCAGTTGGGCGACCCGCTGCTGGTGTCCCGCCGTGTAGGGGTCTCTGATTTCCACCATGCGGGCCATGCTGACGATGCTGCTGTCGAGCATTTCCCGCAGTTCCGTTGTCTTGGACTGTACTTTTTGTTCCAGCAGCGTGTTCTGCGACATCAACTGCGTCTTTGCCTGGTCCAACTCGACATGGGTTCTGACCCGGGCCAGTACTTCGGCGGCATGAAACGGTTTGGTGATATAATCGACGGCTCCCTCCTCGAACCCTCTCGTTTTACTGGCGGTATCCTGCATCGCGGTGATGAAGATGATTGGGATCGAGGCGGTTGATTCATCCTTTTTCAGTGTTGCGCAGACCTGATAGCCATCCATCTCCGGCATCATGATATCGAGCAGGATCAGGTTCGGCAGGAATTTCCGGGCGTAATCGATGGCCTGCTGGCCGCGTTTGGCAATGCCGAGCCGGTAGTCTTTTTTCAGGGTGGCGACCAGCAGATCGATATTGGTGGGGTTGTCGTCGACGATCAGGACGAGGGGGCTCTCTTGGCTCATGGAGCATCCTTCAGCTGGTGGCGGAGCTGTCCGAGAATTTCTTTTGCTTGTTCGTAGTCGTAACGTTCGATCCTCGCGGCCAGCGTCTCGAGTTGCGGCTGGTCGATTTTTCGATGCCGGGCGGCCCGGTGGTGAACCCTGGCAAACAAGGCACTGATTTCTTCCGGATCGGCGCGGTCGACCGCCGCCTCAAGTTCTGCAAACAGCTCCGGCAGGTCCATTTCGTCCGGCGTTGAATCGAAAGCGCCGTGCTCGCTCCGCTCAAGGGTCTGCAGTGTGTCCAGGACCCGGGTCAATATCTCGCTCACGGTTTCAACCAGCGTGACAAACGGCTCGCCGCTACAGCGTTCGGATTCGTTTTCCCGGCAGGCGGTCTCCAGTTGCTGTGCTGCCGTTGCCAGGCCGGGCACACCGATGCTGGCGCCGCTGCCTTTGAGTTTATGGGCGATCTGCCGGAGTTTGCCGCGGTCCTGCTCCTGCAGCGCGCGCTCAAGTGCAGCAGCGGTGGTGCGGTTGTCATGGAAAAAGCTGATCAGGATCTTGAGCAGGGTCTCGGCATCGATGCCCAGAGCGCTCAGGGTCGCGTCAATATCTATAACCGAATTCACCGCCTCGAGCCGGGCGGCGGCGTCATCGAGCCGGCCCTGCGCTTGTCCGTCGGCGGGAGCGGAAGGCTCCGGCGGCGGCCCGTTTTCGGGGTGCGAAGTATCTCCGGTTGGGACGGCCGATCCCGGGTGCTGGTGGTGCATCGGCCTCGCTGCTTCGGCAGGCTCGGCCGGGGCGCCCGGATCCATCTTCGGCCGGTGACCGCGCAAAAAGCGCCAGAGCACGTGAAAGAGCCGTTCCTGGTTGATCGGTTTGGCTATGTAGCCGTCCATGCCGGCCTCGAGGCACTTTTCTTCGTCGCCTTTCATTGCATGGGCAGTCATTGCGATGATCGGCAGTTTGGTGCACGAGGCTTTGGCACGGATCATCCGGGTTGCTTCATAGCCGTTCATTACCGGCATCTGAATGTCCATTAAAATGGCATCGAATTGGGTACAGTCGGCCAGTTCGACCGCTTCCTTGCCGTTGCCGGCAATGGTCACCTTGATGCCGGCGGTCTGCAGAATGGCCTGGGCCACCTGTTGATTGGTCAGGTTGTCCTCAACGAGCAGGACGCGATATCCATTCAGGTGCTTGCGATACATCGAGGTGCGGGTAGTGAAGTCATGGTGGACGGGGGTCGTGTGCCCGCCTTCCTTGCCGAAAGCGTCCATGATTGCGTCGAACAGCGTCGACTGGAAGATCGGCTTGGAAAGAAAACCGTTGGCGCCGACCGATTCCGCTTCGCCCCGCTGCACGTCCTTGGCAAAGGCGGTCATGATGATGATCGGGATGGTCAGATGCAACTCTTTTCTGATCATCCGGGTGGTCTCGATACCGTCGGGTCCCGGCATCTTCCAGTCCATCATGATCAGGTGCACCGGCTTATCGCTCAATTCGTCCGGTTGCAGCCGCTTTAAAGCGTCTTCCCCGGACGAGAGGGTCTCGACGGTAAAGCCGAGCGTGCCCAGAATCTTGGCGATAATCATCCTGCTTTCAGGGAGATCGTCGACGATCAGCGCATTGAGTCCGCGGATATCCTCGGGGAATTTATTCTTGACGGCCGGTATGGTTCCCGCCTGACGCAACCGGACGGTAAAGAAAAACGTCGAACCCTCGCCGAGGGAGCTCTCCACCGAAATGCTGCCGCCCATCATCGTCACGAACTGCTTGCAGATACTCAACCCGAGACCGGTTCCTTCGTGTTTGCGGGTTGTCGAGCCATCACCCTGGGTGAAGGGTTCGAACAGAAACGGCAAAAATTCCGGGGCAATGCCGATGCCGCTGTCTTTGACGGCAAAGCGCAGCTCCACCGGGTCGGCACGATGTTCGTCCGTTGTTACCGGACCTCCGGTAACACTGATGACGATACTGCCGCCGGCCGGGGTGAACTTGATCGAATTGCTGATCAGGTTGGTGAGGATCTGCTGCAGGCGCAAGGGGTCGCCGAGCAGGATACGCGGCGTCTTGGCGTCGATATCGACGATCAGCTCGATGCCTTTTTCCGCGGCCTGGTGGGTGAACAGGTCGATGACCTGGTCGAAGGTTTCATCGAGTTTGAAGACTCTTTCCTTCAGCTCCAGCTGGCCGGCTTCGATTTTGGAAAAGTCGAGGATATCGTTGATGATCCCGAGCAGGGAGTAGGAGGAGTTCTGGACGATGTGCAGGTATTCCTCCACGGTCGGGGACAACGACTCGCTCAGGGCCAGATCGGTGGCGGCGATGATGCCGTTCATCGGGGTGCGGATCTCGTGGCTCATATTGGCCAGGAATTCACTCTTTGCCCTCGTGGCCGCCTCCGCCATCTCCTTGGCCTTTTTCAGCTCTTCATCGAGCGTGATATGCTGCTGGATCTCTTTTTTCAGTGATTGATGCGACTTGTTGATTTCACGGTTAAGCCTCATGACCTTGAAGGTAAACAGGGCGAGCACCGCAAACAGCGCGCCGGCCAGCCCGATGACCACCCCGTAGGCGCGAAGGACATCGGTGAGTTTGACCGTGCCGAAACTCTGGTACGATCCCAGGTGCAGCGTGCGCATCAGGTCGTGGACCGGCTGGTAATCAAGTGGGATGGTCCAGCCGGCACACTGGGCGGCGATGGCGGCCGTAAAATAAGGCTTCATCTGCAGCAGGGTGATGCTTACCTGTTCTGCCAGCTCGTCTCGGGTATGCCTGACCTTGGCGATCGGCCAGTTCGGGTATTGCCGGGTGGTGCAGAAATAGGGGGTTTGCTTGGCGTTTTCCGCCAGGGCGGGAAATGGGTAATAATCCTCAAGCTTGATTCTGCCAGCCGCCGCCAACTCTTCGAGCACATTGGTCCGTACCGTTCCGGCGTCGACCTGCCCGTCGGTGACCGCGCGCACCACGTCATAGTGGTTGTCGGAAAAGACAACTTCGCCAAAGAAGGAGTCCGGCTTGATGCCGCGCTCCACCAGCTCCCGTTTGGCCATCTGCCAGCCGCCCAGCGACTCTTCGGCGACAGCTGCCAAGCGAGTATCCTCCAGGTCGGCAAGGGAGCGGATGTCGGTGCGGTCGGCCCGGCTGAAGATGACCCCGCCGTATTGCCAGTAGGCCTGCCCGAGCCGTTCTTCCTTCAGCGTCGCAATGCGATTGATGCCGTAGCGCTCCTCGAACTCCACATAGAGCAGGGGGTTGAGCAGGACAAAATCGATATCCCCGTTTTTGATGCTGTCTTCGATCTCGAAATGTTCCAGAGCAACGATGGAAAACCGATGGCCGTGGATATAGCTGCTCAGATAATTGGCCGTTGAATGCCAGCGCTGGTTCGCCACCGCTTTGCCGCGGATGGCCAGCACCCCGATCTTCACCGGCAGTTCGGCCGCCTGCGCCCGGCAGACCTCCGGGCCGGCACCGAGAAGCAGCAGCAAAAGCAACAGAAGGCAACATCGCGCCGGGCGAAGAACGGCGGCAACTGGCAGGGTGGTCGGCTCGTCAGCAGGAGGGGGAAAACGATATATCGAAACCGTTGTATTCATAGAGTTCAGACCACGTCACCCCCCCCAGTCATCTCAATTTACCTGACACCGGAAAGACCGGCAATGATTTTGCTGCATTTTGTCGGGAGCAGATAAACTGTCGGAAAAAAGGGGACAGTCCCCTTTTTTCCGTCCCCTTTTTCTCCATGTCGATCCCGGGGCTAAAAACGCTTTAAGGAAAGAGTGTCAAAGGTTCGCTTGATGGTGGCGACGGTTGTTTCGTAGTTTCGCAGCGCCAGGCAGGCAATCAGGATGTCGACGATGCACAGCTGGGCGATCCGGCTGGTCATCGCCTCGGTTCGGAATCTGGTTTCTTTGGCCATGGTATACAAGATGATATCGGTGTAGGCCTGAATCGGAGAGCGGCCGTAATTCGAGATACCAATGGTCGTGGCGCCGGCTTCTTTGGCAAGCCGGGTCGCGTCGATGGTCTCCCGCGTGCTGCCGGAATGAGAGATGGTCAGGGTGGCGACATCCGGTCCGGTGAGCGAGGCGCTGATCGCCTGGCGATGCGAATCGATCTCGACCTTGCTGTTGAGGCCGATGCGCAGCATCCGGTAGTGCGCGTCTTCGGCAATCGGTGCGGCACTGCCGATGCCGTAGACTTCCACCCGTCCGGCGGTGCTGATGGCCGTCGTCGCCCGTTCCAGCTCGGCGACATCGATGATCGACTGGGTATCGTACAACGCCTGGATATTGCTGTGCGTGATCTTGGCCACGACCTCGGTCGGGGTGTCCGTCTGTTTGAGGTCTTCGTGAATGAACTGCACTGGTTGTACCAGATCGGTGGCAACGCCGATTTTCAGCTGCTGAAAACCGGCCAGGCCAATGCGCTGACACAGACCGACCACGCTGCCTTCGCTGGACTCGACCAGCTCGGCCACCTCGGTGACCGACATATGGATGACGTCCTCGGGGCGGCGCAGAATAAACTCGGCAATGCGGGTGGCCTTGGGCCCCAAACTGGGCAGAATCCCTTCCAGCCTGGCCAGTACACCGGTAACCTTACCGGCCTCCCGGTGTTTGTCGTGTGGTGCTTCACCCTGCATCTTGCTGTTGCGCATCAATAATCACCATGTCAATGAGCCGGGGGACCGGTTTCGACCTGTCCCCCGGCTGGCTTCAAAAGATAGGTTGCACCCTGTTGCCGGCTGTCTTCAGAGGGCGGCTCGCAGCCTGCTCCCGGTCGGTTGTTACGGTTTTTCGTGTGTTGTCGGTTACCTTAAAATACAGCTTTACCCCGTGTCCTGCCAACTTTCAACCGCGGAGCAAGCCGTGATCGATTCGGCTGGGCGTTTTACTCGGTCTTCGTCGAGCTGCCTGAGATGCCCTGAAACATGTCGCCGATGCTTTCCGGCCGTGCTGCGAATCTTGCTGCACACAGAGAGCCGCGGCGCGGCTCAGGCATCGAGATCAGCGCCTGCTCCGATGGCGCGGCCGCGGCCAAGCAGCGTGTTGAGCGCTTCCAGGGATTCAATGCGAGCCGTGGGACCGACCAAAACGGACCGCATGCCCAACAATGACGCTCCCTGAATATCGGTCAGTTCGTTGTCACCGATCACCCATGTATGCTTGGCCTTCCAGTTGAAACGGTCCAGGGCCGCCAGGAAAAGATCCGGCCCGGGCTTGCCGACCACGTGCGAGGCTTTGATGCGGCAGCAGCTTTCAATTGCCGCCAGCAGAGCGCCGGTCTCCGGTACCGGGATCCCGCCGGCCCCCGGATGGCTCAGATCCGGGTTGGCGGCGATCAGTTTCGCGCCTCGGGCCAGCTCGCTGACAATGCGTTGCAGTTTGTCGTAGGAAAAGGCGGTGTCCCGGCAGACGAGGACGACATCGGCCCGCTGCGCGACGATGTCGATCCCGAGATCGACGGCGCGTCGTCGAATATCATCGCTTGCCGCCAGCAGCACGCGGGCATCGCGATACCGCCTGGCGATCAGCATCAGACTCTGTTCGCCGGCGGTGATTATCCGCTCCGAGAGGATCGGCACGTTGCAGGCGCCGAGTTGCTTCGCCAGGGACTCGGCGGTGTGGGTCGAGTTGTTGGAGACAATGGCCGACCGATCGCCGAACTGCTGAAAGAACCGGCGTGCGCCCGGCAACGGCGCGCCGCCTTGAATCAAGGTGCCGTCGAGATCGACGAGATAATTGTCGTTATAGTCCGTTTTCATGTTTTTAAGATACGTGTTAACTGTCTGATATAAATAAATCAAAACGATATAATCCGACTAATATTCATACAAAAATGAAATTATTTCAATATATTTTGTTTTTATGCTGAAATATTAACACCGCTCTAACAATAGCTTGGTAAACAGGAATTGTCGTTACCAACGCATCCCTCCCCGGAACGAGCGAGCAGCACCAATACGGGCGCGGCAGGGTGTAGGGGTGAGAGCGATGCGCGACGGCGATAGCAGTAAAGCAGCGTTTTCAAGACCCGGATGGTGGAGACATGGCTGGCATCGACATATCGAGCGTGACGAAAACCTACAGTGGCATCGACGTATTGCGGCAGATCGAGCTGAACATAGAGCCCGGTGAATTCATGACCCTCGTCGGACCCTCAGGGTGCGGGAAATCGACCCTGCTGCGCATTGTCGCCGGACTGGAATACCAGAGCGGGGGCACGGTCAGCATCGGCGGCCGGGCGGTGGATAGCCTCAGGCCGCGAGACCGGGATCTGGCGATGGTTTTTCAGTCATACGCCCTTTATCCGCACCTGACGGTGGCGCAGAACATCGCCGTGCCGCTGCGGATGCGACGGTTGAACTCGCTTCAGCGGCTGCCCCTGGTACGTCACGTATTGCCGGGTGGACGACGGATCGAGAAGGACATTGGCCGGGAAGTGCAGATGGCCGCCGCCATGCTCGGCATCGATCATCTCCTGGGCCGCAAGCCCGGCCAGCTTTCCGGGGGGCAGCGGCAGCGGGTGGCGCTGGGGCGAGCCATGGTTCGTCAGCCCAAGGCTTTTCTCATGGATGAACCGCTTTCCAACCTCGATGCCAAACTGCGGGTCCATATGCGCGCCGAAATCGCCCAATTGCATCGGCAATTGCAGACCACCTTTCTCTATGTCACCCACGATCAGGCCGAGGCGATGACGATGTCCGACCGGATCGCGGTGATGATGGACGGGGTGATGCTGCAGGTCGATACCCCCGATGTCGTCTATAACGACCCGATAGATCTGCGGGTTGCCGAGTTTATCGGCAGTCCTAAGATCAATGTGCTGGCCACCGCGGTCAAGCCCGGCGGCGCCCTGGCGGTCGACGGCAGCGGCAGGCTACCGGCGGTGGCCGGCCCGCCCGAGCAAATGGTGCGCCTTGCCTTTCGCCCCGAACACGCCGCGCTGGCCGATCCGGCAGGGGCCCAGATGCGCGGCAGTGTCGCCTATCTGGAAAACCTCGGCAGCGACCTGCTCGTCCACATTCGGGTCGGCGAAACCGATCAGACCCGGCTGGTGGTGCGTACCGCGCCCAACGGTCGCCGCTATGAGATCGGCGAAAACATCGGCATCGACCTGTCCGTCAAGCTGCCCCTGTTGTTTGACGAGCAGGGCAAGCGCCTGGCCTTCGCCTTTTCTCAAGACACGTCATATCGGGAGGCGGCCTGTGCGTGAGCAGATACGTGTGCCGACGCTGTCCCGGCGCATCTCGGCGCTGGTCAACGACAGGCGACTGGTCAAACGACGCACGGCGCTTGCCGCCTATGCCCTGAGCGCGCCGGCGGTGCTGCTGATGCTGCTGCTGCTGATCGGCCCGCTGCTGGCGGTGGCGATCCTGTCGTTGACCGATTACCAGCTCGGGGCCCGCAGCCTGTCGTTCATCGGTCTGTCGCACTATGCGGAACTCTTTGCCGACCGGGTCTTCTGGAAGTCGCTGGTCAATACCCTGATCTATGTCGCCATCGTCGTTCCCGGATCGGTACTGCTCGGTCTCGGCATAGCGCTGCTCATCGAGGGGGGGGAGAGCGGCAAAGCGTTTTATCGGGCGGTCTATTTTCTGCCGGTGATGGCGACCTTGATCGCCATGGCCATCGTCTGGGAGTTTATGCTCCACCCGCAATTCGGTCTGGTCAACCTGCTGCTCAAACAGATCGGCCTGAGCCCGCGGAACTGGCTGAGCGACGGCGATCTGGCGCTCTCTGTGCTGGCCGTCATCGGTATCTGGCAGGCGGTTGGTTTCAATATGGTGCTCTTTCTTGCCGGCATCGTGTCAATCCCCCGTTTTCTCTACGATGCCGCCGAAATAGACGGCGCCTCAGGCCCCTGGGAGCGTTTTCGTCTGGTCACCTGGCCGATGCTCGGCCCGGTGACCCTGTTTGTCGTGATCATCACGTCGATTCGCTCCTTTCAGGTTTTCGACGCAGTTCATGTGCTGACCAAAGGGGGGCCGAACAAGGCCACCGAGGTCCTGTTGTATACCATGTATGCCGAGGGCTTCGAATTTTTCCGCTCCGGCTATGCGGCGGCGATTACCGTGATTTTCCTGGCATTCGTGCTGCTGCTGACCGTGGTCAAGATCACCCTGTCCGACAGGAAGGTGCATTACCAATGAGCCTCAGACGCCCCATCGGTTTTATCATTCTTCGCCATCTGCTGCTGCTGGCCGGCGCCGCTTTCATGCTGGCGCCCTTTGTCTGGATGATCGCCACCTCGATCAAGCCGCCGGCGGAAATCTTTCTCGACCATATCCGCCTCTGGCCGCAGGACCCGGCCATACTGGAAAACTATACGGCCGCCTTCACCAAGGCACCCCTGGTACGCTTTCTGATAAACGGCCTGGTGGTTACCGCCGCCATTTTCACTCTGCAGGTGATCGTCGCCCTGCCGTGCGCCTATGCGCTGGCCAAGTTGCGCTTTGCCGGGCGGCAGGTCCTGTTCATGGCGATTCTGCTCTGTCTGCTCATTCCGCCCCATGCGATATCGGTGCCGCTGTTCCTGCTCTTTCATCATCTGGGAATCCTCGACAGCTACGCCGCGCTGATCGTACCGTTTACCATTTCGGTATTCGGCATCTTCCTGATGCGCCAGTTTTTCATGACCGTTCCGGACGATCTGGTCGATGCCGCCCGGATGGACGGCATCACCGAGTTCGGTATCGTTTGGCGGATCATGCTGCCGACCGCGGTGCCGGCCTTGACTGCATTTGGCATCTTTTCGGTGGTGGCCCACTGGAACGACTATTTCTGGCCGCTGATCGTCATTAACAGCGATCATCTGCTGACCCCGCCGCTCGGGGTGGCGGTCTTTCGCAACCAGGAAGCGGGCACCGATTTCGGCCCCCTGATGGCGGCGGCGACCGTCATTATCGCGCCCCTGGTCGTCGCCTTTTTGTTTGCCCAGCGCCGGTTTATCGAGGGCATCGCCCTGACCGGCATCAAATAAACCCACCAACACGAAACAGGAAAGGAGTAGACACCATGTTGAAGAAAGCACTGGCAACCGCCGCCCTGGCGAGCCTGACGGTCCTGTCGGGCGCCCAGGCCGCCACCGAGATCGTCGTGCAGTACCCGTACGGGGAGTTGTTCAACGAAACCCATCGGCAGATCGCCGCGGAATTCACCAAACAGCACCCTGACATCACCGTCACGTTCCGCGCCGCTTACGATTCGTATGAAGAGGCCACCCAGAAGGTGCTGCGGGAGGCGGTCACCGGTCAATTGCCCGATGTCACGTTCCAGGGGTTGAACCGGGTGCGCATCCTGGTCGACCGCGAGATCGCCGCACCGCTCGATGATTTCATCGCCGCGGAAAAAGATTTCGAGAAGGAAGGCTTTCACCAGGCGATGTTCGATATCGGTACCCAGAACGGCACGGTCTACGCGCTGCCGTTCGCGATTTCCCTGCCGATCACCTATTGGAATCTCGACCTGGTACAGCAGGCCGGCGGCGATCCGGACAACCTGCCGACCTCCTGGGACGGCGTTATCGACCTGGTCAAGAAGATCGATGCGCTCGGACCGGACATCAACAGTATGACCTATGTCTGGGATATCACGGGAAACTGGTTGTGGCAGGCGCCGGTCTTCGCCCAAGGCGGCAGTATGCTGACTGAAGACGAATCCCGGGTCGCCTTCGACGGGCCGGCCGGGCAATTTGCCATCGATACGCTGGCCCGCTTTGTTACCGAGGCGAACATGCCGAACCTCTCCCAGCCCGATGCCCGGGCCACCTTTGCCGCCGGCAAGACCGGCGTGCATATCACGTCAACCTCCGATCTGGCCAAGACCACCGAGATGATCGGCGGCAAATTCACGCTGAAAACCCATGTCTTCCCGGATGTGCGTCCCGGCGACGGGCGGCTGCCGGCCGGCGGCAACGTGGCGATGATCGTCGCCGCCGACCCGGAGCGGCAAAAGGCCGCCTGGGAATATGTAAAATTGGCGACCGGCCCGTTCGGCGCCTCGATCGTCGCCAAAACCACCGGCTACATGCCGCCGAACCGACTTGCCAACGAAGTCTACCTGAAGGATTTCTACGATAAAAACCCGAATAACTACACCGCCGTCAAACAGCTGCCGATTCTCACCAAGTGGTATGCCTTTCCGGGGGAGAACGGCTTGAAGATTACCGATGTCATCAAGGATCACATGAACTCGATCGTTACCGGCAATCGTGCCGGTGAGCCGCGCAGCGTCCTCGAGGACATGCGCGACGACGTACAGAAACTGCTGCCGAAAAAATCCAGTTGACCCGTCGTTTCATCATTCTCGGCGGGACCGGTGAACAGCCGGTTTCGCCCATCCAGGGAGCATCTCCATGAAACTGATCCATCTGACCGACACCCACCTGGTCGGCCGTGACGAGACACTCTACGGGCTCAATCCCTGCCATCGGCTCGAAGCCTGCATCGCCGACATCAACGACCACCATGCCGATGCCGAGGTGATCGTCATCACCGGTGATTTGACCCATTTCGGCGATCGCCGGTCATACCTCTGTCTGCGCGAGATTCTGGCACAATCGCTGGTACCGGTGCGCCTGCTGCTTGGCAATCACGATGAACAGGGCATGTTTCACGAGGTTTTTCAGGACGCTCTGGCGGACGATCAGGCCGGCGGTTATCAGCGCACGATGGAGTCTGATGTCGGCCGGCTCTACTTTCTCGATACCACGGTGCCCGGCTCCCATGCCGGCCACTACGACGAACAGCGGCTCGACTGGTTGGTCGAGCGCCTCGAGGAGAGTCCCGGCCAGCCGGTCTTCCTGTTCATGCATCACCCGCCGTTTCGGGTCGGGATACCGGCGATGGACAGGATCGGCATGGTCCAGATGGAGCTGTTCAAATCCCGGCTCAAACCCTATTTTTCGCGAATTCGCCATATCTTCTTCGGCCACGTCCATCGACCGATGGCCGGCTCCTGGTGCGGAATTCCGTTCAGCACCCTGCGGGCCACGAACCACCAGGTCTGGCTCGATTTCTCCGAAACCGGCGATATCCCGGGCAGTCATGAACCGCCGGCCTATGCGGTGGTGCTCATCGACGCGGAGCAGGTGATCGTACATTTCCACGATTTCCTCTACGACGGCCCGCGCTTCGACCTGAGCGACGTCGGCTATGATTTCTGGGACGAGCAAAACCGCCGCAGCACATCCTGAAAATAACAGAGAAAAAAGGGGACTGTCCCCTTTTTTTGGGGACTGTCCCCTTTTTTCTCTTTTTTCTCCTACTTTATGCCGGCGCGCATGTATGATTGCACGAATTGTCGCTGAAAGAGCAGAAAGGCGATCAGTAGCGGGGCGACGGAGAGAAGGGTTGCCGCCGAGATTACCGACCAATTCACGCCCGACTCCGGGGCGCCGAAAATGGCGAGTCCGACGGTCAGCGGCCGGGTTGTCACCGAGTTGGTGACGACGAGCGGCCAGAGGAAGTTGTTCCAGTGGTGGCTGACCGATACCAGGCCATAGGCGAGATAGATAGGCCGTGCCAGGGGGATGTAGACCCGCCAGAGCACACCGAGCGGCCCGCACCCTTCCAGGCGGGCCGCCTCTTCAAGTTCCTTCGGGGTCGACTTGAAGGCCTGACGCAACAAAAAAATGCCGAAAGCGCTTGCCATATAGGGCAGACCGATCCCGAGGATGGTGTCCGTCAGGCCGAGCCCGGCCAAGGTCTTGTAGTTCTCGACGATCAGGATCTCCGGGGTGATCATCAACTGGATGAGTACCAGCGAGAAGGCCACCGTCTGGCCGCGAAAACTCCAGGCGGCAAACCCGTAGGCGGCAAAGGTACAGAGCACCAACTGGCCGGCGAGAACCATCGTCACCAGCAGAAACGTGTTCAGTGCATAACGGGGGAACGGGGCCTGGTCCAGGGCCAGTCGGAAGTTTTCCAGGGTCAGCGGGGCAAAAAGATCGAAGTGCACCGCGTACCCTGCCGGATGAAAGGCGGCCCAGAAGGCATAGAGCAGCGGGGCGATCCACAGCAGTGCCAAAAACCAGGCGGCGAGTGTCTCCAGCGGCCGGCCGGAGAGAAACGATTTTCTTGCCGGAAGGATCATCGATAGTGTACCCGTCTGTCCAGCCCGAAAAATTGGATTAACGCCACTATCGCCAACAGAAGCAGCAAGACTACCGTGAGCGTGGCGGCGTAGGGCGTGTCGAAATAGGAAAAGGCCGTTTCAAAGAGATAGTAGAGCAGCAGGTTGCTGGCGTTGTTGGGGCCGCCCTTGGTCAGGATGAAGAGGTGGTCGACCAGCTTGAAGGCGTTGAGACAGGCATTGATCAGCACGAAGAGGGTCGTCGGCATCAACAGCGGGAAGAGGACCCGGCGGAAAAAATAGAAGCGGCCCGCACCTTCCAGGCGGGCCGCTTCCCGGAGTTCCGGGGCGATATTCTGCAATGCGGCGAGATAAAAGATCATGAAGAAGCCGGCCTCTTTCCAGATGGTCATCACGATAAGAGCCGGCAATACCGTAGCCGGGTCGCCGAGCCAGTTGTGGCCGGGCAGACCGATCAGCGAGAGGAGTTGATCGATCAGGCCGATATCCGGCGTGTAGAAAAACAGCCAGATATTGGCCACGGCGATCATCGGCAGGATGGTCGGCGTGAAGTAGGCCATGCGCAGCAGCGCCCGGCCGGGCAGGCGGCTGTTGACGAACAGCGCCATGAGCAGAGCCAGGGCGATCGACGTCGGTATCGTGCCGGCGGCGAACCAGAGATTGTTGGTCAATGCTTTCCAGAAGACCGGATCGTCAAACATTCTCTGGTAGTTTGCCGGACCGATAAACCGTGCCGGCCTGATGGCCGTCGCCTTGGAGAAGAAACTGTCGTAAACGGTCGCCAGAGTGGGGTAGTGGGTAAAAGAAATGAGCAGAATGGCGGCCGGCATCAGCATGAGCCAGCCGTAGATGTGACGGGTGCGGGAAGAAAATTTCATCTGCTGTCGATCCGCGGCCATTGACGACCAGGGCGTCGGTCTACCGTGGTCAAGGATTTTTAAGCAAGAGGGGGAAGGATGCCCGACTCCTCCCCCCTTGGTTTCCCTTGGGTTCTACCGGTACGGTTGCAGCAGCGTATCGGCAAGCTGCTGAGCCTCCTGCAGCGCTGCTGCCGGCGACTTCTCTCCGGTCAACGCCGCCTGGATGGCGTCGTCAAGGGCCTTGCGTACCCTGCCGGTCTGATACGTGGACAATTCGGCGGTCGCATACTCCAGCTGATCGCGGGCTACCGCCGCCGCCGGGAACTCTTTGACGTAGGCCTGCAGCTGGTCGGTCTGGTAGGCTGCGGGACTGACGCCCATATAACCGGTCTTGATCGACCACTGGGCAGAGCGCTCCGGGGCGGTCATGAAGCGAATCAGGCGCAACGCGGCCTTTCGCTCTTCCGGAGTCGCTTGCTTGAACAGATAAAAATTGCCGCCGCCGGTGGGTGAACCCGGCCGCTCGTTGGCCGGGAGCATGGCCACGCCGAAATCGAAAGCGGCGCCCTTTTTGACGGCGGTCAGATTGCCGGTGGAATGCCACATCATCGCCGTTTTTCCTTCGAGAAAGTTCTGTCGCAGGGTGCCCCACTCGATGGTGCCTTTCGGCATGATGCCGGCTTCGTTGCCGAGGCGATGCCAGAACCGCAGGGCCTCGACCACCGGCGGAGCATCGAAATAGGTGGTGTCTCCCTCGCTGTTCATCAGTACCTGGCCGTTCTGTATGGCAAGGGCGCCGAACATCCAGTACGGGTAGCCCGTCGAGGGAATCATGATCCCCCAGCGGGAGCCGTCCGGTTTGGTCAGTTTCTTGCCCATTTCCTCCAGTTCGGCCCAGGTCTGCGGCGGCGTGTCCGGATCGAGTCCGGCCTCGCGAAAGGCGTCCTTGTTGTAGTACATGACAATGGTCGAGCGTTGAAACGGGATTCCCCAGGTTTTACCGGCGGTTTTGCCATTTTCCATGAGGCCGGGGTAAAAGGAGTCCAGCCAGGCCTTTTCTTCCGCTGTTTCGACGACATCGTCAAAAGCGACAATGGCGTCCTGTTCGATCAAATCGTAGATGTCGATGGAAAACAAAACCGACAATTGGGCCGGTTGACCGCCCTGGAGCGCCGCCAGCGCCTTGATGCGGGCATCGTTGTAGTTTCCGGCATAAATCGCCTTGACCGTGACGTCGGGATTTTCCTCCATGAAGTCGGCGACAATGGAGTCGACGACCTGGGTCAGCGGTCCCCCGACGGCCACCGGGTAGTACATCGTCAGCTCGACGGCGGCGGCCGCGGAGGTGAACAATGCGATCGAAATGATTGATAACAGATACATCTTCAACGATTTCATAAGCGCTCCTCTGGTGGTGGTGTTTTGTCTGGTGTTTCCTTCTCTGCGTGATTGCTTCAAGCCCCGGCCATCAGCCGGTTGCCCCGGTCGTCGAAATAGTGCGCCGAGCGGGGATTCCAGGCGAACTGAAGCGTTGATCCCGGTTCGACCCGGGTCGTACCGGTGGTCCGCATGTAAACGAGGTGGTCCTGCCAGGCGAGGCGGACCAGGGTTTCGGCGCCGAGATAATCGGACGAGACGACCCGGCCGCTCAGGCCGTCGCGTGCCGGGCGCACGTCCTCGGGTCTTATCCCGAGCAGCTGCCCGTGCGGGTGGTGTCCGTCGAGGGAGAGCAGATGTGCTTCTCCGAATTCATCCAGTACCGAACAGGGCAGAACGTTCATCGGCGGCGAGCCGATAAAGCGGGCAACAAAGACGGTGGCCGGCTGTTCGTAAAGATCGCGGGGGCTGCCGGTCTGCTCGATGACACCGTCTCTGAGCAACACGACATGGTCGGCCATGGCCATGGCTTCGATCTGATCGTGGGTGACGTAGACCATCGTCAAGCCGAGTTTCTGCTGGAGGGTGCGGATATCATCGCGCATCTGGGCGCGAAGCTTGGCGTCGAGGTTTGACAGCGGCTCGTCCATCAGACAGACCGGCCGCCGTGAAACGATGGCCCGCGCCAGCGCCACCCGTTGCCGCTGACCGCCCGACAATTGCGATGGCCTGCGGTTGAGCAACTCGGCCAGGCCGACCATCTGCGCCGCCTCTTCCAGGCGCCGGTGCCGCTCAGTCGGCGTAACACCGCGAACCTTGAGGCCGAACAAGATGTTTTCGCGGATATTCAGATGGGGGAAAAGGGCGTAGGATTGAAAGACCATGGAGACGCCGCGGCGGGCCGGATCGACATCGGTAACGTCGCTGCCGCCGATTTCGATGGTCCCGGCATCGGCCTCTTCGAGCCCCGCGATGATCCGCAGGATCGTCGATTTCCCGCAGCCGGAAGGGCCGAGCAGAACGGTCAGGGTCCCTTCAGGCACCGTAAAGGTGACATGATCGAGCGCCGTGATGTCGCCCCACGTTTTTGCCAATCCGGTAATTTGCAGGCGACTCATGGCTGCTCCTCCTCCTCGGGGACGATCAGCGCCGCCTCCGATGCGGCCAGCATCGCGACGATTCCGGGCGAAGGTGACCGGTCGCAGAACACCTTGGTCGACTCGGTGAGATGCCCCCCACGCACGTGGGCCGTCCGGCCGAATTTGGTGTGGTCCAGAACCAGGAAGGTGGTGCGGCTGCACCGTCTGATCGCCTGACGGGCGGCGACTTCCTCCTCGTAAAAATCAAGAAGGGTGCCGTCATCGTCGACTCCGGCAACACCGTAGATACCGATATCGACCTTGTAGGCGCTGAACAGGGCTTCAGCGCCCTGACCCACCGCATCGCGGTCCTCGTTGCGCAGTCGGCCACCGGCAATGGTCACCTCGAACGTGGGGTTGGCGCAGACGATCATGGCGACATTGAGATTGTTGGTGAAAATGCGCAGGTTCCGGTGGCCGATCAACCGGCGGGCGACAATCTCCGGGGTCGTGCCGATACCGATGGCCAGGGAGGCACCGTCGGGAACGTGATCGCAGACACAGTCGGCAATGGCTTTTTTGCTGCCGGCCTGCAGAATCTGGCGGCGGTCGTAGGAGAGATTGGCGACCCCGACGAACCGCTGCACGCCGCCGTGCCGGCGCTGGGCAATTCCCCGGCTGCACAGCTGATTCACATCGCGCCTGATGGTTTGCGGAGAGACCTGGAAGTGGTCGGCGAGGCTGTCGATGCTGCAAAACCCGCGCTGGCGGATCAGATCTTCGATCTGGGTCTGTCGCTCGCTGACGATGAGATCAGTGGATATGTTCATTTGACCGTTCACATGAAAGACACACTGTGTTTATCCCGGGTTTTCATATGAACGATCATAGATGACGATCGTTTGGTCTTCGTTTTGATAACGTTATATTTGGGTCAGAAGAGCAATAAGGCGTGAACAGAGGAAGTCTTCGGCGCAGGGTCGCCACCGCTTTGCCGCGGATGGCCAGCACGCCGATTTTCACCGGCAGCTCCGCGGCCTGAGCTTGACAGGCCGTCAGTCAAGGACCGACTGGCAGCAGGAGAAAAGAGAGCACTCCCTACACGAACCCCCATTTTGGTTGACAAAGATCGCTGAATCAATGTATAAATCCGAGCGATCTGTCGCCACAAAAGGTGTGCGCAAAAGGTGTGCGGCAAAACACTTCTTGTTCGAGGGGCCGGAAAGACAATACGATACCCTAGCGTTAAATCGCCCCCTTCAACCCGTTGAAGGGGGCGTGCTAAAGATAAGGCCACTGCCCGGTTATCATCGAGCGGTGGCTTTTTTTTGAGCAAAAGAAGGGTGATTATTCGCCCCCTGGGCAGATCTCCCGTTATCATCGAGGGTGCGTGCCTGTTTCATGGGCCCGTGGTGCACGGCTCGTACGATGGGGGAGAATCCTGGTTTTTCGGTTCCAAAAAACGTGGTGAGGCGCCGGCTGAATTAACGGCTTTTTGCCGGCAAGGTATGATAGACAAATCGTTGTTGAGCGGAGGACTATCAATATGAAACCAGCAGCAGAAACGTCTCCCATGGTTACCATTGTCATGGGCAGCAAGTCCGATTACGAAGTGATGAAGGAAAGTGCCAAGGTCTTGGCCGAATTTAATGTGTCCCACGAGGTGCGCGTGGTTTCCGCCCACCGGACTCCGGATCGCGCCCATGAATTGGCAACCGGAGCGGAAGCCCGAGGGGTAAAAGTAATCATTGCGGCGGCAGGCAAAGCTGCCCATCTTGGTGGTGTTTTGGCGGCGCTGACAACAATACCCGTTCTCGGCGTGCCAATGACCACCTCAGACCTCGGTGGTCTCGACTCCCTGCTCTCCATTGTCCAGATGCCGGCGGGAATCCCGGTGGGAACCACGGCCATCGGCAAGGCCGGGGCCAAGAACGCCGCTCTGCTGGCCGTCGCGATCCTGGCATTGTCCGACAGTGAGCTGAACGGCAAACTCAAACAATACCGTAAAAAGATGCAAGACGAGGTGGAAGCTGACGACGAGGAAGTGCGCCGGGCCGCATCTTCATAATTCATAAAATGATGGATCACTCTGCCGGCCCCCTGTGTCTCGGCACGCAGGCACAGAAGGCCGGCAGAGGTTGAAATAGGAGATACACAGCTCATTCAAGGCCGGATCGGGGGAGATCCCTTCTGCTGGGTAACGTAACGAAGCCATTGCCGGAAGAGCTCTCGAAGCGGGCGTTGCTTTTGCCGCCGCCTTTCCGGGTACGCCTTTATGCGAGGTCCCTCTGCAGTTTTTCCAGATCGCGCCGGAGAGCGTCCGGACTTCGAAGACATCGGGGGTGTATGAATGTAACCCGTTGTCGGTAAACCAGGTGCTTGCGATCTTTTCCCCGCTGCCGCTTTGCCCGCTGCTCCGATTCGAACCGGCAATCTCGCCCCATGTCACGGCGCTCCCGCCCGGACTGCGCCCAGACTGCGCCCAGACTGCGCCCTGGCTGTCCCCGTCGGCAACCTAGAGGGCGGTTCGTGCCCAAGTCGACGCACGCTCCTCTGAAGTTATCGCCGCGATCCGGGTCCCAGCCAGCGAAGAAACGACGCCAGGCAGTATCAGACACGGCGTGGTAAACGGCAGTGGCAGCTTGCCATTTTGGAAGCACATACATACCGTTTCGCTCATAATGGGCAAATGGCCGGGTTGCTTGACGGGAAAAGACGGAACTTCCGAGCGGTGGCAACATGGTGCCGGTAGCATCAGGACATCACGCCGGAAACGGTGCCGATATACAGCGCCGATGTCGCGGCATGATCGCCAGGGGACCAGCCCAATCGATTCTTTTTCCAGTTTTAGCCATTGCTTGGCACTCTCTTCAGGAAGGGGGATAAAATGAGCGGTCAGAGTGGGCACATCATCAAGCGTTGTCCCGGGTGCGACCAACGACTCAGGGTGCCAGAGAATACCGGCGGCATAACGCTGAAATGCCCGTCCTGCGGTCACCGTTTCGCATCCGATTTCAAAGTCGGCGGGGTAGGAGGTTCCGGCTCCTCCGGAAAAACCTCGCTGTTCCGACTTATCTTCGAATTTCCCGGGCGGGTGATCGATCGCCTGCTGAAAGAGCGGTCTGGCTGACAAAAAAGGGGACAGAAAAAAGAAAAAAGGGGACAGTCCCCATTTC
>CAYSSK010000022.1:0-20433 GCA_964433645.1 uncultured Desulfofustis sp.
GCACGTACTCGCCGGGCACAAACCCTGCGTGAACGGCACAATAGGCCTCGTCAAAAGAAACGGTGTCCGTCTCAATGGTAATTTTGCCCACGCCGGCAATGGCGTCGCGGGCGTTGATACAGAGGTTGACCAGGATCTGGTCGATCTGTGAGGGGTCCGCCTTGACCGGCGCGAGGTTTCCCCCCGGTTTCCAGAGCAGCTCGATATCCTCGCCGATCAGTCGGTGGAGCATCTTGAGCATCCCCTCTACTGTCTTGTTCAGATTGATGACCTTGGGGGCTATGGTCTGCTTGCGGGCGAAGGTGAGCAGTTGCCGGGTCAGGTCGGCGGAACGTTCGGCGGCGTGCTGAACGGCATGGAGGTTTGCATAAAGTGGCGCCGAAGGATCTAGCTCATCCAGGGCCATCTCGGTATGGCCGAGAATTACTCCGAGCATATTGTTGAAATCGTGGGCTACCCCGCCGGCCAGACGGCCGACTGATTCCATCTTCCGGGCTTGATTGAGCTGTTCCCGGAGCTTTTCCCGTTCGGCCTCGGACTGCTTGAACTGGGTAATGTCCTGGATGGCTGTTCTGATGCCCGTTATAGTGCCGTCTTCATCCGTCAGAACCCGATCTTCAAACAAGACGGGAAAGGTGGTTCCATCTTTACGGTGGTAGGTACGTTCCAGGCCAACAGCTGGAGGCCTGACTCCGCGTAGCTTTTCCAAGATCTGCTCGCGGGCGAATTCATCGACAATGAACTTCCAGCAAGGCTGACCGATCAACTCTTCAGCGGCATAACCCAGCATCTTTGAGTACCTATCATTCACCCGAGTGATATTTCCTTGAAGATCATACTCGAAATACCCTACCGGAGCCTCATCATAAAGATGCCGGAATTGTTCCTCGGATTTTTGCAGTTGCTCTTCCACCTGCTTGCGCTCGGTGATGTCAGACGTCACTCCGAACCAACGGATATCTCCGTTGTCACATACAATGGGTGAGGATTCTATGCGTAGCCAACGAAACTTTCCATCACCAATGAGAAACCGCCCTTCCCAGGTAAATGGAATCCGGTTGCGAAATGATTCTTGGTTGCGTAGCACAAACTCATCTTGATCATCAGGGTGTACCAGATTGTTAACCCTCGAGACATCGCAGAGAACATCTTCGCGCTTAAGCTGGTGAATTTCGCACCAACGATCACTGAGGTACTCAAATTCCAAATGCCCGTTCGCTCGGAGCCACAACACATAGACGCCCACCGGCACATTTGCGGCCAATTCATCGTAGCGCGCCAAGCTCTCCCGCAGCGCCTCCTCCGCCTGCTTGGACTCGGTGACATCTAATTCGACCCCATCGAAAAGGACGCTGCCATCGTCTAATTTCTTGGGTTTTGAAATCATTTGATGCCAACGGATTTCACCTGATTTCCTCACTATCCTCACGGTATGGTTGTAGCTGGTCACTTCCCTGAGAGATTTATTGGTGAGCTTTTGCCATTCGTCCGCATCCGCAGGATGGACGCGTTTGAACAGGAGGGATGCGTCCTTGAGGACATCCTCAGGTTTGCACTCGTGCAGATCCTCCACCTTGCTGCTCACATAGGTGAACATAGCGTTGCCATCCGGCGCAACTCGGAGTTGGTAAAGCTGTGCACCCTGCAGGTTGTCCCCAATGGTACGAATCCGTTTTTCACTTGTCCGCAACGCTGCATTGGCCGTACGCAGCCTCTTCCCGCGAGTAAACAAAGCCAGAATCAAGAACGTCTGCAAGCCTGCGATCGCCACAATGCCAAGGAGCCAGCCCCAGTACTGCTCCCATAACGACACCTGGCGGTTAATGATGACGCTCCCCTTGGGAAGGGCAGACTCTTTGATCCCGAATCGCTCCATAACATTGTAGTCGAACATGTACGCATTGGGGCTCGTGCGTATGATGGGGATGTTGTTTGCTCGAATTCCTTTCAGAATTGCTGCGACCATGGTGGCTGCTTCTTCCCCCTGCTGGCGTCCACTGGTCACATACCCACCCACGACATCGCCAACGAGAAAGTAATCCCAGCAGGAATATATGGCGCACCCGGCATGGGCGGCGATCAGTTTGTTGCCATCCCGAGTGGAGTAAGTTTGCCCCAGCCTGTCACGGAAGAATGATAAGTTGAGGATGATCGTATCCGGCGGCAGCTTTGCGAGTTTGCCGAGGAGTTCCTCCGTGGACAGGTCGTACAGCTCCAGAAACTTCAAGCGATCGGCAAAAACGGGAGCAATCTGTCTGAACCGCTTAAGATTAATGGTTCCTGTCTCGGTGGAGTCACTGATCACCGCCAGATGCGTGGCCTGCCTGTGCAGAGTGAGGATGGCATCGATGGTGCTCTTGATGTCAAAGTCCTCAACCACCCCTGTCACTTCCATCTGACCGGCAAGACGCTCATCTTTGAAATTGTTCACGCCGCAAAAGACCAGCGGAACTCCAGGAAAAAGCTCGTTACGAAGGCTCAGCATGAGATCGAAAGCGGCGTCATCTGAAACCACGATTACCTTTGGTTTTAGCCTTGAGGTTTTGCGAATCAAGGTTTCGGTCAAGATTGGATTAAATGTCTCAGAGGGGTGGCGTTTGGCATCCAGGTACTCGACATGGATCTGCGCATCCAAGGCTTCTTTTTGAAGGACATCCAGCATCCCTGCCATCATGTTATCTGTCCAGGGAAAGCCCTGGTGGTAAGAGTGGACGATTAGAATGTCCTGTGGAGGATCGGCTGCGACATCGCGTGGAGCTAGCAGCATGGCGAGGAGGAGAAAGAGCGGCAAATATTCAGCAGGGCTTCGCGTCACCATATACTCCTTTCTCATCAGTTCCAAGTGGTAAGCATTCCCATTTTTCGAAAATCGCAGTAATAAAGTAATCCTCAGGGAAAAACAACCTGATCCGTAATGCTATCCTATACCCACGGCTATTGCAATTAACTGAAGGTTGCAAAAAACAAGCATTGGACCACGACGGCCAAGACCTTTTCTGATGCTCAAAGAACCTTGTTCACCGGTATCCAAACATTTTTTGACCGATACTTGTTTTGGTTAGCGCTTGAGCCGCCATAGATTTGCCCTGGCGAGCCTCTATCTTCGAAACCCTCTCACGATTGAGACTCTTCCTGAGCATGGAGTGCCCGCCCAATAGGGATCTCTTTTAACCAGAAAAAAATGGGGACAGACCACGATTTATGTGCACAAAACGTGGTCTGTCCCCGATTTTCTATGCGCCTTTTTTTCTGAAAAGCATGGAAAAACAGACTGATCGACCGGAAAGTTGCCAGGACATGATGGTTCAATATTGGCATGATACGTTGCCGAGCAAATCGAATACATGGGAAAGTTAGGGGCGCGCCTATTTCGGCAAAAGTAATCACTTCATGAGAAATCCGGGCTAATCAGGTTTCGTCTTAATAACAAGACATGTCAAAGGAGTACGTCTTCCTCCGGCAAGAAGCCAATGCTTGCCGAAAGGAGCACCACCAGGACCGAGCCGATGTTGTGCACCAGGGCACCCATGATCGGGGTGAGCAGGCCGCCGGCTCCGGCCATGACCGCGATAAAGTTAAACAGCAAGCCAAAGGCAATGTTCAGCTTGATGATCAGCAACATTCTCCGGCCCAGGGTAATCAAAAAGGGCAGTTTGCCGATGTCGTCACCCATCAGGGCAATGTCGGCGGTCTCGAGCGCGACATCGGTCCCCCTGGCACCCATGGCAATGCCGGTATCGGCAACGGCGAGGGCCGGGGCATCGTTGATGCCGTCACCCACAAAAATCACCCGGCCGCCGCTGCGCTGCCTTTCCTTGATGCGATTGAGTTTATCATCGGGTTTCAGCCCAGCCCACAGTCGGTTGATCCCCACCTCCTTGCCAACCAGATCGACTGACTGCTGGTGGTCGCCGGAAAGAATGCCGATTTCCGCAAGACCGAGTTTTTTCAGCCTGACAACAGCGAGAGTGGCGCTGCCGCGCACCCGGTCGGAAACACTGAGAAAACCTAGGGGTTGTTTATCGCGGTAGACCAGAAGCGGTGTCGCCCCCCGCTGTTTGACCGCCTCGAGCCCTGGCTGCAGGGTTTGGGGGGCGGTGGCGATCCCGCCATAGAGGTAGACGCTGCCGACCTCGATCAGGCTGCCATCAACACTGCCGCGCACCCCCAGACCGATGTCGGTGCACAGGTCCCGCGCTGCGGTAAAGGAAATTTTGGCATAGTGGGCGGCCTGGATGACCGCCCGGGCAAGGGGATGGGTCGAATTGCATTCAACGTTTGCCGCCTGGCGCAGCAGCTCGTCAGCGGAGATCCCATACGCAGAGACGATCTCGTTAACCCGCGGATTTCCCTCGGTAAGGGTGCCGGTCTTGTCAAAATAGATGGTGTCGGCCAGGGCTACATTCTCAATGTGCTGTCCCCCCTTGACGAGGATCCCGGCACGGGCGGCCCGACCGATTGCCGCAACCGTTGCCGTCGGCACGGCGAGTATCAGGGCGCAGGGACAGCCAACAATCAGCACCGCCACCGCCCGGGTGAAATCGCCGGTTATCAGCCAGGCGGCAAAGGCCGCACCAAGGATCAGCGGGGTGAAAAACCTGGCAAACCGATCAATGAAGGCAACGGTCTGTGGCTTGTGGCTTTCCGCCTCCGAGACCAGCCGGATTACCTGTCCGAGGGTGGAGTCAGCCCCGACTTTCCTCGCGGAAATCTGGAGCACTCCGTTGTGGTTGAGGGTGCCGGCAAAGACCTCTTCACCGACATGTTTTTCCGCCGGCAGGGCCTCACCGGTGATCGGCGATTCGTCAACCGCCGAAAAACCTTCGGTGACTACCCCATCGACCGGCACCTGCTCCCCGGGTTTTACCAAGAGAAGATCACCAACCCGCACCTCTTCCACGGCAACTTCGCGCTCCCGGCCATCAACCAGTTTCAGGGCGGTTTTCGGGGTGACCTTGATCAGGGTCTGGATCGATTTGCGGGCCGATTCAGCGGTTACCTCCTCAATCAGCGCACCGAGCACCATGATGGCGCTGACCACCGCCGCGGTCAGCAACTCACCGTTGATCAGACAGGCAATAATTGCCAGGGCAAGCAGTTCGTCGACATTGACCCGTTTTTCGATAAGACCGCGGACGGCACCGACAATGATGGGCAGGCCGTTGATGGCTATTGCCGCAAGGATCAGCCCCTGACTCAGTCTCTCCAGGTCAGGCAAGAAGACCCCGACCAAGAAGCCGGCCAGCGCCAGCAATGCCCCACAGCCGACCTTGATACAATCCCTGTTCAGCAGCAGTTCCTGGTAGACACCCAGTTTTGTGAAACGGCCAATCATAGTCCCTAACCTTTTTTTTTGAAATATTGAAGTAAATACCAAATAATTAACCGAAAAGATCAGCTATAGCAGACCGCAGAGCTGCAGCACCAGGCCAACACCTGCCACTCCCGCTCCAGCATTCGTCTCCGTGATCACCCTTGATTCACCGTAATTTCCGGAGATGCTCGGTCAGCTGATCAATCAGTTTATCATCCTGCTGCAGCAGCGATTTGCTGATACAGCCACGCAGATGATCGCCGATGATCTGCGTCCAGATGCCACGCAGTGCCCCGGAAACCGAATTTATCAGCCGCAAGACATCGATGCAGTCCTTGTCCTGTTCGATCATCGCAGCAAGTCCGCGCACCTGTCCTTCGATCCGCCGCAGCCGTTTCAGCAGACGCTCCTTGTCCTGATCCGTTCCGCATAAACTCATGACGACCCTCCTCTTCTTCCGATGCTAATCGCCCCGTTTCTTTATTATAAGGTATAGGGGTATACCCTATAATTTGCGGTTGACTGTACCTCCCGTGCAGACCTGTGTAAAGGAAAATTGTCTTTCAGAGAATAACACAAGCATTACTTGATTAGTTTACCCTTACAAAATACTTGACGCCATACAATGGCGTCGGGTATAAGCACCACACTGTCACACTGTGACACTATCTCCTTCAGAGGGGGAAAACACCTTGGCAGGTTATCCACCAGGGTAATGTTCTCGCCCGCCCATGCTGTTGCTTAAAAAAGGGGGCGGCGGAAAAAACAAAAAACATATGAGGAGTCTGAACAAAATGGGATCTTTTCGAAAATCACTGCTCTGCGGCACACTGTTTCTCTTTACCCTGCCAATCGCGGCAACCGGACAGGAGGTCAACATCTATTCTGCCCGCCAGGAAGTGTTGATCAAACCTCTGCTTGACCAGTTCTCCACCCAGACCGGCATCACCGTCAATTTGGTTGCCGGTAAGGCTGATGCCCTGGTTCAGCGCCTGCAGAGCGAAGGGATCAACTCCCCAGCCGACATCCTGCTAACCGTTGATGCCGGCAATCTCAATCGAGCCAACGCCTTGGGGCTGTTCCAGCCGCTCCAGTCGGAGATCCTTGAGCAGGCGGTACCTGCAGCCTACCGCGATCCACAGGGGCACTGGTTCGGCCTGTCGATGCGCGCCCGGCCGATCATGTATGCCGCTGATCGCGTCGATATCACCGGGCTGGCCACCTACGCCGATCTCACCGCGGCTGCCTGGCAAGGCAAAATCTGCGTGCGCTCTTCCGACAACGTCTACAACCAGTCACTGGTCGCGGCGATGATCGCCGAACAGGGAGTGGCGGAAACCGAAGCCTGGGCCAATGGCCTGGTTGCCAACTTCGCCCGCCCGCCTCAAGGGGGGGACCGGGACCAGATCAAGGCGGTCGCCGTCGGCCAATGTGATCTGGCCCTGGCCAACACCTATTATTTAGGCGGGATGCTCAATTCCGAACAGGCCGAAGAACGCGCCGCCGCCGAGAAAATCGCCATTTTTTGGCCCAACCAGGAACAGCGCGGAGTACATGTCAATGTCAGCGGCGCTGGAGTGACCCGGCATGCCAAGAATCTTGACAACGCCAAAAAACTGCTCGAATTCCTGGTCAGTGAACAGGCTCAGGCCTGGTACGCCGAGGCCAATTTCGAGTATCCGGTTCGACCGGGGACAGCGATGAGCCCGACCCTGGCAGGCTGGGGAGAGTTTCTCGCCGACGACCTCAACCTGGCTCTCCTCGGAGAACACAATGCCGAAGCGGTTCGGTTGATGGATCGGGCCGGCTGGCGGTAGATGCTCCCGACCAACAGGCAACCGGCCGGCGGCAGCGCGAACTTCCGCCGGCCGGATATCTGGCGGCTGAGCGTTCCGCTGACCGCCCTGTTTCTCGCCATCCCGATCCTGGTGGTGGTAGCCGCGGTCTTCCAGCCGGCAGGCGAGGTCTGGCATCATCTGACGACAACCGTACTGCCGGAGTATGTCGGCCACTCTCTGTTGCTCGTTGCCGGAGTAGGCACCGGGACACTGCTCATCGGGGTGAGCACCGCCTGGCTATGCACCCTGTGCCGCTTCCCTGGATCTACCCTGTTCCAGTGGCTACTCCTCCTGCCAATGGCGATGCCCGCATATATCATCGCCTATACCTACACCGGCCTGCTCGATTTTTCCGGTCCGATCCAGTCGAGTCTGCGGCTGTGGTTCGATCTGGGCTATGGCGACTACTGGTTTCCGGAAATCCGCTCCCTGGAGGGAGCGGTAACCATGTTGACCCTGGTGCTCTATCCCTACGTCTTCCTGCTCACCCGCGCCGCCTTTCTGGAGCAGTCTCTCTGTGTTCTCGAGGTCAGCCAGACTCTTGGTAACAGCCCGTGGCGTTCTTTTTTCACCGTGGCCATCCCCCTGACCCGTCCGGCAATCATCGCCGGCCTGACTCTGGCAATGATGGAGACCCTGGCTGATTTCGGCACCGTGCAGTATTTCGGGGTGACAACCTTTACCACCGGGATCTTCCGCACCTGGTTCGGCCTGGGCGACCGGGTTGCCGCTGCGCAACTGGCTGGCATGATGATGAGCCTGGTGCTGCTGCTGATCGTTCTTGAGCGCTGGTCAAGGCACCAGGCTCGCTTCCACCATACCTCCCAGCGTTCCCGGAGAAGCGCCCAATTTCCCCTGCAAGGTTGGCGGGCCGTAGCGGCTTTTGCTGTTTGCCTGCTTCCCCTCCTCTTCGGTTTTTTCATTCCGGCCGGCCGACTCATCTTCTGGTCTCTACAGACCTGGCGCCACGCGATCACCGCCGATTTCTGGGTACTTGTCGGCAACAGCCTCTCTCTTGCTGCGGCAGCTTCCCTGCTTACACTGCTGTTTGCCGTGTTTCTTGCTTACGGTCAACGCCTCCGCCCAGGCAAAATGGTCAGTTTTTCGGTCCGCCTGGCGGGAATGGGTTATGCCGTTCCGGGATTGGTTATTGCGATCGGAGTGATCATTCCCTTTGCCTGGTTCGACAACACCCTGGACAACTGGATGCGTAGCCACCTCAACTTTTCCACTGGCCTGCTGCTCAGCGGGACCGTGGCAGCCCTGCTGTTTGCCTACCTGGTCCGCTTTCTCGCCGTTTCCCTGCACACAGTTGAGGCCGCCCTGGCCAAAATCAAACCGTCGATCGACGAGGCCGGTCGCTCTCTGGGGCTCACCCCCGGCGGAGTCCTCGGCAGAATCCATCTGCCACTGATGCGCGGCAGTCTGCTCAGCGCCCTGCTGCTGGTTTTTGTCGATGTGCTCAAGGAACTTCCCGCCACCCTGGTGCTGCGACCGTTCAATTTCAACACCCTGGCGGTGCGAGCCTTTGAACTGGCCTCCGACGAGATGCTTGCCGAATCAAGCACCGCCGCCCTGGCAATCGTGCTGGCGGGGCTTGTGCCCGTTGTTCTGCTCAGCCGTTCCATTCGACGGGCACGGCCGGGAGACAGTCATGCTGCTTGAGATCGATACCGTTGAGATATCCTATGGGGCAACCAGGGTGGTCCGGGGAGTCACTCTCGGTCTGCAGAACGGTGCGATCGGCTGCCTGCTCGGTCCCAGTGGTTGCGGCAAGACCACTCTGCTGCGGGCCATTGCCGGCTTCGAGCCGGTCCGAGCCGGCACGATCCGCCTTCATGGCCGTACCGTCAGCCAGCCAGGAATGACCCTGCCCACCGAAAAACGCCGTATCGGCATGGTCTTTCAGGACCTTGCCCTGTTTCCCCACCTCTCGGTGGTGGACAATATCGCCTTTGGCCTGAAGCGTCAGGGCAGGGCATTGCGGCGACAACGGGTTGACGAGTTATTGGCACTGATCGGTCTGGAAAACTCAGCCCGGCTCTACCCGCACCAGCTCTCCGGTGGCCAACAGCAGCGGGTGGCTTTGGCCCGGGCGATGGCACCGCGACCGGACCTGCTCCTGCTTGACGAACCGTTCTCCAGTCTCGATCAGGAGATCCGTGAAAAACTGGCCCGCGAAGTCCGGCACATCCTTAAAGAAGATGGCCTGACCGCCCTGCTGGTCACTCACGACCAGCTGGAAGCCTTTGCCATGGCCGATGAGATCGGGGTGATCTATCAGGGAGAGCTCCACCAATGGGATATTGCCTACAACCTCTACCATCGACCGGCCAGCAGGTTTGTCGCCGGCTTTGTCGGGGAGGGGACGCTCCTGCCGGGGGGGGTCCTCGGGCCAGACCGGGTTGAAACCGCTTTAGGTGTTTTTCAAGGAGACTTCACCGCGCCGTGCTCCAGCGGTTGCCAGGTGCAGGTTTTGATCCGCCCGGAAGATGTTTCCCACGACGATGTTTTCCCGCTGCGGGCGGAGGTGCTTCGCCGTAATTTCCGTGGACCCAATATCCTCTATACCCTCCGTCTGGACAATGACGCCGAAATCCAGGCCCTGGTACCCAGTCACTGCAGCCATGCGGTTGGTGAACGGATCGGCATTCGCGCCGAGATACATCACATTGTTCTCTTTCCTTCACCTTGAAACATCAGCCACGCCTTCTTGGGTTAAGACCGCGCACCCCGGTAGGTTCCTTGGTTTGTTAGTTGTTTTTCCTGGGCAGGTGACGATTGCCGTAGGTGTTTGCCCGTACCGACGGTTGCGATGACCGCTGCTCCTGGTGCGACACCCCCTGCGCCGTAGAGCCTGCCTATCGCCGCCAGTGGACGGCGATGACACCCCTGGAGAACCTCACCTGGGTGCGCCACTTCTAAGACAAACGGCCCCTGACCGTCTCTTTGTCAGGTGGCAACCCCGCCCTGCAGCCCTTGCAGGGCCTGATCGATCGTGGTACGTAAACCGGATACCGGTTCGCTTTGGAAACCCAGGGCAGTGTGGCCGGCCCCTGGTTCGCCGACATCGAGATGCTGATCGTTAGCCCCAAACCGCCCTCGAACGGGTTGGAGTGCGCTACATCCTGGCCGCCTGCATTGAGGTGGCGTCAGGGGCACCGGTCAGCCTTAAATATGCCATGATTACCAAATCAAAACTGTCGAGGCTCTTTAGGGCAGATATATATTTGACATGCCAATGTTAAAGGGTAGACCGATTGGTCAGTTTGAGACTATTCCTGAGAGTGTAGGATCGGCTAAGCACAGAGAACTTGTCAGAACTGGAGTAACTGGAAAATAGAACTTACCATGGGAAGCCTCGAATGTTAATATTTAGAAAATTTAGGTTCATCCGACTCTTGCGTACCTTTGTTGAAAATCTCCGGTTTATTACAGTGGTTATTGCCAAGCCGACGTTGGTTTAAAACGATTGTGCGCTCTGCCTTGCAACCCTCCTTTTTGAGGAGAGGGGTGCAAGACGCACATCCAGCCTCTGGGTGAGTAAGACATCTGTTCCAAAGGCGAGCTTCAAAAGCGCAAAGTGCGCTTAATCCGGAAGAGCCTTGTTTTTCTTGAGCCAGGGGAAGAAGGCTGTTCTCTATAACCCGGTTCGCCAAATTATAGGTGAGTTGCACAAGATCCAGATCGTATTCTTCCATCAAACGAGCAACGTCGGCATGCCTTCGTCCGTGTGATGTCGTAATACCCAGGTAGCGAATCTTGCCCTCTTTCTTCAAATTCTGCAAAAATGGCAAGTGGTCCTGACAATTAACTAAATTGTGGACTTGTTGCAGCTCAAAGTCTGAAAGTCCCCATAAGGAGAGGGACTCTTTAAACTGCTTCTTACCTTCAGCAGCATCACTGGTCCATATTTTTGTTACAGCGAAAACCTTTTCCCGGGCACTAAGTTTGCTGATGCCATAGCCTACGATTTTTCCGAGGAGCCATACATCGGCGAGGAATCGATCACTGTGCCTCCAGCATCCAAGAAAGCTTTGAGAACCTGGATGCGTTGATCGCGAAGAATTTGAATTTCGTCTACGTTAAAGGTAATCCAGGTACCCATGCCAATCACAGGGATCAACTCACCTGTGCATATCAAAGCTCCCTGCTGAATTATGGAGAAGCCGAAACCACGGTGTTTCATGCTAAAGACGGTAGTGACGGCCAGGCGAATGTCAAAATACGATCTCCAGACGCTCACGGCTGTCATCCGATGTGATTCCGGTTACTAATGAGGGTTTTTCGAAAGTGGCGGATCGGCAGAAAGCCCGGCAACCGGAGACCCGGCGAGGGGCCCGCTGGCACGGGGCGGAAAACATCGACTCGCCGGTGCGCGCCACTGCTCCCTGCGGGGGAAGTATTTGCTTTCTGCGATTCGTGATTACGTTGTTCCGGAAAAAGAACCGACTCCGGTAGAACCGGCAATCACCTCTTATCCGGGATCATCGCTTATGACCGACCCCATTCTTGTCAGCAGGGAACTCAATAAAACGTACCAGATCGGAGGCCGGCAGTTGTCCGTCCTCAACGATATTTCCTTGACCGTGCAACGCGGCGAATTCGTCGTCATCAACGGCAACAGCGGCAGCGGCAAGACGACGCTGCTCGGCGTGTTGTCGGGCCTGGATCGGCCGAGCAGCGGCTCGATTCAGCTGGCTGGACAGGACATCACCGAACTGAGCGAAGATGAGCTGGCCCCGCTGCGCAACGAATTGATCGGCTTCGTCTTCCAGGCCTTTCATCTGATTCCGTCGCTCAATGCCTTGGAAAACGTGATGTTTCCGGCGGAGTTGAAGAAGGACCCGGCTGCCGCGGACAAGGCCGCCCGGTTGCTGGACCGGGTCGGCCTGTCGACCCGGGGGCAACACATGGTGTCGGAGCTGTCCGGCGGGGAGAAGCAGCGGGTGGCGATCTGCCGGGCGTTGATCAATGATCCGCCACTCGTTTTTGCCGATGAACCGACCGGCAATCTGGACTCGACGAATAGCCGGGAGATCATGGACCTGCTGCTCGAGCTGCAGCGCGAGCGCGGGGCCACGTTGATCATGGCCACCCATAGCCGAGAGATCGCCCGGCACGCAGACCGCGAGGTGCGACTGGCGGACGGCCGTCTGGTCTCGGGTGAGGCCTCATGATCCAAGCACGGTTCGTCGTTCGAGAACTGCGCCACGGCGGGGCGCAGGCACTGACCTTCATCCTCTGTGTCGCATTGTCGATTGCCACGCTGACGGCCCTGAACAGCTTCCGCTCCGACGTGCACCGCTCCCTGCTCAATGATGCTCAGAAGCTGCATGGCGGGGACGTAATCATTCACTCCCGCTATCCGATCAGCGAACCGCTTGAACAGGCGGTTCGTGATATCCAAAGCCGCACGGGAACGGAGCTGACCAGGGTCTACGGATTCAATTCGGTGGTTCTGCCGGCGGCCGGTGACGATTCGCTGTTCGTCAGTGCCATGGCCGTGGCGCCGGACTACCCGCTCTACGGTTCGGTTGACCTGGCGTCCGGCCGGCCGTTTGGCGAGGTTCTCCAGGCCGGCAGGGTTGTCGTCGCGCCGGAGGTGCTGTCCCGGCTATCGCTGAGTATCGGGGACCGCCTGCGCCTCGGCTCTGCCGTTTTGACCATAGCCGACACCATAGACTACGATTCGTCCCGGCCGGTGTCGATCTTTTCTCTTGGCCCACGGGTCTTTGCCTCGGCCGAGGACCTGGAGCAGATGGGGCTGCTTGGCGCCGGCAGCCGGTCGAACTATGAGATCCTGCTCCGGCTTCCGGAACCGGAGCAGGCCCGTGAGATAGCCGCGACGCTGAGCCGGGCGGCCGCAGCCGGCCAGGAGCGGGTTGAAACGGCGACAACCGCTCGTTCCCAGGCCAAGCGATTTTTTGACAACATGCTGTTTTTTCTCTCATTCATCAGCATTTTTACGCTGCTGCTCAGCGGCATCGGCATGCAGAGTTCGCTGTCGGCGCTGTTGCGGCAGAAACAGTTTACCATCGCCGTCGGCAAAACTATCGGAGCGACCTACCGTTTCCTGCTCCTGCATTATCTTGCCCTTACCCTGTTGCTCGGTTTGATCGGCGCCGTCCTCGGCGTGCTTGCCGGCCTGATGATCAAAGCGACGTTTCCGCTGCTGTTCGGCGAGATTATCCCGCCGGCGATGATGTTTGGTGTAACGGTGGTCGATCTCGTCGAGGGACTGCTGATCGGCCTGCTCGTGGTGGTGCTCTTTTCCAGTCTGCCGCTCTATCGCATCGCCGCCGTCAGGCCGGTGGCGCTGCTCCGACACGATTTGACCGGGCAGGTCGGCAAGCCGGCAACCTATCTTCTGGCGGCGCTGGTGGTAATCTTCCTCGGCCTGCTGGTGGTCCGGCAATTGGAAGATATCCGGACCGGGCTGGTATTCATGGTCGGTTGTCTCGGCTTTATCGCCGTCATTTTTCTGCTGACCACTGGAGTGCTGCGGCTGCTGCGAATGCTTGATATCGGCAACCTGACGCTGCGGCAGGCGTTCAGGAGCCTGTTTCGGCCGGGCAATGCCACCCGCCCGATCATCGTCACGCTGGCCTCGGCGCTGTCGGTCCTGCTCATTATTTTCCTGCTCGAGTTCAACCTGGTCTCGTCCTTCATCACCTCCTACCCCAAAGATGCCCCCAATCTGTTCAGTCTCGACATCCAGCGTGGTCAACAGGAAACCTTTTTTGCCGCAGTCGGCAAAGAAGCCGAATTGTTTCCGGTGGTCCGCGGCCGTCTGGTGTCGATCAACGGCGAGGCGATCGATTATGAGCGGGAGAATCAACGAAGAAGCGACAGTCTGGCCCGGGAATTCAACCTGACGTACCGTGATGCGTTGCTCGATGACGAGATCATCATTCGCGGCCAAAGGCTCTTTGATACAACGCGGACATCACCGGGCGTGGTCGAGGTGTCGGTGCTCGACACCATCGCCGAAATCGGCGATATCGAGCTGGACGACCGACTGGAATTTTCCATCCAGGGACTGCCGATCACCGCTGAAGTCACAAGCATCAGGAGTCGAACCAAATCGAAGCTCTACCCGTTTTTCTATTTCGTTTTCAGTGACGAGGTGCTCGGTGCCGCCCCGCACACTTTTTTTGCCGCACTGCATCTGGAACGGGACGAAATCGATGAGACGATAACCCGTATCGTTACGGCGCTGCCCAATGTCAGCACCATCAATGTCGCCGATACCGTCGTCCGGCTCGGCGAACTGATCGGCAGGCTGGCCGGCGTCATCACGTTTTTTTCGCTGTTCTCCATCGTTGCCGGATGTTTGATCCTGGTCGGTTCGGTATTGGCAACCAGGCTGGAGAGGATCAGGGATTGCGCCTACTATAAAATCGTCGGCGGAACGAGTCGATTCGTCTTGGCGATCACCGTTTATGAGAATCTGCTGCTGGGCGTGATCAGCTCGACCCTGGCAGCGATCGTGGCTATCGCTTCTTCCTGGCTGATCTGCAGCACCTATTTCGATATTGCGTTTCGTCTGCACGGTGGCGCGGTCGCGATCATGATCCTGACGACCTGCGGCGCGATCGTGGCCATCGGTCTTTTCAGTTCGCTCAGTATCGTCAGGCAGAAACCGATAAGCTTTCTCTATCGGCACAACGGTTAACACCAGAGGAGAGCACTGGGTTATGCGGTCGAATCTCAAGCTTTCAAAATTCTTTGTTACCCTGTTCTTCATAGTTTCTGGACTGCTGGCCGGTTGTGACCGGGACCAGCGGCAAGAACCGGCGACCGTCCCGGAACCCGAACCGGTATACGATGGGACCATCGTCGCCATGGGCGACAGCCTGACCGCCGGTCTCGGCGTGGCACCGGGAGACAGTTATCCGGCCCTGCTGGAGAAGGAACTACAGGCCGCGGGCCTGAACTATCGGGTCATCAATGCCGGCATCAGCGGGGAGACGAGCAGTGGCGCCCGCTCCCGGATCGATTGGATCATCAACAGCCGGCCCGACCTGGTGATCGTCGAGACCGGCGCTAATGACGGCTTTCGCGGCATCTCGACGCAGCTGTTATACGACAATCTTGCCGTAATCATCGAGACCCTGCTGGCCAACGATATCGAGGTGCTGCTGGTCGGCATGCAGATGGTGACCAACCTCGGCGATGATTACACGTCCGCTTTCAACGCGGTCTATCCGCGGTTGGCAGAACGCTATCCGGTGACCTTCATGCCGTTTTTCCTGGAGGGAGTGGCCATGGCCCGGGAACATAACCTGCAGGATGGCATTCATCCCAACGAGCAGGGTTACCAAATCATCGTCGAGAACCTGCAGCCCTATGTGCGGCAGGCTCTTGATATCAGGTAAGCTGGAATACTTTTGCAAATCAGCTCCCCGGGCCGGCCGGTCCTGCCGGAGGTTGCCTCGCGAAGGCCCGGCGGGACGGAGAATCAGGCCCGAAGGGCTGCGGACAGGACGTCCGCAGCCGGCGGCATGACAGAAATGGAGGGACAGGCCGGGAAACCATCGTACTCCTTGAGATTGACAGGGGCGGTTTGTTTCGCTACTGTTGAATAAGATGTGTTTTCACCGGTTTTTCAGCGATTTTCAGAGAATCCTTCAGTGAAGGAAAAAAGAGAGGTCAGGCAACTCGTTCAGACGACAACGGGGCGAGCTGTCGGATTCTATCGCGGACAGAGGGGGCGCCTATGTCGGACAGACCTGTTTCCAGGGTGTTTCAGCGGGCGTTTGTCTTTCGTTTCGGCCGGCTTCTCCTGCTGGTGGTCGTGCTGTCGGCTATCGCCTATGGACTGGTGGCCGCCATCTATGCCACCAAAACGATCTTCAAGGTCAAGATGAACCATGCCGTCGTGCTGGAAAAACTGGGCGGCATTCGGCAACCGGTCACCACGGTCGGCTGGCATGCCCGCCTGCCGCTGTTCACCCGCATCGAACAGGAGGTGACCCTGATGAACCAGAGTTTGTATCTGGGCGGCACCGTCGAGCCGATGCGGATTATCTCGAGCGAAAATGTAGCATTGTGGACATCCGCTCTGCTCACCTATCGGATCCGCGATCTGAAGATCTGGGCGATCGAAAACCAGTCTCCGTTGACCCTGCTGCAGGGCGATTACGACGGTATTGTCAAGGACCTGATGCAGGCGGAATCGGTCGATCGGTTGATTAGCGACCGCCCCCAGGTCAAAGAGCGCATCTTCCAGGCCCTCAAGTTGCAGCCGATCAATGAGGGCGGACCGACGCTGGAGCAGAAATATGGTATTGAAGTCATAAGCTTCGTGCTCCGGGAAACGCATTTCGGCGACAAGCTGGTGGAGGCGTCGGAAGAGAAAAAGCGGCGCGAACTGATCGCCGAAGCGGAGAATTACGCAGCCGATCAGGAAGCGAGCCGGATCAGAAAATTGTATGCCGCCTACCTGGAGAGCATTCGGGCGCTGCAGCAGGAGATCGGCCGGTCCGACGGGGCCACCGATGCGGTCATCCTGCAGTTTCTCAGCCAGCAGAAATGGGCCTCGGCCTATGAAAAGAACCAGACCGGCCAAAATACCGTGGTCATTCAAAACACCGATGCGGGGGCGGTGACCTTGCCGTTGCCGGCGGCCGCGCCGAAGGACGAACAGTGAAGCGGCCATGCCGAGACGATTAACCAAGCAGGTCCGTCTTATCCGGCTGCCGGAAAAGCGCATTGCCGAGATTGACGATCTGGTTGCCTCCTGGCCCCATGAGACCAAGGAATTCATGCGGGCCCGTCTTAAGCAATATCGCCCGCCGCCGCCGTTTTTCCGCCTGCTGGGCCGCGGTTTCAGCTGGTTTCTGCCGACCGGTAAAAAGCGCGATCTGCGTATCCTGAAAGATCCGCAGATCCTCACCGATTGGCAGAAACGGTTTGAGGTCTCAGGCCAGACGGTCCCACGTAAGGCCTGGAACCATATTCTGGAAAAAGAGCTGAGCCCGAAGGACCATGCCTATATGCTGGCCCGCCTCGAACGGGAACTCTCAGACGTCCATCTGCCCCTGGAGCTGCGGCGCCTTTTCGAAAAGATCTATCGGGCTCACCTGCGCAAGGAGTACACCAGTGACCCGGAAGTGCCGCAGGCCCCGATCATCCTGCTGGTCGGGCCAAGCGGCAGCGGCAAGACGGCGACGGCGACCAGGGCGATCGAGCAGGTATTTTTCGCCGACCAGGCCCGGCCGGAAGTCGACCTGCGGCAGAAGCGGGCCAGTGTGATGTCGTCCGTGCCGTTCTGGAAACGGCTCGAGGAGGTGTCACCCGATCTCGCCCAGGCCATCGAGCGGCGCCGGCGGTTGCGCCGTTACAAGTTTTTTTCCCGGATTCCCCTGGTCAACCTGCTGTTTAGGCGACAGATCGGCAAAAACCTCAGTGAGCTTGAGGAACAAAGCCTGATCGTCGACTATGCGCGGATTACCCCGAACGACTTTCAGACCGCGCTGTCCGGGGAGCCCGGCAACTATCTGCGACGGGCTTTCGGCAATCCGAAATTCACCTGCATCCGGCATCTCGAGGAAGCGCACTCCGCCTTTGCCCGCAAAGAAAGCAGCAATGTCAGCGGCGGGGTCGAGCGGCAGCAGGGAACACTGGTCGACAGTTCCAACATCATCATCGATGAAATCATCAGCGGCGGCCGTGACTGCATCCTGATTGCCACATCGGACCAGGCGGAGGTCTTCGATTCGGCGATCTATCGGCGATTCGTCGAGAAAGGGACGATTATCGATGTTTCCGAATACTGGCGCAGCAAGACCAACTTGCAGGAAATCATCCGCATAGAGTTGATGCGCAACAATATCAGGGTTACCGCCGGCGACCGTGATCATGATTTTCCCGGCATCCAGTGGATCGGCAGAGACGACCTGAAAAACGCGGTCGGCAAATTCTACCACATCTTCAAGGAGCGGTCCCTGCAGATCACCCCGGCCTACACCCGTAAGCTGGTCGGCTATATCATCTCCATCAAGGGCTCTTTTCAGTCCGATTATCTCGACGATTCGCTGCTGGTGCGCCATGCCTTCGAACTGGTGGCGAAAAACTCATTCGGCGATCTGTTCAAGAAGGTGGTCAACCGCATCGACCGCTCAGCCCATTGGGACGACTATGCCGGCGAGGTCAAGCACACTTTTTCCGAGATGGCCAACAATTGTCTGCTTTACCAGATCAGGGAGGAAAAGGGCGTCGTACTCAACGGTCCGCCGGGCAGCGGCAAGACCTTTCTGGTCCGTACCTGGCTCAGTGACAACGAGACCATCCACGACGTATCGGCCAACCCCAGCATCCTCCACAACCCGGCCAGCCCGGTGGACGGGGCCGTGGAAAACCTGGCGAAGATATACGATATCGCCAAGATGATTGCCCCGGCCGTGGTCTTCTTCGACGAGGGCGACGCCCTTGCGCCGCGGCGCAGCAGCATCGGCGGTGCGCCGGCCGATCGGCTGACCAACACCTTTCTCAATATCATTGACGGTGAACAGCCGTTGTCCCGCGTTTTTACCGTGTTGACCACCAACCGGCTGGATCTGCTCGACCCGGCGCTGATTCGATCCAAACGGCTCAAGGTGCTCGAGGTGACCGGTCAGTTGGCCAGCGGCGACATCAACGAGATCATCGAGATGACGCTGGAGCGCGCTCCGCGGGAGGCCGGCCTCACGGCGACCAGGGTCATCGAAGCGGCCAAAGGACTGTGCAGCACCCCGGCCGACTTCGCGGCTTTTGTCGCCAAGGCGCTGTCGCTGCGCAGCACCGAGCTGATGGTGCTCAAAACGTTCAAGACCATCAGCTCGCTGTCTGCCGCGGAGCAGGAGCGTTTTCTCAAATTCAACATGAAGACCCTGAGCGGTATTCTCGAGGCGCTCGGCAACCCGGACGGTCTGCAGCGTCTTCTCAAAGAACGGCCCAAGCAGTTTCTCGGCCGGGCCGAGGAGATCAATGTCCTGTTTGCCTCGATCGATTCGGACCAGGATTATCCGTTGTGCAGTTCCCATCTGCATCTGGCTCGGCGGGAGATGTCGCAGAGCCCGATCAAGAAGGGCAAGATCGAACTCGATGATTATCTCGAGGCGGAGTTGAGCCGGGAACCGCAGAAAGGGTTCATCGTCGGGGTCGGAGCCAACGAGACCGACGGGGTGCTGCTGCCGATAGCAACCAGCCTCACCTACAGCCTGACCGCCGAGAGGGTGTTGGTCACCGGCGCCGTTTCCGGATCGGGGGATAGTTCGGCCCAGATGGAGATGGCGGTGCAGATGACCCAGCAGTCGGCCCAGGAGGCGCTGACACTGGTGAAGAACTACTTTCAGGCCCTGCTCCCGGAAATCAGTACGGCCCGCCTGCTCGGCAGTTTTTTGACCAATATGACCATCCACCATCAATTGCTCTCGGCATCCTATAACGTCGGTGGGCCCTCGGCCGGCTACGCACTGGCTCTCAATACCCTGTCGGCCTTGCTGCACATCCCGATCTATCATGATTTCGGCATTACCGGAGCGCCGTGGACCAAAGGAGTTACCAAAGATGAAATCGGCGGTTCGGTGATTATCGGCGGACACAAGAAAAAGACCGAGAAGGTGCTGCAACATCTGCGGCGAATGTATATGCCGCAGCAGAATTACAAGAGCTTCGAGCAGGACGTTCTGATCAATTACTGGAGCCAGGATAAAGATGTTCTTGGCGTAACCAGTTTCGGCGACCTGGTGCCCGAGACGATCTGGCTCGGCGCACAATACGAAAAGACCCTGCTCGAACTGATTGATCTGCGCATTTCCTATAAACTGCGGAAATATGCGAACAATGAAATCGACGAGAAGGCCGGGGAGGACATCATCCGGCTCAAGTCGCTGCTGCGGCAGCAGGCCGAGCAGGAGATCGTCTGGAAATTACAGGCGATCAGAAATTACATGAGCAATCCGGAGCGCGACCCGCTCATTTCGCTGGAATCGATTTTTCGTCAGGAAGGAAAAGTGGTGGTCAAGATGAAGCGAAGGATGTTCGACTTTTTGGATCCGCTCAACGAGCGCTGGACTAAATGGCGCACCAACCGGCCGTAGCCGCAACGGTCCTCAGTTCGGCCCGCATCGCGGGAAGCGCCCCAATAAGGGAGAGAGGCGCTTCCCGCGATGTTGGTATGGCAGCTCATCTTCATCTTCATAAACGGCGGGACAGGTTTTAACCTGTCCCCCGCTTACTAAAAAAGGCGGGACGGGTTTTAACCTGTCCCCCGCTTACTAAAAAAGGCGGGAC
>CAYSSK010000022.1:20533-43204 GCA_964433645.1 uncultured Desulfofustis sp.
TAAAAAAGGCGGGACGGGTTTTAACCTGTCCCCCGCTTACTAAAAAAGGCGGGACGGGTCTTTCACCCGTCCACCCTCTCCGGTACAGCCGATCAGCCATGCCGGTGGACAGATACAGCGGTGAACCATCTCTCCGATCTACCGACAGGAAACATGGCCCAACTCCTCCAGCCGATTCATGGGTGTCTGCCGGCAGGCCTGGGCGACGTGTCGTATGGCGGGTACCGTCGTCCCCGCCTTGGCCGGTCGATCGTCACATGATGGTCCGGCCGTGACAAGGCGAACGGTCAACGGAGCGGTCATGGCGGCACTGGACAGGAGGGCCGTGGCCTTACACAATTGCGCAAAGGCCGCTCGAGCCGCCCGTTTGCCGGAGATGTCCGGTCGGCCCGCCGGCCGGGTGGTGCGGTGCTCTGAAAAACCGGTCAAAGGGGGTCGTGCCATGGACATCTCCTCCCGTTGCGACGCTGCCGCACACATACTGCGCGTGGCATCAATAAAGGGTTGGTTACTATAGCTTTTGCACCGGTCGAAGAAAATCGGTAAAGCGCCTTTTGTTTCGTAGGGAGGGTGGCGGTGCCGATGTAGGGAGGCGAGTCGGCCGGCCGTAAGGCAATGCCTTACAGAAAATGGTAGCGACGGTGGGTGCTGGTGTTGGGGCGGAAGGGCTTTCGCACGCTTATTGTTCTGTTTTCCCGAAGTGTTCGTTTTCGTTCCACAGGACGGCACGGCGGGTCAGCTCCGTCGCTGTTTTGATGCAGAGCTTCTGCTTGATGCGATCTCGATAGGTGCCGATCGTCTTGATCCCGAGTTTCATCCGTTCGGCAATCTCCCGGGTCGAGAGCCCGGAGCCGATCAGCCGAAAAACTTCCAATTCCCGGTCGGTAAGGATTTCGATGGTCGGGGCGCCCTGGGCATGGGGATTGATCTGGAATTTGTCGAGGAGCAGGGCCATCATCGCGCAGCTCACATGGATTTTACCTTCGAGGATATTGCGGATCGCCAGCACTACCGATTCGGATGCCTCCTTTTTCATCACATAGCCGCGTGCCCCGGCGCGAATGGCCCGTTCGGCCCAGACCGATTCATCGTGCAGGGACAGAACGAGGATCGGCATGCCGTGGTAGGCCGTGCTGATTTCCTTGACCAGGTCAAGGCCGTTTTCCTCGGCCAGCGAGATATCGATAATTGCCAGGTCCGGGCGATGTTCCCGAAGCGCCTGGCGGGCGCTGGTAAAATCTTCGGCGACGGCGCAGACCAGGAAATCTTCTTCCTGGTTCAGCAATTCCTTCATGCCCATCTGAAAAATGGGATGATCATCGACAATGAGTATTCTGGTCATCAGTGGGCGATCTCTTTGGCTACGGAAACGATTGTTCCCATCCGGGCCGATTGAAATGTCAGCGTGGCGCCGATTGCCTTGGCGCGATACTCCATGGTGTGCAGGCCCATCCCCTTTCTTGTCGATAATGTATCAAAACCGGTGCCGTTGTCGATGATTTTAATCGACAGCAGGTTGGCTTCGGTGTGCATGGTAATGCCGATATTGTCCGGGCGGCCGTGCTTGGCCGCGTTGAAGGCGGCCTCACGGATGATGTAATAGATGTGGGTGGCGATGGTATTGTCGGTGTTCTCGGTGATGCAATTGAAGGAAAGTTCACAGCTGATCCCGAACAGGGTCTCGATTTCCACGGCCAGTTCCTCGATGGCCGCCTCGAGCCCGTTTTCAATGATATGAACAGGATAGAGACCGCGGGCCAGACGCCTCGTTTTCTCGGTGGCGTCGACAATCAATCCCCGGATCGATTCGAGTTGGTCGGCCCGGATCGATCGTTCTTTTTCCAGGGTGCGTTTCAGCGCCTTGACGAGCAGTTCCACGCCACTGAGATGCGAGCCGAGATCGTCGTGCAGCAGGCGGCCGATGTTGCTCCGTTCCGCCTCCCGAACGGCGATGACTCGGCGCTGGAGCCGATCCATTTTTTTCTCGGACCGGGTTTTCAGGATGTGCAGCCACATGCCTTCGAGCACCATGGTCATCTGCCTGACATCGGCATTGTCATAGCTGTCCTGGTTGTTGCAGACGCCGGCAACGAGAACGATAACGCCACTGTTGTAGATGGGTACGTCAAGATGGCGGCGAACCTCGCCCTGATAAGGATAGAGGGCCTCCTGGCCGGACTTGCCGCAGTCGTTACAGATCACGGCGGTCTTGCGGCGCACCGCGGCGCCCGGCAGGCCGGCCTTGTCGACATTGCTGGAAAGACGGCGCTTGTTGTCGTAGTGCACTTTGGTGCCGTCCGCCCAACGATGCGAAATAATCGTGATATGACGCTGGGGCCTGTTGACCAGGGCCAGATAGCCCTGCTCGGAGCGGGTTACCTGGACGATGCGCTGCAGGGTGAACTCATACTTGTCTTTCAGCGAGAAGTTCTCCATCATGCCGAGTCGAAGCAGGGTGTCGAGTCGCAACTCATCTCGGTGGAGCAGCCGCTCTTTCTGGATGCGATCATCGACCATGCGATTGGCGAGAACGGAGAGATCCTCGAATTCGCTGAAGGCCAGATCGTCTTTCTCGATCTTGACTTTGGCGTCCGCCGCCCGGCGGAAAAAGTCGGTGAACAGGCTGAATCCCTGCCTGATCTTGACCGTATAATAAAAGGCCACCAGCAGCAGCAGGGCGACGGCAACGGTGAAAAGCACCAGAAAGGTCGAAACGTTCTTGAAGGCGATGCGGCGATAAGTCAGAGTGGCATTGGTGATCAATTCCTCCATTTCGTTCATGTGCATACTGGTGGCGATGGTCCAGCCCCATTGCTGGAAGGGGCCGACGAAGCTGAGTTTTTGGGAGCCGGGCCGGCCGTCGGGATTGCCGTCGTGAAAGACCACGTAACGCTGATCCGGCGGCGACTGGCTGGCCTGCCAGATCATCTCACCGTATTGTTCACCGGCGGCATTGCTCAGGCTGCGAATCGAGCGGCCGACAAATTGCTGGTTCTGGTGGGAAATGATCGTACCGTCGAAGCGAAAGACGAAGACCTCGCCGCCCTGGCCGAACTTCATCCGGCCAATCCTGGCCAACACGTTGGCCTGGTTCAGGTTTTCCATGTCGTTGCTGTAGATGCCGGCGCCGATGAACCAGTCGAGCGGCCGGAAATACTTGACGAAACAGATCTTGGAGTAGACCTGGTTGCCGAAGGACGGCTTGATCAGGTTATAACGGTAGATGCCGGCTTCTTTTTGCGTGACGATCTCGATAAGATCGTTGATCACCGCCGTCGGTTGCCGGTCGGGCGCCTGCAGGCTTTGTTTTCCTTCGTAGAACGGCTCGTCGGCAAACAGGTCGATAATGCCCGTATCGGTCTGCCCGGCGAAATAATACCCCCGTTCGTCATACCAGCGCACCGGTCGGAGAATTTCAGCGATCATCGAACGGATTTCGGCGTCGCTCTGTTCGTCCTTGTACATCGAGTAGAGGTGGGAGGCGATGGTATAGGCGGATTGGACCCGGTTGCGGATATCCTCTTCGGCCGTGATATTGGCCTGATTTCGGGTAAAATCGATGAAGTCGACCACGGTATCGTATTCTTCCTTGACCCGGTCGCGGTATTGCTGTTCGTAGGTGGTGCGGATGTTGTCGATACTCTCCTGCAAGGCCTGATATTCGTTGATGGCCCAGAAGATACCGATGAAGACGGCCAAGGCGATGACGACCAGGAGGGAGGCGTAGAACGGTGCCGCCGACAGCGATACCTTGTGCGACTTCAGCCGTTGCAGAGCCCGTCTTATGGCCGATCGCGCCATTGCGGGCCCTCGTTCGAACGGCGTGCCTTCAGTCTGCTCATGGCTGGGTCGCCATTTTCAACTTGACGATAGCGGGGAAAATAGTGGTCAAAAAGACCGAATCCATGCCCTGGTGATCATCGGGACCGAACTGCAGCACGATGCCGCCGAGATCGAAACTACCCACCTCCTGCATCGTGGTGATGAATTTTTCCCTGGTCAACTCCCCGGGGACGGCGGTAGCGATCTGGGCAAAGAGCTTGCCGGCGATATAGCCTTCAAGACTGATAAAACTGATCGGCGCGTCGTGCTGGTAAATCATCATCGACTCCCGATACTCCCTGATCAGGGCAATATCGTTGTTCAGCGGGTGGGGCACGACCTGGGAGACGATAACATTCTGGCCGTAGGCGCCGAGCGCTTTTTCCAGGCTTTCGGTACCGACGAACGAGATATTGCAGAAGGGCAGATCTTTTTTCAGCTTGATTTTGCTCAGCTTGATAAACTCGGCACAGGCCGGATACGCACCGACCATGACCACGGCTTGCGGATCGGCCTGATAGATGTCACGGATACCGCCCATGACCGCCAGCGTGTTTCGTTCATAGGAGCCTTTGGAGACGAGTTGCATGCCGCGTCGGGCCAGGGCCAGTTCGATGCCGTCCAGGCCGGTCAGACCATAGCTGTCGTTCTGGTAGAAGCAGGCGATGCGCTGTAAACGGTGGTGATCGACCAGATAGGCGGCCAGGGTTTCCATTTCCTGGTAATAACTGGCCCGGACATTGATGATGTAGCGTCGAAACGGCTTGCGCAGCAATTCGGCGCCGGTGAACGGCGCGAAAAACGGGATCCGGTATTCTTCAACGATCGGGATGACCGCTTTCGACGTCGGTGTTCCCACCTCGCCGATGAGCAGGAAAACCTCGTCTTCAGTGATCAGCCGAAACGTGTTGCGTACGGCCTTGTCCGGTTCGTAGCCATCGTCGAGACTGATCAGATGAATGTCGCGTCCCTTGACCCCGCCCCGCTCATTGATATAGGCGAACGCGGCGAGCAGGCCGGCACGCATTTCCAGGCCGTGATTCCGGGTCGGTCCGCTCAGCGCGCAGGATTGTCCGAGCACGATGGCAGAAGACTGATTGGCCGTCGCGGCAATGGTGGCGTCAGACCAGGCGGTAGTCACAATAAACAGACAGATGAGCAGACGGAGCATAGGGCGGCGCTGACGATTCTCGAGGCGTTGTTTTCAGGCACCGGTCTTACCAGGTTTTTTCGGTTGCCGGTACGCTGGTCGGGTCCGGCAGGGCGGGCCTTTGTTGTCTCTTTCCGGATAAGCCCGCCTGCCCAGGCCGGGGGATCGGCTGGACATCCCTGACCACGGTGCTTGTTCATTGTGCCCGAAACTGTTAAAAAATGCCAAAAAAAAGCGATTATCAGCGGTCGGCAGCCGGCCGTCGACTATCAAAAGGGGAACGATGATGAAACGGGCATTGCTGGTGACCGATATTCAGAACGATTTTCTGCCGGGCGGCACGTTGGCGGTGGAGCAGGGAGATGCGATCCTTTTCTACGTTCGGAAGGTGATGCAGCGAACCGGAGACTATGAGCTCGTGGTCGCCGTGCAGGACTGGCATCCTCCGGGCCACGGCTCTTTTGCCTCGCGTCACGCCGGTGCGGAGCCGTTCCGGATGGGTGAACTGGCCGGCCTGCCGCAGATGCTCTGGCCCGATCATTGCGTACAGGGCACTGTGGGAGCCCGCCTCGAAAAACAGATCAGAGAGACGCTGATCGACATCACCAGGACCGGTACTTACTCGATGATCATTCAGAAGGGGCAGGATCCTCACATCGATTCCTACTCAGCTTTTTATGACAACGCCCGCCGCCATGATACCGGTCTGGATCGAGCCCTGAAGAGCTACCTGATTACCGATGTCGATATCGTCGGCCTGGCCTTTGACTATGGTGTCCGGTCCACCGCGCTCGACGCGGCGTCACTCGGCTACCGGACCCGGGTTTTGATGAACGGCACCAGGGCCATCGATATGGCGGCTTACGACCAGGTGGTCGGTGAGCTCCAGGCCGCCGGCGTGCACTGCGCCGCCGAGTAGTTATCGGCCGCGCTTCGGCTGCCGAGTGGCTGACGCATGACCGGGCGCTGGTGGTCATCCATCAGTCGACCACCAGGTGATGTTAGGGTATTGTCCTACAGCGGCTCAGTCTCTATCCTACAGGGTTCCAAGGCTTTTTCCTTCCGGAAAATAGGCGGGTAGCCGATTCTCTTCTCTTCTTGCCTCCCGTATAATCAGACATTCTTGCTATTCTTCTCACGCTGAGCAGGTTTTTCGGCTGCTTTCACCGTCCGGATCGTCGTTTTGCGGCGATTGGATTGGGCAAATCTTTGATGAGCCGGGAACCCGGTGCCAATCGCTTCCCGAATAGCCGCCGGTCAATGAGAGGGGCCGGCAAGGCCTCCCGCAGCAGGACCATTGAGAAAACGATTCGTTGCCGGATGTCCCATGGAAAAATGACGAGCACAGGCTGATTGTTGGGGAATTTCTGCACCCCTGAAACAATAAACCCCGGAAATAAATCCTGATAACGAGGAGGAGGCTTCAATGGGAGTATCAAGGCGGGATTTTCTGAAACTGTCAGGCGGTACCGTTCTGGTCGGAACGCTCGGCGTGAACCTCGATCCTGCGAAGGTCTATGCGCAGGAGTTGCGGGTCAAGAACGCCAAGCAGAGTACGACGATATGCCCGTACTGTTCCGTCGGCTGCGGCATTATCGTCTACACCGAGAACGGCAAGGTCATCCAGACCGAGGGTGACCCGGATCATCCGATCAGCGAGGGAACGCTGTGTGCCAAGGGGTCATCGTTGGTGCAGATGGCCAACAACGACACCCGTCTGGGCCAACCGATGTATCGCGAACCGGGCGGTACGGCCTGGAAAGAGGTGGAATGGGACTGGGCCCTTGACCGGATTGCCCGGCTGGTCAAAGACAGCCGGGACAAGAGCTTTACGACCGTCGAAAAAGGCTTCGTGGTCAACCGTACGGACGGCATCGCCCATATCGGCAGTGCCGCGATGGACAACGAAGAATGCTATCTGATTCAGAAACTTGTCCGGTCCTGGGGCCTGGTGTGGATAGAACACCAGGCGCGTATCTGACACTCCGCAACTGTTGCGGCTCTGGCAGAGTCGTTCGGACGCGGTGCAATGACGAATCACTGGATTGACCTGAAAAACGCCGATGTTATTTTGGCCATGGGCGGCAACCCGGCGTCGAACCATCCGGTTTCGATGAAGTGGATCATGCGCGCCAAGGCAAAGGGCGCCAAACTGATCAGTGTCGATCCTCGCTTTACCCAGACCTCCGCGAAAGCGGACCTCTACGCTCCCCTCCGTTCCGGAACGGATATCGCCTTTCTCGGCGGCATGATCAATTATATCCTGGAAAACAATCTCTATTTCAAGGAGTACGTGGTCAACTACACCAATGCATCATTTCTGGTGAACCCGGATTTCCGGGGTCCTTCCGATCTGGACGGACTCTATTCGGGCTATGACGAGGCGCAGCGCACGTATGACAAAACAAGCTGGTCCTTCCAGCGGGACGAGAACGGCGCGGCCCTGAAAGACCCTACCCTGGAGGATCCGAACTGCGTTTTCCAGCTGCTGAAAAAACAGTATGCCCGCTATACCCCGGACAAGGTGACGGACATTACCGGGACCCCGCTCGACAAACTGCTGGCGGTCTACGAACTGTATGGTTCAACCGGCACGCCGGACCGGGTGGGAACCGAATGCTATGCGATGGGCTGGACCCAGCATACCGTCGGTACTCAGAATATCCGGGCCATGGCCATTATCCAGCTGCTGCTCGGCAACATGGGCATGGCCGGCGGCGGCGTTAACGCGCTGCGCGGGGAATCCAATGTTCAGGGGTCCACGGATTACGGCATCCTGTTTCATATCCTGCCCGGTTACAATGCCACCCCGAGGGCATCATGGGTTGATCTTGCCACCTATATCGACAAAACGACACCGAAGACCAACGAGCCGGGCAGTGTCAACTGGTGGTCCAACCGGGACAAATATATCACCAGCTATCTCAAGGCGGTCTATGGAGATACGGCAACTCCGGTGAACGATTTCGGCTATGGTTGGCTACCGAAACTCGATGACGGTCAGAACTGCTCCTGGCTCAACCTCTTTGACAGCATGCTCGCCGGCCAATTCGAAGGCTTTTTCGCCTGGGGGCAGAATCCCGCCTGTTCGGGCGCCAACTCCAACAAGACGCGGACCGCCCTGTCCAAGCTGAAATGGATGGTCAACGTCAATCTCTACGACAACGAGACCGGCTCATTCTGGCGCGGTCCCGGCATGAACCCGGCGGACATTCAGACTGAGGTGTTCATGCTGCCCTGCGCGTCTTCGGTTGAAAAAGAAGGCAGTATCACCAACTCCGGACGCTGGGGCCAGTGGCGCTACAAGGCCGTCGAGCCGGTTGGCCAGGCAATGCCGGATGGCGAGATCATCAATGAACTCTATTTCCGGGTCAAGCAGCTCTACCAGAAGGAAGGCGGCGCCTATCCCGATCCGGTGGTCAACCTGTCCTGGGATTACGGTGAGCGCGATGCGGCGGGTAAGGTCAAGCATCTCGACGTTCATGCCGTCGCCAAGGAAATCAACGGTTACTACACCGAGGACGTGTACGACACGAGTGTCGCGCCGCCCAAGCTGATCGGCAAAAAAGGCGACCTGGTGAAGAGCTTCGGCCTCTTGAAGGCCGACGGCTCCACCTCGAGCGGCAACTGGCTCTATTGCAACTCGTATATCCAGGTGGACGGCAAGCCCGTCAATATGATGGCCCGACGCGGCCCGGCCGATCCGACGGGGCTGGGGCTCTATCCGGAATGGGCCTGGTCGTGGCCGGTCAACCGGCGGGTCATCTATAACCGGGCCTCGGTGGACCTGCAGGGTCAGCCGTGGGATCCGAAACGGCCGCTTTTAACCTGGAATGCGGCCGACAAGAAATGGGTCGGCGATGTCGTCGACGGCGGGCCGCCGCCGATGGGCCAATCCGGTAAGCTGCCCTTCATTATGAAACCGGACGGTGTCGCTTCGATCTTCGGCCCAGGTCTTGCGGAAGGACCCTTTCCCGAGCATTACGAAGCACTGGAGTGCCCGCTCGAGGAAAACACGATGTCGGGCCAGCGCATCAATCCGACCATCAAGATTTTCGGTGGCGAATCCGATGCTTTCTACTCCTGCGACTTGCGTTATCCGTTCGTTGCCAGCACCTACCGAGTGACCGAACACTGGCAGACCGGCGTCATGACCAGGCACTGCTCCTGGCTGCTGGAGATGCAGCCCCAGAATTTCTGCGAAATGAGCACCCAGTTAGCCGAGGAGCTGGGGGTCAGTAACGGCGACACGGTCGTTGTTACCTCCGGACGCGGCGAGGTGCAGGCGGTTGCCATGGTCTCCGAGCGGTTCCAACCGTTCAAGATCGCCAACTCGACCGTTCACCAGGTCGGTTTGACCTGGCATTTCGGCTGGCAGTTTCCGGAGGACGGCAGCGGTTTCGACTCCGCGAACCTGCTGACGCCGAACGTCGGTGATGCCAATACAATGATACCCGAGTCGAAGGCCTTCATGGTCAACGTCCGGAAGGCATAGGGGGTGAACCATGGCTAACAATAACACCAACAGCCGTAAAGCGATCCTGGTGACCCCGGAACTCTGTATCGGGTGCCGGGCCTGCCAGGTCGCCTGTAAATCATGGAACCAGCTGCCGGCCATCGAGACCCGCAACAACGGGACCTACCAGAACCCGCCGGACCTGGCCAGCGCGGCCTATAACATGATTCAGTACAGCGAGGTGCCGTCTGATCAGAATGAGGTGCGCTGGCTCTTTTTGAGCCGACGCTGCATGCATTGCGAGGATGCCGGCTGCATGACCATCTGTCCGTCACCAGGAGCGCTCTATCGAACCGAGGACGGCGCCGTAGCCTTTGATCGTGACAAGTGCATCGGCTGCAAGCTCTGCGTCAACGCCTGCCCGTTCGATGTCCCCCGTTATGATGCGGAGGACAAGGTGACCAAATGTCACTTGTGTTTCGATCGGATCAGTGCCGGCATGGAACCCGCCTGCACCAAGACCTGCCCCACCGGCGCCCTGAAGTTCGGAGACCGGGACGAGTTGGTCGTCGCGGCGAAGCAAGCGGGATTCGGCACCATTTACGGGGAAAAGGATCTGGGCGGTCTCGGCTCGATCTACGCGTTCAAGGACGAACCGAAACTCTATGGGATGAAGGAGAATCCGGAGGTTCCGAGCAGCGTCGTTTTCTGGCACACCTATCTCAAGCCGCTCTCATTGATCGGTCTGGGTGGTGTGGTTGGTGCCGCGGCGATTCATTATCTGGCGATCGGTCCCCACAAGGATCAGGAAGAGGAGGTGTGACATGGCGGAGATGGTAAGAAAATCAAGTGTCGACGAGGTCCTGAATCACTGGATACTCGCCGGAAGCTGCATCCTGCTGATTATCACCGGGTTTGCCTTCCTGTTCCATATGGAATCCGTCGGCGCGGTCTTCGGTGGATTCGATACGATGAAATCGGTTCATAACTGGGGGGGAGTCGTCTTTTCCGTATCCCTGCTCTACTCCATGCGCCATTACCTAGGTGATGCACTGCATTATGATGCTGATGACCGGCAATGGTTCAAGGTGGCGGGCGGTTACCTGTCCCATAAAGTGAAAGTACCGCCGATGGGCAAATACAATCCCGGCCAGAAGCTCTATTATCTGGTCATTCTGCTGGCCGGCATCGCCATTGCACTGTCCGGTTTTGCCATCTGGCTGATGAAGGATAACGGCAGCATCATGCTGCTGGCCCACCTGGTACACAACGTGGCCTTCGTTGTTTTTGTCATTGTCGTGCCGGTTCATATCTATCTCGGCACCCTGGCAAATCCGGGCACGTTCGGGATCATGGTGACCGGTACCATGCCGCTGGAAACCGCCAAAAAGCGGCATCCCAAATGGATGAGCTGAGGTATCGTCGGTAGGTGGTCAGCCACCGCTTCGACCGATGAACAATCTTTATGAGGGAAGGGGATACCACGGTATCCCCTTTTTTTCTTGCGATGATGAAAAATACCCTGATGTGTCTTTGCCTCCTGTTGCTGTTCGGTGTGGCCCAGGCCGGCGATCAACGGACTGAAGTCCCGATCGGCGACTCGCCGACGTTGGGGCCTGATGATGCGCCGATAACCATCGTTGAGTTCATCGATTTTCAATGACCGCATTGCGTGGCGGTCGGTCCGACCGTCAAACGACTTCTCGAGAGCTACCCCGGAAAAATCCGGCTGGTGATCAAGAATTACCCCTATAAGTACCGTGATTTCGCACGTATTGCCGCCGAGGCCTCGCTGGCGGCGAGAGATCAGGGAAAGTACTGGGAGATGCACGACCTGTTGCTGACCCGTTCACCGGAAATCGATCGAGCCAGTCTGATCGCCTACGCCGGCGAGTTGGGACTCGACGTCGAAACCTTTATCGCCTCGATCGACAGCAATGGCCATGCCGAGGAGATTGATGGAGATATCGCGCTGGCCGAGTCCATCGACCTCTACAACACACCGACGTTTTTTATCAACGGCCTGCAGGTTGTCGGTGAGCGGCCCTTCGAGTATTTTAAACAGATGATTGACGAGGAATTGGCGACAAGAGGAGGGTGATCGATGAACACAATTTCATGGCTGGTCCTGGTCGGGCTCTGCCTGCCGGCGGCCGCCCCGGCCGGGCAGCTGGTCGCCATCACCGATGCGATGCTGCCCGAGCAGACACCTGAATTGGTCGCCCGGGCCGAGCTTGGCAAAAAGCTTTTTTTCGACCGGCGCCTGTCCGGCGACGGAACGATGAATTGCGGGACCTGTCATGATCCCGAACAGGGGTACAGCGACGGCCTGGAAATTTCGCTCAACTACCCGACAACCAAGAACTGGCGAAACTCACCGACCCTGATCAATGTCGTCTTCCAGGAGCGGCTTTTCCATGACGGGCGTGCCGCAACACTGGAGGAGCAGGCCCTGTTCCCGATGATGTCGGCCTTTGAGATGAACCAGAACCTTGATTTTCTCGAGGAGGAAATCCGTTCCGTGCCGCAATACGTTGCTGAATTTACCGAGGTCTTTGGTGATGGTGACGTGACGCAGGAGCGTATTGCCATGGCGATCGCCGCCTTCGAACGAACCCTGATCTCGCGCGATGCCCCGCTGGACCGGTTTCTCGGCGGGGATGAAACGGCGCTTTCAGCGGAGGCGCGGCAGGGCTATCGGCTGTTTGTCGGCAAAGCGGCCTGCAGTACCTGTCATTACGGCCCCAATCTGCTGGACAACCGCTTTCACGCCCTCTATGTCCCGGAGAATCCGGAGCATCTTGAAGACCCACGGATCACCGCTACCCGGCGTTTTGTCGCAGGGCTCCACGGTTTCGAAGCGTATCGGACCCTGGACGAAGACCTTGGCCGCTATCTGATCACCAAGGACCGTGCCGACTGGAAGGCCTTCAAAACCCCGACGCTCAGAGAGATTGATGCAACCGCGCCGTACATGCATAACGGCATATTTGCCACGCTTGATGAAGTACTCGATTTTTTTGCCGCCGGTGGCGGCGCCGGGACGACCGCCTTGAAACCGTTGACTCTTTCGCCGACGGAAAAAGCGCAGCTCAAGGCTTTTCTGCAAGAAGGCCTTACCGGTGAGATCAGTCCGTTAACCTACCCCAAGATACCGTAAGGAGACGCATGACCATTGATATCCCCACCATGATTGAGCAGCGGCCGCATCTCAAGGACCCGATCGAGTTTTATGCCCGTTGGCAGCGGTTTCAGCAGGAAGTGGCAGCTCTGCTGTCGAGCGGCGGAGAGGCAATGCCGGCCGCTGACGCCCGGGCCTACCCCAAGGAAGCGGCTGCGGCTGTCTTTCAATTGTTTATCGAGACCTTTGAGCTGCCGGAAGAAGAGTTGGCCCCGCTTGGCCGGGCACTGGAACAGGGTGAGTTCGATTTTATGCAACTGCCGCTCGGCGATGTTCCACTGCACGCCGTCGAGCCGTTTTCTGAGGAAGAGTGGGCGACCCTGCTGTATCTGTTGAGCCGGCCTTATTTCCTGGCCCTGCGGGAGCGTTTTGTGCTCGACGGCAGCACCTGGAAAGACGGTCGCTGTCCTCTCTGTTCGGCGCGGCCGGCACTGGTTTGCATTGTGGATGGCCCCCAGCGTCGACTGCATTGCTCTTTCTGCTCCACATCCGGCCCGTATTCCCGGTTTATCGGTTGTCTGCAGTGCGGCAGCGAGAACGTCGACAAACTCAATACCCTGATGTCCGATGATGAGCCGGGATTTCGGGTGGCGACCTGCGACGAGTGCATGACCTATGTGAAGATCATCGAAGATTCCGCTCTCCAGAAAATGACGCTTGATCTGGCGGACCTGGCAAGCCTGCCGCTCGATCTGGTTGCCCAGGGAAAAGGTTATGCCCGCCAGGCGCCCAACCCCATTGGTTTGAAAAAAATGGAGTGAGCGGCGAATGGGGCGGGGTTGTCTGCCGGGGCCGGCCAATCAGGACAGCTCTTCGAACAATTTTTCCTGATCGGAGGTGCCGATAAAGATCAATTCGTCTTCTTCTTCGATTATCATTTCCGGATCGGGGCTGATTTCCAGGTGATCCTTGCTGCGGATGGCAATGATGCTGAGACCGGTCTTTTCGCGGATCCCACAGGTCATGATCGAGGTGCCGGCGTAGTGCGGTCCGGCCCGGCGCTGCAGCACGACGAGGCCTTCGGTAAACAGTGAGATCTCGTTTGGTTGCAGAAGCTGAAAAATTGTTCCGGCACCGAGCGAGGCATAGGACATGACCTGATCGGCACCGGCCATGTGCAGCTTGGCCACGCTTCTCTCGAGAATGGATCTGCTGATGATCTGTATATCAGGGCGCAGTTGCCGACAATAAAAGGTCAGATAGATATTCATGTCATCACTGTGAGTCGTGATGATGACCGATTTGACCCGCTCGATGCCGGCGCTTTTCAGGGTATCGAGGTCGGCGGCGTCGCCGCAGATAGTCTGCTCGAGATAGGGGCCCTTGCCGATATTGGCACGTTTTTCGACGATGCGGAAATTGATGCCGTATTCATCAAGCGTTGCCGCGGCCACCTGACCGACCCGACCGCCGCCGAGGATCAGCACCTGCGGGGTGTCCGGATGCTGCTGGTAGGCAAGGGCGAAATGCTCGTCGAAGTCCTTCAGTTGCCCGCTGGTGCCGGCCAGGATCAGAATGGTCTCCGGACTGATACGCGTGTCCGGTGTGGCAACGATGAACTTGCCTTTTTCCATCATGCCGATCGCCGTGACCCCGGTGGCTTGCCGAAGGCCCGCCTGGGCCAGGCTTTTTCCCTCCAGGCTGGTGTAGCGCACCGGCAACTCGGAAATAAGCAGATCGCCGAAGCGACCGATCATGGTGCTTCCCCTGCCGACCCCGAAGGCCCTGCGGGCGAGGGAGACGCCAAGCATGGTCATAAACTCGTACACGCTGACATTGCCGGAATATTCGAGGATGTCGATGGAGTTTTTGTTGGCGGCGTTGGTGACGATCGGCACGTCCTCACTGACCTGGCGAATGGTAAAACAGATATTGGTGCTGATCAGATCGTCATTGGTCACGACGATCAACGCGGCCTTGTCGGATTGTGCCCGGCGATAGGTCTCCCGGCGATCGAGATCGCCGACGATGACCCGGTAGCCTTGATCGAGCAGGGTGGCGGCATGCTGCTGACTGCCGGTGATGATGGCGTACGGAATTTTTTGCCGGCTGAGGTAATCGATCAGGCGAACGGTGATTGGATCGACATTGGTGATCAGCACGTGCCTGTCGATATCTTCCGGCAGGAACCGCGGTGTCCGGGCCTTTTCCTGGGCGTCGAGCCAGGGGGCGTAGAAGAATTGGATAAAGGTGAAGGGCAGGATGATCAGCAGGAAAAGCACCCCTGAAACGAGCACGAAGATCGAGAAGAGCCGGCCGAGATCGCTCTGAAAGGTGATATCGCCGAAGCCCAGCGTGGACATCACGGTTAAGGTCCAGTAGAAACCGGTGACCCAGCTGAAGTCCTGGCCCTCGTAGGCCATCAGCACGTGAAAAATGATCGAGTAGAGCACGATTACCGACAGCAGGAAACCGAGGAACTTGGACAGGAGCACCACGTTTCGTTTGGTCGTCTTGTCCTGAAAGAAAAACATCAATTGGGGCGCGACGAATTTCATACGGCAACCTCCGCAAGGCGGTTAACGGACCCTGTCAGGACCGGGGTATCTGGCGCAGTGCGTCAGCAACGCGGCAATCATAGCCGACTCCAACGATACGGCGGGCAGTGACGGCGCCCGGAGACAGGCAACTATATCATATCGGCAATCGGTTCGGAAACCGCGCAATGATTTCTCCGTCAGTTTCCCTGTATTGGTGGCTTCACGCTGTGCCGGGGGGCGATGGCCGAGGGTAAAGGAGTCGGTAGGAGATGGCGGCCAGCAGAACGCCCACTGCCAGGCCGTACCAGGGAAACCAGAAAAATGACTGGCGAAAAGCCTCGTTTTCCAGCATCTCGGGCGACAGCAGCGGTTTGTCCTGATCCAGACCGCTGCGCACATGGCCGATCAGAAGCGCAAAAAGCACGCCGATCAAGCCGTAGGCCAGATTGAAGAGCAGGCCTTTGAAACTGAGCACGGTGGCCCGCCTCGCCGATGGTGTGGCGCGATTGAGATAGTGGCTGGTGAAAAAGGAGGTGAGCAACAGGCCGACCATAACCCCGGCCATCGGCAGGATCCCGAGATACGGGAAAAAGCCGCACAGCCCCCCCAGGGTTGCCAGCATCAGCAGGCCCAGCCAGCCGCAATTGACGGCCGGAGAGAAACGCTCGACCAGCCATTCCGCACCTTTCGGCACCAGCAGACCGAGCAGGGAGAAGGATGCCATGATGATGCCGAAACTCGCCTCCGGCAGATGAATCAAGCGAAAATACTGGCTGGCCAGGGTGATGATCAGTCGCAGGAGATGGTCATAAAACATGCCGAACAAGATGACGGCCAGAGCAAACGGAGTCTGCAGGATCCAGCGGCCGGCCTGCATGGTCAGCAAAAAGGCCCTGCGGATGGTCGCCAGTGACACCGTTTCTTCGTTGTCCCGCTCCTGCAGACCGATGGTCGTGATGAAGGCGCCGATGGCCAGCACCAGCGTCAGGTAGATGGGAAAGCGCATGGTGACCTGTTGACTGACGACCTGATCGATAGTCAGCCAGGCAAGCAACCGATTGATCAGCTCGGGATCGTAGACCAGGGCGCCGACGGACATTGCAACGACCCCCGCCAGGGCCTGCAGGCGCATCAAGACGCCGAGCACCCGCGGCCAATGCTCGGGATTACCCTCTTCGATCAGAGAATCATAGGCGATTGCTTCGTCGGCACCGCTGGCCAGGGCCTCGGCCAGACCGCTGAGCATCCGGTTGATGAGAAAGGCCCAGAAGACGACGGTGGTATTGACCAGCGGGACAAAGGCGAGCAGGCTCATTTCAAATATCATCACCAGCGCGGTCAGCACCAGTACGCGCCGCCGGCCGATCAGATCGGCCATTGCCCCGGACGGAATTTCGGCAGCGACGATGGTGACGGCCCAGACGGCGTTGAGCAGCGCGAACTGTTCGATGGTCAGTCCGTAATCGAGGAAGAGAACGGTGAAAACCGGATAGTAGAATCGGGCGTTGAACAGGATCCTGAACGCTATGAACAGGCGGATGTTGCGGATGGAAAAACACGAGATATCCTTTCTGTCGGCAGGGTGATGGTCAGCGGCGATGGACATTGAATCGTTCTTCCAGGTGATGGACCCCGAGTGAAAGAAACAGGCAGAGACCGAGATAGATAACGGTGATGGTCAGCCAGACCTCGATGGAGGCCTGGGTTGAGGCCATGACCTGGAGTCCTTGAAAGGTCAGTTCCTGGATGGAGATGATGGCCACGATCGAGGAGTATTTGATCGTGTTGATGAATTCATTGGCCAGCGGCGGCAGCATCAGCCGCAGCGCCTGGGGCAGCACGACGAAGAAGAGTTGCTGGGGGCGCGTAAAACCGAGCGCCCGGGCGGCGTCCCATTGGCCCTTGTCGATGGCCTCGATACCGGCCCTGACGATCTCGGTAATGTAGGCCGACTGGAACAGACCGATGGTGATGACGCCGGACAGAAACGGAACGATCAGGCCCGGCGGTGCGGCCAGGACGGCCAGTCTCTGCTGCCACGCCGGCGTCAGGCCGCGGACGAAGGTCTCGATACCGAGGGCGGGCAGGATCTGGGCACTGACGAAGAAGTAGAAGATAAAGATCAGTACCAGCGGCGGCGTGTTGCGGATTAATTCGACAAAGGTTCGGGCGCACAGCCGGGGAAAAAGCCGGCGGGCCGTGCGGGCGATGCCGATGAACAAGCCGAGCACGCCGGCGATGAGCATGCCCCAGATGCTCAGCCGGATCGTGGTGAACAGTCCCTCGAGCAGGATGTTGGGCTGCCAGCGGCCGCTGCCCTCGTCGTAGCGAACGAGATAGGTCGGGATGATCGACCAGTCCCACTGGTAATTGAGTGCAAACGCGAGCCGGTAGACGATGAACGAGATCAGGCCCAGCAGGCCGGCGATCAGGACAAGGTCGAGCAGAGAGAGCGGGAAAGAGCGTCTGTTCATAAAGGATCGTGCCCGGGACAGGGCTCACCGGGGGTGAACACTCTTCCGGGCACCATGGCGGAGAAGAGCGGGATGGCCGTTACTTGACCTTCTCGATCCAATCACGGGTTGCAAACCAGTAATGATGTCGCTCGTCGAGCCATCCCTCCTCCTTGACGCCGATTATCCAGGAGTTGAAGAAAGCCAGCGCATCGGGGTCGCCCTTGCGCAGAGCGAAGCCGATCGGCTCCCTGGTAAAGGTCCCCTCGATCGGCAGAAACAGGGTGTCGCTGTATGTCAGTGCCTCAAAGGCCGGTTTCGGGGCGTTGCCGATTACCGCGTGGACGTTGCCGTTGCGTAATTCCTGGTAGGCCTGCGGCTCCGTTACAAACATGCGCAGGGTTGCCTGGGACAGGTACTTTCTGGCCGCGTTGACCGCACTGGTGCCGAGCTTGACGGCAATCTCGACGTCTGCTTGGTTGAAATCATCGAGTGAGTCGAAGCCGGCGGCCCGTTCCCGGTGGGCGACGATGGCCATGCCGGAATAGTCGTAGGGCTGGGTGAAATTGACCTTGAGCGCCCGCTGTGGCAGGATGCCCATGCCGCCGATGATCACATCGAATTTGCCGGTCAGCAGCGCCGGGATGATGCCGGACCAGGCCGTCGGCACGAATTCGACGGTGACGCCCATATCTTTGGCGAGCCGGCTGGCCACATCGATTTCAAAACCGACGAATTGACCGCTTTTATCTTTCATGGCCCAGGGTTCGAAGGTGTCCATGCCGACCCGCAGGACGCCGCGTTTAACGATCTGCTCGATGACGCTGGCCTGGGCCAGATCGTTCTGGATTGAGGCGGCCAGGCCGGGTCCGGCGGCACCTGTCAGGATCATGAGGGCAAGAACTACGAGGGAGCGTTTCAGTCCGGTCTGCAGCATGTCATCTCCTCCTCGGTGAATCACCGTGATAGATGTTGATGGTGCGGGCGATCGTTTGGTTAGAAAACCTTGAGACGGCTTTCCAGAAAAGCTACGAGCAAAGACAGGGTAATGGTAATCACCAGATAGAGAATGGCAACGGTGAACCATATTTCAAAGGTCAAAAAAGTTTCTGAAATCAAGGCTTGGGCCTGCATGGTCAAGTCATAGATGGCGATGGTGGAGACCAGCGCCGAATCCTTGATCAGAGAAATGGCTTGACTGGTCAGCGGGGGCAGAACGACACGGATCGCTTGGGGTAAAATGATAAAACGGTAGATCAGATGCTGCTTCAGGCCGAGACTGGAGGCGGCTTCGAGCTGGCCTTTTTCCACGGAAAGGATGCCGGAGCGAAAGATCTCCGAGGCGTAGGCGCCTTCAAACAAACTCAAGGCCAGGACCGCGGCGGGAAAACGCTCCAGCCCGAAGACCGGACCGAGTACGAAATAGATGAAAAAAATCTGGATGAGCAGCGGGGTGTTGCGTACGACCTCCAGGTAGCCTCTGGCCAGCAGCTTGCCGACAGGCGAGCCGGACAGGCGCAGCAGGGCGATGAACATGCCGATAAGAAAGGCGAAAACCAGGCTCAGCGCAGAGATATGCAGGGTGACGCCGAGACCGTAGAGCAGCGGGCCGGGCGTTATGCCGGCATCGGAGATGGCCAGAAGCAATGGTTTGACGCGGTGCCATTGCCAGTTATAGCCAAGGGTCGAGAAACTTCTCGACAACAGCCAGCCGAGCAGCGCCACCAGCAGAACGAAACGGATGGTGTCGATGATCGTGGCGTGATACCGCGCAGCGACGCTCGTCGATCGGCGTCCTCCCCCCGGTCGTGCTTCGATCATCAGCTGGAGCGTTTTTCGTTGAGTGTCTCGCGTACCGTTTCGGTGATCCTGCGAAAATCGATCTTGCCGCTGCCCATTTTCGGCAGGTCCTCGAAGACGAGGAATTGCTTGGGCAGGGCGATTTTCGGCAATTGTTCGGCAAGCTTTTTCATGATTGCTTTTTCTTCGAGCGGTTCGGTGGTCACCGCGACGATCTTGGCGCCCTTGGTCGAGTCGGGTACTTCGACAACGCAGCACTGAACGTCTTCCGGCAGGATTTTTTCCAGAATCGATTCGATCTTGACGAGCGATATCATCTCGCCGCCGATTTTGACGAAGCGTTTGATCCTGCCGACGTGCCAGAGGTAGCCGTCGTCGTCGATGTTGCCCATATCCCCGGTGTCGTACCAGCCATGGCGGATATGCAGCGAGGTCTGCTCGAAATCGTCGTAATAGCCCTTCATCACGTTGTCGCCTTTGACGAGGATCCTGCCGTCCTCGCCGGGGGCGCACTCTTCCCCGGTTTCGTAGTTCTCGATCTTGACCTGGACGCCCGGGATCGGCTTGCCGACGCTGCCCGGCCGGGTGTCGCCCGGTGAGTTGGCCGAGATGACCGGGGCGCATTCGGTGGTGCCGTATCCTTCGTAGAGCATCTGGTCGTGTTTTTCCTTGAAGGCCTCCCGCAGGGAGTCGGGACACTTGTCGGCACCGACCAGGGCGATGCGCAGCGAGTCGAAATCACCTTTTTCCGACTTGCGCAGGTATCCCCAGAAAAAACTGGGCGTACCGACCATCAGCGTAGCCTTGTGGTCCCTGACGATTTCACAGATGGTGCGATAATCGAGCGGGTTTGCGTAGGAAAGGATGGTGCAGCCATGAAAGAAGGGCACCCACAGGTTGACCGTCAGGCCGAAGACATGAAAATAGGGCAACGACGACAGGAACTTGTCTGCCTGAGTAAAGCCGAAGCGTTCGGCGGCACCGATCACGTTGCTGGCGATATTCTTGTGGGAGAGCTGCACCGCTTTCGGGTCTTTCTCGCTGCCGCTGGTAAACAGGATCACCGCGACATCATCGTCCCGGCCGCCGCTGACCAGCGATTTGATCACGCCGGCCGGCAGTTTGGCGATCAGCGCGGCCTTGACTTTCTGCAGGCCGCTCAACCCCTCCATGATATCCTCGATATAGATCATGCCCTCGACATGGGGACAATCTATTTTCTCCAGCAGGGCGCGGGACGTGACGACCGGGTGAAACCCGCACTTTTTCTGGGCATAGCGCACGTTCTGGTCGGCACCCGTGGAATAGTTGATCATGACTGGGATACGGCCGCACATCAACAGGCCGATTTTGGTCAGGATACAGCCGGCCGAGGTCGGCAGCATGACGCCGACAAACCCCTTGTCGTAAGACTTGAAAACGGAGGCGAGCAGAAGCGAAGCGAGGAGCGCCCGATGATAGGAGACTTCCTTGTTGGTCGTGAAATCATGGATGGCCAGCGCATCGCCCATCTTTTTGGCGATATCGATAAAATGGTGATGAAGCAGCACGAGTCTTCCTCCTGGTTGAAAGAAACCCAAGGGGCGCAACGCCGATGTTGCCCGAAGCCCACCGGATCGTCACGCGGGACGGCGTGACCAAACTCTTTCCGGCCGTTCCCGTTCAGACCGGTAACTCCTTGAAATCGATCAGGCTGAAGGTCGGCTCAGAGGTATTTGAGACACGTTTGCAATTGAGTACCATGTTTATCCTTGTTTGGCAACAAACGCAACGAGAGCGGTTGCGCGCGGGCGGGGACCGGACACCGTTGCTGCGCGTCGCTCCTGCAACGGGGAAGGCGGAGCCCGGCAGCTGACAGTCAGGCATCTGCCGGGTCGGTCATCGTTCGGGGCAGCTCCGAGCGGACCTTGACGCCGAGCTTCGGAAAGAGAGCTGCCTGGTCGATCAGGTTGCCACGGCCCTGGCTGATTTTGATAAGCGCTTTGTCGTAGGTATCTTTGCAGGTATCAAGCTGGCGCCCGAGCCGTTCCATGTCTTCGAGAAAGGCGACCAGCTTTTCATACAGCATGCCGGCCCGGTGGGCAATTTCCACGGCATTACGGTTTTGCCGTTCAAGCTGCCAGAAGTGCTCGATGGTGCGCAGTGTGGCAAGCAGCGTGGTCGGCGTGACGATAATGACATTTTTCGCATACATCTCACCGATCAGGTCTTCCTCGGTCTTCAGTGCGGTTATAAAGGCGGCGTCGATGGGTACGAACATCAATACGAAATCAAGGGTTCGTAAGCCCTTGAGGGAGCGGTAATCTTTGTCTGCCAGGCTTTTCAGGTGGTGCCGCAGCGCCTCGACATGTTCGGTCAGGGCCCGGTTGCGCTGGGTTTCATCGTCGGCCTCGATGTAGCGAGTCCAGGCCGACAGCGAGACCTTTGAATCAATGACGATATCACGTTGTTCCGGCAGGCGGATAATCACATCGGGGCGAAACAGCCGGTTGTCGCCGTCTCGCAGCCCGACCTGGGTCTCGTACTCATGACCGCGCCGCAGACCGGATTGTTCGAGAAGCCTCTCCAGCACCAATTCTCCCCAGGTCCCCTGCAGCTTCCGATCGCCGGAGATGGCCCTGGCCAGGTTGGCGGCTTCGTCGTTGATCCGGCGGTTTAATTCCCGCAGGTGGACGATTTCCTGCTTGAGCGCGGCATGCTCCCTGGTTTCTTCGAGAAAGGCGTGTTCCACGGTTCCCTTGAATGCATGCAGCTGTTCCCGGAAGGGCTGCAGCAGCCCGTCGAGCCGCTCGCCGGAGAGCCGGCTGAAGCTGCTGGTCTTTTCATCGAAGATTTCCTGGGCAAGGTTTTTGAACTGATGCCGCAGATCATCTCCGGCCTGTTGCAGCCAGGTGATTTTTTCGTCTCCGTGCTCCCGCTCCAACGCCAACCGTTCTTCAAGTGCGGCGGCCCGGCCGGTCAGGGCCTGGGACCGGTTTTTCCAGTGCAGCAGGCGCCAGGTGGCTATCGCCAGAAGCAGGAGCAGCACCAGCACTGCCGCCGCCAGGGAGAGCGTAGCAGCGGGAGATGCCGATTCGGCCAGGGCCAGTAGTCGTTGCCAGATGGTCATCTGACAATATCCGGATTGTCGGTGGCCGGTGCGGCAGGTGCCACTCGATGCTGATCGGAGAGCAGCAGTTTGCTGGAGAACCAATCAGTCTTGGCGAACGTGACTGGGCTTTTCATCGTTTGTTGAGAGTTCGACTCATGGGTTTTTTTTATATGAACATCAGTTCCCCGGGCTGGCCGGTTCTGCCGGAGGCTGCATCGCGAAGGCCCGGCGGGCCGGA
>CAYSSK010000023.1:0-42754 GCA_964433645.1 uncultured Desulfofustis sp.
GTCCAGCCGGGCCTTCGCGATGCAGCCTCCGGCAGAACCGGCCAGCCCGGGGAACGCCAGCCCGGGGAGATGATTTTCATATAAAACACCAGCGATACAGGGTGATGTGGCGTACGGTTTACGATGATGATGGATGTTGTTTCAGGTTTTTAGCGAATATCAGTAAGGATCGAAGCTGCTGCAGATCCACCAACGTTAAAGGGGGCCTGGGTGGTCCAAGCCCCGAGATGAGAATCAAAAAAGAGGATTAATATGGAAATCAAAGTATTGGGACCTGGTTGTGCGAAATGCCAACAGGTGGAAAAAGTGGTCAAGGAAGCGGTTGCCGAGGCCGGAGTGACGGCTGATGTCGAGAAGGTCTCCGATCTGATGAAGATTGCACTGCACGGTGTCTTTGGTACCCCGGCCGTGGTGATCGACGGTGAGGTGAAATCGGTCGGCAAGGTGCCCACCAAAGAGGAAGTGCTGTCCTGGATCAAATAGGCAGCCGGTAGCCGCTCTTGCTTGTCCCGTCGGTGCGGGGGAGTGCGAAAAGTAGGCGTAATTGTTATTCAATCAAGAACGGTGCCGGCCGCTCTGGCGGCGGTGCAGGCTACCTTCTATCGTTTTTCCGAGGAGACAATGGCAATGGCTGATACGTGTTGCGCAAACGGTCAAAATATCATGATTCTGTCGTGTTCCGGAGGATCAAACGTTGGGCAGTTGGCCAACCAGGCAGCCGTTGAGCTGACCCGGGAAGGGTTTGGCAAAATGTTCTGCCTGGCCGGCATCGGCGGTGGGCTGAACGGTTTTATCCAGTCGGCCAAAGATGTCGAGCAGATGGTGGTCATCGACGGTTGTCCGGTGGGCTGTGCCAAAGCGACGCTGGAACAGGCCGAGGTGCCGCTTCAGCAGTATCTGGTGGTGACCGAGGAAGGAATCGAAAAAAACAAGAACTTCGATCTGCAACGGGACGATGTTGAGCAGGTCAAGTCCGCTATCAGGCGAATGGTTGCCGCCTGACGGAGAGCAGATTTTGCAAGAGCATCGCGATAGCAAACAAGGGCGTTTGGTGTGCGAGCACACCGGCGACGGCCATAACCACGAGGGTGTCGGTCATCAGCATGGGCCGCCGTTGCAGGATTCCACCGGTAGCCGGCTATTGCTAACCCTGGTGTTGAATCTCTGTATCCCGGTGGCGCAGATCATCGGCGGCCTGCTGGCCAATAGCGTGGCCTTGATTTCCGATGCCGTTCATAATTTCAGTGATTTCCTGGCTATATTGATCTCCTATGTGGCTTTTCGCATCGGTCGCCGGGGAGCCACGCTGACCAACACCTTCGGCTATCGACGGGCGGAGGTCATGGCCGCTCTGATAAACGTTTTTTTATTGGTCGGGGCCTCCGGATTCATCCTCTATCATGGGGTTGAGAGATTTTTCCATCCCCAGGCAATCGACGGCCGGATAGTCATCATTCTCGCCGCCGTCGGTGTGGCGGGCAACGGTCTGTCGGCCTGGTTACTGCATCGCGATTCGGCAGACAATCTGAATGTACGCGGCGCGTTTTTGCACATGGTCGGCGATTTGCTCACCTCAGTTGCGGTTTTGCTCAATGGTCTCTTGCTGCTCTTCTTCCCGTGGTATTGGCTCGACCCGCTTTTATCGATATTGATTGTCGTCTTTATTCTGAAAAACGGTTGGGATTTGTTCAAACAATCCGTCGCGGTATTGATGAACGCGACGCCCGCGCATGTCAATTTACAAGATATCCGCGGCTTTCTCGCCGGTCTGCCCGGTGTCGTCGGCGTTCATTATTTGCATGCCTGGCAGGTGTCGTCCACCAGTACCGCCTTTTCCTGCCATGTCGTCGTGCCTGATCAACCGATCAGCAATACCGAAAAACTGGCGGGCACCATCAGGCATGAGCTTCGGCAGCGGTTCTCGATCGATCACCCGGTGTTCCAATTCGAGACAAACGCCTGCGGCGAGGGCCCCTTGCTCTGTGAATTGTCGTGCAACGGAGACCGGCAGTGTGAGGCGGGACAGGAGGGGGAATCATGAACCTGCAACCGGTACAGCTTCGTTTGGATACCGAGGAGGTACGACGTGTGCTGCAGATAGCGCTGGATGGTGATGCCCGGCAGGCTGTGACCTTCGTCAAAGAAGTGCTTGCCAAAAAAGTTGAGAAAGCGCTGCAGCGCCACTGAGTCCCGGTCTTCGAGGTCGGTTACGGCCCCGGGCAGAGCGAATCGTACAAATGATCGACAGAGAGGGCTGAGAGTCTCAGTCGAATTCGAATACCGAAACTTTGTGGAATTAACGGGAGGATACTGCAGTGAGCGACACATATCGAAGCGAAGAGGGTCCGGCAATCGAGATCATCTATTGCGTGGAATGAGGTTTTTTAGCCATGGCTTCCGGTCTGGCGGCCAGGATCAAAGAGATATTCGGGATTACCCCGAAGCTTGTTGAGGGACACGACGGCATCTACGAAGTATCCCTCAACGGGAAGGTGATTGTAACCAACCGGGGGAAATGCACCGGGGTGCCAAGTGAGGACCAGATCTTGACGGCGGTCCGCAGCTCAGTCAGCCCGCTGCCTGGCATGGAAAAGATGGTGAAAACGGTGCTGCCCATGGCTTGATGGCAGCGTTTCGGTGATTCCATACCACCCCGGAAAAGTGAACAACAGGAGAACAACCCATGGAAACCGAGGTAACCGATAAAGATATCAGGAAGATGGGCGCCGATCTGATGGCCAACCTTGGACTTTCCGCTTCGCCGGTTGGGGTGCGGTTTTTGTCAGAAAACGATTCCTGTCCGGAGGCTGCCCAGGTGCTCACGGGGCACCGTTATTGTCAAGCTCTGATGAAGGCGCGCCACGGCCAGGAAGTAATCCTCGGAGAGGAAGGCATTTCCTGTCCGGCCGCGGCCGCGGCCTTCGGATTTCGTGCCCTCCCCCAGGGTCTGGAATCCGGCAAGGGTTTGGTCGGTTTCGGTATTGTTTCCGATGAGGCGGTCGGCCGCACCATGTTCGCCCGGGTGCCGAGATTGGGCCCAGGCCAGGTCCGGTTCCTCCATCTGTTTCCTCTCGAACAGGCAACGCTCTTTCCGGATGTGGTCGTGGTGGAGGACGAGGTCGAAAAATTGATGTGGATTGTGCTGGCCTATATGCATGGGACGGGCGGTACACGGGTAGCCGGGAACACTGTTGTATTACAGGCGGCCTGTGTCGATTCGACGATCGTCCCCTATCTGGAAAAACGGTTGAATTACGGGCTCAGTTGTTATGGCTGCCGTGACGCGACGGACATTCAGACCGGCGAGGCCCTGATCGGATTTTCCGGCGACTGGCTGCAAGCAATCATCACACACGTTGAGTATCTTGCCGCCAAGGCGATCCCGGCATCGCGTTCGAAGAGGGCGTTGCGGTCCCTGCAGCGAGACAGCGGTGAAAATCAGACATCTTGTTCGTAAGGACCGAGTTAAGGTAGTCCTCTCAGTTGGTTTCAAGGCTATCGACAGTCATCCGTGCAAAGAAAAAAGATTGAGGGGAAAGGGTATGAAAAGAAGCATTACGGGGTGGCTAGCCGTCCTGACATTTGGTGTTATCGGCGCGACAGGGTCGAGTTTTGCCGGAACGTATAACTATATCACCGCGGCAGAGCTCAATTCCCGCCTCGGTGCCGAGGCGCCCATGATTATTATCGACGTCTGCCCGGAGAGGCTGTTCGCCACAGCTCATATCAAGGGGTCCATCGAAACCAATGCCTATCCGGTAAAGACCGAAGAGCAGAAAGCCCGGTTGGCCGAGCATCTGCAGACCATCAAAGCGTCGGCCGACGACATCATCATCGTCTGCCCGCGAGGGGGAGGCGGGGCGAAAAATACCTTCGACTTCTACCGGGCCAACGGTGTTGCGCCTGAGCGCATGTTCATTTTGGCAAAAGGTATTGCTCAGTGGCCTTATGCCACGGAAACGAAGTAGGAGAAACGATACCGGTGCTCGCCCGGATCGTTGCGGAGGCCGGAGCGTTGCCGCGTATCAAGGACGATCCACGGCGCCTGCAGCAGATGAAGAAAACCGGCGAATTGAACAGAATGTGCCTCGATGCAAGCAATTCAAGCGGTCTGGTTGTTCGAGAAAGCCGCTCGCGGTAGTTCTTTTTTGTGGAAAGGGAGCCTCATGAATATTAAATCGATGGTGGTAACAATTTCGGCCGATGATCTGTTGCGGATGCAGGCGGCATTATTGGATGAGGACCGGGAAGAAGCCCTGAAAATCATTAAAGAGCTGGTGAAACGCTTGCAGGTTCAGGCTGGCAAGGGACTCAAGTCTCACCTGGACAGCTGACCAGGGGCCTCGAGCAGCGCCGTGCTCAGGGTGCTCCTGCCAGGTGATCCGCCACGCCAAGCAACCGATGCTTGTCAGCAAAAGGTCTCCCTGATGGAGCCGCCCGCCAATTGTCGCAATACAACCCATGGCCGCTCCCGGTTGCGCCTCTTCGGCGCTTTCGTGATGAGGGTACCGGCGTGAGCCGGTACCCAGCGTATACGGCGTATCGCCGGCTTTGTGTTCGCTGCTATTCTTGCATGGGTGGGCGGGGAAAGGATCGACACCGGTGCTGCACATCGTGGTTGTCATGATTACGGGACATTCCGGATAACGTTAATCAGGACAACCCAAATGTTCACATAAATTATTGATATTTATAATAAAAAATAGTTGACGACGAGGGTCTGAAGCAGTATGGTTGTTTTCAAGAGGTGTGATATTAACCACTCATCAAGGAGAAACGCCATGAAACCGGTAGCCCTCGTAAAAACTCGTGTAAATACCCAAGTTGGTTCTCAGACGGCCGCGGAGGTTGTCGGTGAATGTGGTGTCGCCGTCATCGGCGGAGCCGCGGTAGCGGCCGGCATATGGTCGGTTGCCTGTGTGGTCGCCGGCCTGATGGTGAGCGGCGGCCCCATTGCTCTCGTGCGAAATTGGTTCATAGCCGTCAGCGGTGTTTGATCGTTCGCCGTTCGAGGAGCGGTGCGTGGTTTCCCTTCGGCGAATTGCGACCGTCGCTCCTGCCGACTGAGCCTGCCGGGCCGTGTCCCGGTTGGCTATGGCAATGATGACCGTCCTCATGCATATCCGGCGAAACTAACAATAACGAGGGGTGGGGGCCGTTCAATTCCCCTGTGCGCCATGCTGCAGTGATTCCGTGCTGCTATCGCGGGCGGATTGAAAGAGCCCCGGGTACTGATCTGGTATCCGGGGCTTTTTTTATTTGCCATCGTTCATCAGGCGGAATATACAAAGTGGTATAATTCCTTTTCACTCTTTTTGGGGCCGACCGAAACGTTTCCATGAGGTGCGTTTTTCCGTGCCGATCGGCCGTGTGAGGAGGTGTTGACACGCGCATGCAGCCAAAAAACCGGCTATGTGCATTGATTCAACCTGGGAATCGCGAGATCTCGTTCTTGGCCGCTTTTATTCGCACAGCGTTTTTCCTGGCTTTGCTCGCCGCTGCTGGTGGTGGCGGCTATCTCATCTGGAGCGTCGAAAATGCACACCCGTTCCTGAGTTATAACGAATTTATCGAAAATCTTGAAAAAGGTGAAATTCGTGAGCTTCATATCTCCGGCCAAGAAGCAACTCTGGAGGATATCTACAATCGTCAGTTTCGGGTTTATGTTCCTGATATGAACCATCTCCTCCCCCGTCTGCTGGCCGGCGGGGTAGTGGTTCACGGTTCAGCGGATTATTCCCGCCTCTGGATCATGATGGCCATCTCCGTTCCGCTACTGGCCATCATGTTTGTCTGGTACCTGGCGAGCAGAAAAAATCCGAGAGAAGAATCCACTGGCTTTGCCAGAGACAAAATCTTTTTTCGCGGCAAAGCCGACCGGCAGGTAACCTTCAGAGATGTTTCCGGTATACCCGAGGTTGAGGATGAACTTCTGGAGTTGGTTGACTTTCTTCAAAAACCCAATAAATACAGCAAACTAGGCGCAATCATTCCCAAGGGGGTTTTGTTTCAGGGGCCTCCCGGCACCGGAAAGACACTGCTGGCCAAAGCAATAGCCGGAGAGGCCGGGGTGCCGTTTTACGGCATCAGTGGCTCTGACTTTGTGGAAATGTTCGTCGGGGTTGGGGCTTCGCGGGTGCGGGAATTGTTTCGCGAGGCCAAAAAAAACACCCCCTGCATCATCTTTATTGATGAAATTGATGCGGTCGGCGGCCATCGAGCCGGTATCGGCTCGGTGGGGGGCCAGGAAGAACGGGGGCAGACGTTGAACGCGCTGCTCGTCGAAATGGATGGCTTTGCTTCCGATGAAAAGGTAATCGTCATCGCAGCGACGAATCGGCCGGACATTCTCGATCCGGCGCTTCTCCGGCCCGGTCGCTTCGATCGTATCATTACCATCTTGCCGCCGGATGTCAGAGGGCGAAAAGCAATCCTGGACGTTCATACCCGTCTAGTCAAACTATCTCCCGACGTTGATTTGGAAAAGGTCGCCTTGGGGGTACCCGGGTTCACCGGCGCCGAATTGGCCAGTTTAGTCAATGAAGCGGCGCTGATTGCCGGGCGCTCGGAAAAAGAAGTCATTGAGCAACTCGACTTCGATCTGGCCAAGGATCGTATTCTCATGGGGATCGAACGACGGGGGCTGGTCATCGACGAAAAGGATAAACTGGCCATGGCCTGCCATGAAGCCGGTCATGCCATCATTGCCTGGGTCTTGCCGGGGGCTGATCCGCTCCACAAAATCACCATTATTCCCCGTGGTGTAGCGCTCGGACATACCCAGCAGCTGCCGGACCAGGACAAGCAAGTACACACCAGAGATTATCTGTGTCACCGGATGGCTGTTTTAATGGGCGGGCGGGCGGCGGAAGAGATCCTGCTGCAACAGCTGTCCACCGGTGCCGAGGCGGATATCAGACAGGTTACCGAGATAGCGACGAATATGGTATGCAGGTGGGGAATGAGCCCACACGTCGGGCCGCTCGCCTTCTTCCGTGAAGACTCCGGTTTTCTTGGCGGGCAGGCGGCGCAGACCATTGTCGGCAGGGCAACGGCGCATCTCATCGATCGTGAAGTCCGGGCTCTCGCCGAAGAGGCATATCAATCCGCCCGGGAGATATTGGAGCGGGAAAAGGATTTTCTGTCACGGTTGACGGATACCCTGCTGATCTCTGAGACGCTTGATCGAGAAGAAATGCAGATTATTTACGAGTGCTCAATGAAGGAACGAAAGAGCCCGCGCCCCGCTTCCGGCCCAATCGCCGAATCAGCTCCTCCGGCTGACCGAGACGACGGCCAGTAAGCACGGACAACACAGCAAGGGAAGACCATTGTGGCGACGTTGACCGAAAAAATCAAGGCGGTTGCGAAAGCGTTCATCGAGGCCGTCAGTAACAGTAAAACGGCAGTTGTCGGCTGCATCATCACGATAGTTCTTCTGCCCGTTCTTTTCATCTCCATCCTGCTGGATCTTGTCGGTTTTGCCAATAATCCCTACTTCGGCTTTCTGATCTATATGGTGATGGGGCCGCTCTGGACCATCGGTATCATCTTGATCGGCATCGGCCTCGCCACCTCACGCGGCGGAGAACGGATAGGAGTGTACGCCCTTGAATACCTGCAGGAACAATTCTCCCTGCCCGGGCGTTTTCGCCGGGTGAGAAAACTTCTCTTGCTGGTGTCCGTGCTCTCCGTCGTTTCGATCGTCCTTGTTGTCACCGGTTCATACACCGCGTTTCGCTATACCGAAACCGTGGCGTTTTGTGCGACATTCTGTCATCAGGTCATGGAACCGGAATTCGTCACCTATCAGCATTCACCGCATTCACAAATCCCCTGCGTACGCTGTCATATCGGCCAGGAGGCGGGACTGTTGACCAAATCGAAAATTTCCGGGCTGAAACAATTGGCAGCGGTGGCGACGAATACCTACTCGCGGCCGATCCCGACACCGGTGAGCGGGTTGCGACCTTCCCGAGAGGTGTGTGAACAATGTCATCGGCCGGAAATGTTTCATGGAGACAAATTGTACACCAGGCGTACCTTTCAGCAGGATCGGACAAATACCGAGCTGCAGACCGTCATGCTCATGCGTGTCGGTGCCGGCGGTTACCGCGGGCAAGCCGCGTACGGCATTCATTGGCATATATCGCCCGATCATACCGTGTTCTACACCTACACCGACCGGGAGCGCCGCATCATAAACCGGGTACGGGTGGTTAATCGCGACGGAACGGAGAGGGTTTTCAGCAGGGCGGGACAGACTTCTCCCCCGGGCCGGAACAAAGAAGCACCGTCGGCGATGACCCGTTCCATGGACTGCATCGATTGCCACAATCGGCCGGCGCATATTTTCCTCGGACCGTCTGAAGCGATCGACAATCGTCTTGCCAGCGGTCACATTGCCGCGTCTATTCCCTTCATCAAGCAGCGTGCCGTCCAGGCGATTACCCGGGAGTTTGCCTCCCTTGAGGACGCTCGAGTCGGTATCTCCCGGCAGTTGAGGGACTGGTATGACGAGCATTTCCCGGAATACCGGGGCGCCCAAAAAAAAATCCTCGAGCAGGCGATACAGGCCGTTTACCAGGCCTATGCCGAAAATGTTTTTCCGGCCATGGGCGTTGGCTGGAACACGTACGAAAACATGGCCGGCCACCGGAACGACTCCGGGTGTTTTCGTTGTCATAACCGTAACCTTGTTGATCAAGAGGGAAAAAGCATATCCCAGGATTGCACCATTTGTCATGTTATCGTCGCAGACAACGAGGAACCGAGAGAGATATCGACATTGTTCAAGAGATAATGGGCGCGACTGTTCCCCCACCTGTATTGTGCAGGTCCGGGCGCGGTGGTGCGGGGGCTATTAAAAGGGAGGAACAATTGTCGGGAGCGGACATGAACGGATTGGCACATGTTGCCACAAAGTGGTATAAATAGTGCGCCTTGGTGGTGTGGAGAAATGGTTCGGAGGTGCATCAACAATCATGACGGACTGGCCATTAGGATAAGGTAGAGGAGGGAATTCACCATGAACCATGATCGTGATCAGCACTCGGATAGCGATAGGAACGAACAGCCAACTCCGTGGATGAGAGTGTTCGGGGGGATGTGGCGGACACCTCTTGGTTTACTCGGGATCGTTCTGACGACGGTGAGTGCCACCTTGATGGTTTTCGTCTTGATCATCGATTTCATCGGCATGGTCAACCGCCCCTATAGCTCGATGGTCGCTTACCTGATCCTGCCGGGTGCTATGGTCTTCGGCCTGCTTCTGATCCCGTTGGCCGCGTACCTTCGTCATCGGCGATGGCGCAGATATGGAACCGTCACCGCACATCTGACAATCAACCTGAGCAACCCACGGCACCAGAAGTTCCTGCTCGGTTTTATCGCCCTGACCGTGATCAATTTCGCTATCCTGGCTGTTGCCGGCTATGAAGGGTACCATTTTACCGAATCGCCGTTTTTCTGCGGCGTCGTCTGTCACCAGGTGATGGATCCCGAATATACCGCCTATCAGCGTTCGCCCCACGCCAAGGTGACGTGCGTTGAATGCCATATCGGTCCCGGTGCCGACTGGTTCGTCAAATCAAAACTTTCCGGCCTTCGCCAGGTGGCGGCGATGGTTACCGGCGACTACAGTCGTCCGATTCCGGCGCCGGTGGAACATTTGCGTCCTGCCCGGGATACCTGCGAAAATTGCCATTGGCCGGAGAAGTTCCATGGTAAAAGGATCAAGGAATTTATCAGTTTCAGTAACAGAGATCAGCTTGATCCGGACAGGACCGAGATAGCGCTGCATATCGGGGGACGCAACCCGGAGACCGACGCTTTTGAGGGAATCCATTGGCATGTCAGCAATGCGCTTGAAGTAAGCTATCTGGCTGCAGACGAGAAACGTCTGGAAATTGCGAAAATAAGAGTAAAGCGCCCCGATGGCACCGAGGAGGAATTTATCAGGGACGATATCGACATACCGGAAGAGCGTCGGGATGCATGGCGGGTCATGGACTGCATCGATTGCCACAACAGGCCGACTCATGTTTTCGATATTCCGGAAGAACGGGTTGATTTCGGCTTGCTTTCCAAAAAGATCAACGGTGAAATCCCCGGTATTCGTGAGGACAGTCTGGCGGTGCTTACCGCGGTCTATCCTTCCCGGGACGAGGCCGTTCGGACGCTTGTCGCCTCGTTGGTCGAACTGCAGAGCAAAAGAGATCAGGAGGCGGCGGAGACCTACAAGGATGACCTCGACAACGCCGGCGCGTTTCTTTTGGAAGTCTATCTGAACAACATCTGGCCGGCCATGAACGTCGACTGGGGAACGTATCGGAGTCACCTCGGGCATCAATACGCCGACGAGGGTTATGGTTGTTTTCGCTGTCACGATGAGGAGCATATATCATCGCAGGGCGAAGTCGTCTCCCAGGATTGCAGCCTCTGCCACGATGAACCGTAGTCATGCAACCGCAATAATGTCGGCCGAGCAGAAAGCCGGCGATCAATGTGGACAAGGGAGAACGGAAAGGACGAGGAAGACCGGAGAGAATGAGGAAGAACGGAGCGTATGATTCGGGCGACTTGTTGCAAAAGAGGCGGCCCATGATGAGAAGAGGGTGAGATGGTTGACAACAAAGAGGCCATTTATCCGATCAGTGTTGCCGCCAAATTGCTGTCCGTACACCCGAGGACCTTGCGCATCTATGAGGACGAAGGGCTGGTAATGCCGGTGCGCAAGGGAAACAAGCGCTATTATTCCCAGGACGATATTGCCTGGATTCAATGTCTGCGCGATCTCATTCATGAAAAAGGGATCAGTATCCCCGCTATCAAGCTGCTGCTGGAACTCACCCCCTGCTGGGAAATCAAGAAATGCCCGAAAGATGTCCGGGCGCTGTGCTCCGCCTTTATCGATCGCTCCACCCCTTGCTGGAGGCTGATCGACAGTGCCTGTGCCCGAGGGACCCGGCGATGCCGGGAGTGCGAGGTGTTTGTCAAGGCGATGAAAGAGGCGGCAAAAGAATAATGCTTTGAGTTGGGCTGAAACAGTGTTGAAATAAACCGAAGAGCCGAGAACGAGAACAGGGGTTTTACTTCGTGCCAACAATGGCGCTATTTTGCTTGGCAACTGCAGCAGGAAAGTGTGAAAAAAAAGCGGCCGGCCCGAATAGCTCGGGCCGGCAGCTTTGTTTGAGGTATCAGAAGTAAGGGCTGCCAGGTCGTTCAGCGAGTAGCCGGGGCATGATCGAACCAGTGCCGGGTGCGGTTACAGATGGCGCAGACCGACAACATAACCGGAACCTCAACCAATACGCCGACGACGGTTGCCAGCGCTGCACCCGAACCGGGACCGTAGAGGGCGATAGCGGTTGCTACGGCAAGTTCGAAAAAGTTACTGGCGCCAATCAGGGCGCCGGGTGAGGCGACGCTATGGGGCACCTTGAAGAACTTCATCAGCCCGTAGACCAGGGAAGAATTGAAATAGACCTGGATCAGGATCGGGATGGCGATGAGAACGACGAAAAAGGCCTTTTCGGTAATATTCTCCGCCTGGAAAGCAAAAATTATGATCAGCGTCACCAACAACGCTACGACCGTAATGTGCTGGAAAAATGCGACAAACTTTGTGTTGAACCATTCCAGACCACGGGAGGCAATTAACACGCGTCTGGTGATATAGGCAACGACCAGGGGCAGCAGCACAAAAAGAACGACGGAGAGAATGAGTGTATCGTAGTTAACCGGAATACCACTCACGCCCAGCAAAAGGCCGACGATCGGGACGAACAGCACCAACATCAACAGATCATTCACCGCTACCTGAACGAGGGTGTAGGCGGGATCTCCGTCGGTCAGGTAGCTCCAGACAAAAACCATGGCGGTGCAGGGTGCCGCCGCGAGGATGATAACCCCGGCCATAAACTGGTCGGCTTGTTCCGGCGAGATCCAGTCGGAAAAGAGTATCTTGAAGAAGAGATAGCCGAGCAGGAACATGGAAAACGGCTTGACCGCCCAATTGACGAAGATGGTGATGAACAGCCCTTTGGGATTTCTTCCGACCTCAAGAAGAGAGCCGAAATCGATCTTCAGCATCATCGGAAAGATCATCAGCCAGATCAGCACCGCGATCGGCACATTGACGTGGCTGCCTTCGGCAAATTCCAGCGCGGAAAAGGCCGCAAAAAAGCCGGGAAACAGTTTTCCGAGAATGACGCCGGCGACCATGCAGAAGGCCACCCATATCGTCAGGTATCGTTCAAAGATGTTCATTTTTTTGGTTGAGGCACTCATGTCAATCCCCTTCCTGGTTTGTGTTGGGTTAACAAGTTAAGGCGTGTTCTGCTTCCATCTTTGAGCAGATGTTACCGGCACGCCTGTTGTTCTTTCTGTCGACGAAGACCGACCAGTCTGTGGCGGTCATCGCGCACTTCGGTAAGTTCGGCAAGGTGCTCAAGCAGCGTCTTGCGGAGGTGGAGATTCCGAGCTCCGTCGGTATCCGCCATTCGATAATATTTCCAGGTTCCCTGGCGGCGCTCAGCGACCCACTCGGCATTTTTCAATTGTGCCAAATGCCTGGAGACGGTGGACTGCGGTAGCTGCAGCACATCCATCAGATCGCAGACGCACAACTCCCCATGTTCGAGCAAGGCAAGGATACGCAAGCGAGTCGGTTCGGTCAAAGCCTTATACATCCGGATCGTCTGTTCCATGGCGATATCAATATATCCGGATGGAGGGATGTTTGTCAACTATGAAATTCTGCATCTAACCCCCATGACTGATGGTCACAACGAACGATGAAAATCGGCGCCGTGGTCGGAAGATCCGGTTAGTGAAAGTGAGCGGGGGACAGGTTAAAACCTGTCCCGCCGATTTTCATATAAACGTTGCCGCCTTGAAGGCCTTTCAGTTGGTTTCACAACTGTTGACAGTCATCAGTGGCCTGATGCAACCGAAGCGAGGTAAGTGAAACTTGACATGCGCAGGTGCGATTGGTAAAGTAGCCTATATTTCGTCATGTGGCGAAATATAACATATAAGAAGCAGCATGGCCGGATAAAACGCCGTGTTGTTTGGTCTTGCACAAGGAGATGAAGACGATGGATGAAAAAACCAAGGAATTAATCGCTGTCGGTGCTTCGGTGGCGGCTCATTGTCAACCGTGTTTGCGCTTTCATGTCGACAAGGCGGTCGAACTCGGCATTGATACCGATGCTATTGCCCAAGCCGTGGCGGTGGGAAAGATGGTACAAAAAGGCGGTTTGGCCGCCATGCGTTCCTATGCCGACGGTCTGCTGGAAGAATTGACACCAGCTGAGCAACAGAGGGTCTTACGGGTCTTCGAGCCGGCGATGTGCTGTTCAACCGGGATTTGCGGCCCCAGTGTCGATGAGCGTCTGATCGTTTTTGCCGGTGCGTTGAAGCGGCTTGCCGCTGCCGGTATCATCGTCGAACGGTTCAATCTATCGCAGCAACCGCAGGCCTTTGCCGCCGACGAACGGGTCAAGGCCGATCTGGCAACCCTGGGTCACGAAAAACTGCCGTTTATTTACCTCGATGACGAACTCCGTTTCAGCGGTCATTACCCCGAAGCGGCACAATTGTTCGCCGTGCTGGGAATCGATGATGAACAGCGGGAGCCATCCGGTGCTGCTCCTGCCGGCGGCATTGGTTTGGCCATGGCACCTGCGGGTGGTGCCGGTGAAGAAGAGAGTGCCTGTTGTCCCGGTGGCGGGTGTTGCTGATGAAATTTTGGTGAGAGCAACGGCTTATAACCGGAAATCAGTCCGGCAGCTCACGGGGAGGTGGCGGTGTACGAACTGATGGCAGTGACCAAAGCGCTGGCCGATGAGAACCGGATCCGCCTGTTGGCGGCCATGGAAGAGCAGGAGTTATGTGTCTGTCAACTCGTTGATTTGATAGAGCTGGCACCGTCTACCGTGTCCAAGCATCTGGCCATCCTGCGCGGCGCCCGGCTGATCGAAGCGCGCAAGGATGGTCGCTGGGTTTTTTACCGGCTGGCGTCCGCGGAACGGGTTTCGTCGGCGGCCACCTCGGCGCTTGCCTGGGTCATCGCCGAGGCCAGAGAACTGTCGCGCATCAAGGACGATCGCCGGCGCCTGCAGCAGGCGCTGGAAACCGGTGAATTGAGCAGAATCTGCCTCGAGGCGGTCGACCATGGCGGCCTGGCCGTCTGAAAACGCCGAATCTGGCAGTTCTTTTACTCAATCTCCCGTTTTTATAATAACCCCCATGACTGATGGTCACAACGAAGCATGAAAATCGGCATCGTGGTCGGATGGGCTGATTGGTTTTTGAAAGTGAGCGGGGGACAGGTTAAAACCTGTCCCGCCGATTTTCATATAAACGCAATGACAGGATGAATATCGCATCCGGGAGGCCGTCATGTTTACAAAGATTTTGTTTCCAACCGATCTTTCTGATGTTTCTCAGGCTGTCATACCCTATATCAAGGAGTTGAAGGGTGCCGGCGTGCAGGAGGTGGTGCTGCTGCGGGTGATCAGCAACAAGAGTATGGAGAGCATGCGCGCCGGGATGGCCCTTGCCGGCAAAGAGGTGGCGGGGTTTTTCAACGAGGCCGTGCAAACCATCATCGACGAAGCTCGGCAGCAGCTCAACGATTTGGCCGAAGAACTCAAATCGGAGGGCCTGACGGTGACGTCGCTGGTGGAGACCGGTGCCCCGCAACAGCGGATCCTGGAGATCGCCGACACCGAGCAGGTATCGGCAATCATTCTTGGATCCCATGGCAAGAGCAACCTGAGCACGGCGCTGCTCGGCTCTGTTTCCGATCATGTGATCCGCCACGCCAAGCAACCGGTGCTCGTCATTAAGAGAACAGGCTACTGAATACCTGACGATTTTTTACTCATTGCCCATGAAAAGATGTGATAATGCTATATCCCTGCCCAGATTGGCCATCAGCGTGACTACCGTAATTTCCCCCGCGTCCTCTTTATTGGCGTCTTTTCCCTGGAGTTGGCGCAGAGCTTCCGCCCCCTCGTGCAGTTCGGCCATCACCGGAACGCAAAAGGCCTTGTCCCTGTTGGCGACAAGCATACCGAGTACTCCGAAATGATGGCCGAAAATCCATGGGGCTTTACTGGAATTCTCGGAGTCCTGGTGCAATTTTTTCACGCCCGGCATGAATTTCGCTTCCTTGGCCACCTTGATTCCGTCGCCAATCAGAATAAAAGCACCGGCACGAGTGCGAGCCGCTCCCTGCTGCACGACAAGCTTCAGCCAGTGGGCAACAATTTTATCGATCTTCAAAGCCCCGGATCGAAAAAAGGCGAGAAAGCCTTCGTACGTACCGGGAAGAAGTCGCAACCAGCGGATACTCGACGATACGCCATGGTGATCGAGGCGGACAATGAAGCCGAATATGGCCACGATAAACCACGCGAACGTCGCCGATCTGGGAAAAGCCTCACGAAACGTCCTCAGCAACAAGCAGAGTTGACCGATCATTTTGCCCCCTTACCCGATCTGAATGGACAGGTTGAACAGAGTACCGCTGCCGGTGGCTGTTATTCTTGTCGCAATCCAAAGGTGTTGGGAGCTACTCGGTTGAACCGCACCTCTTTTCGAATCTGTTTACCCATGGCTGAAGACAAGGAATCCCGGTCCAGTTGCACACCGAATTCCTTTTCCACCGCCGCTAGAATTTCCGAGATGTGCAGTGGTTTCCCCGTATTCTCAAGTACTATTTCGACCATATCAAGGTTTGACGTACGTCTGCGGCCCGGTTTTGGGGGGAGAGGTGTTTCTCTTTCCAAACGGGCGATCAAGCCAAGCTTGAACTCTGCAACTTCCTTTTCGTACGTCAAAAACAGTTCGTCTCGCTTCATGGCGTGCCTCCAGGGGATAAAGGTTGATGGTGAATCCCTTGGAGAATACCAGAAGGCTACTCGTACGTCAAAGATTATGTACGTACCATTTTGAATGTATATCTACAAGCAAAAAAGTGTATTTATCGTTTGTTTACATATGGATAATAGCTTTTTCGCTCAAGCGCTCTTAGGTACGTAATACGTAGAACTTTTGACTGTCAAGTGTAGTAGAGCTTTTTAATATTTGATTTTCCGTAGGTGCAGCCGGTGGCGACCATGAGACCATCGAGGAAACATCCGGCGGCATGCCCCTCTCCGGTCTCGGAAATAACCCGTAGTTCCTTGCCCTGAGAGCGCTCGACGCCGAGCGCCTTCATCGCGGTAAGACCGGCACGGATACCCATCGGCATGGCCGGGCACTTGTGGCCGTGGAAGGCAAGACCACTTTCAAACACTTCATTGAGATTTTCCATGCTCCTTCTCCTTGCAGGTTTTTTTTAGTCGCTCGCGCCCAAATTCCGGCGCACGCGCATTAATACATCGATCACCCGGTCAATTTCTACAGGGTCGATCTCTTCATAGGCCTGCTCCAGCATTTCGGCGGAGTGGACCGACAGATCATTCCACATCGCTGTGGCGCGTTCGGTTGGTACAACGAGCTTGACGCGTCGATCGGTTGTATCGGCCCGGCGCTCTACCCAGCCGTCACGTTGCATCCGGTCGATGAGCTTCACCGCCGAGGGGGCGGTTATCGAAAGGAGTTTACACAACTCATTTTGCGCCAAAGGACCGTCAGCCATGAGGTGTGCCAGCACGCGGAATTGCGTTGGGCTGACCCCGGTCCCCTGCAAACGGAGGGTGAGGTTGTCAACAAAGGCCTTGAGCGTCAGCGAGCACTGAAAGCCGAGGCTTTGATGTGGGTCAAAAAGGGACATATTGTTTGACTATGCTAATTGTAATTATGCTAATTGTTAGTAGGCTTACTATAAGCTTTTTCGTTTCCGCTGTCAAGCGCCTGTGCTACGACCGGCAGGACTGGTTGGCTCTCCCTCCGGCTGCTGCGCTGCGGCCTGATTCTCCGCACCGCCGGGCCTTCGCGATGCAGCCAACGGGACAACCAACCAGTCCGTAAAACTGATTTTCATAGAAAATGATGGAGAAAACCATCAATGCCCGCTGAACGCTGGTTGCGCACGTTTTGATTAGTGAACAAAGCAGTTTACAGGCCGCAATCACAGACAGTTTATCTGTCCTTGCCATCTTTAAAGACATTTCCTGTCGAGATATCCCTTGACAATAAAGCAGATAAGAGCAATTATTGATTTGTCATTTAGCTAATTGACGAAATGAGGAAAAAATGTACGCTTGCCTCTCTATCACCAAGGCCTTGGCGGACGAAAGCAGGATGCGGACGGTGGCCGCTTTGCTTCGACATAAAGAGTTGTGTGTCTGTCAGCTTGTTGAACTATTGCAGCTTGCGACACCGACTGTGTCCCGTCATTTGGCCGTTCTGTTGGGGGCCCGTTTGGTGCAGAGCCGTAAGGATGGTCGCTGGGTCTATTATCGTATCTCCGGTGAATTTCCGGAGCACCTTCGCCGATGGTTTGAGGATACAGTGGTTAACACTGAAGAAATCAAGGCGGATCACCTTGTTTTGCAAGAGTTCCTGGTCGATCCCGTCGAGGAATTGTGTCGAAATCAAAAAGAAAGGAAAAAAAGTGATGCTGGAACCATATGAAATTACCTCTGAATCGCGAAAAGTGCTGTCAATGAAAGCGTTCCTCTCGAGTGTGCCGCGCTACCTGTTTTTTACTGGTAAAGGCGGTGTCGGCAAGACCTCCATGGCCTGCGCGACCGCGTTGGGGCTGGCGGAACACGGCAAACGAGTACTTCTTATCAGTACCGATCCCGCCTCGAATCTCGATGAGGTGCTGGAGACATCCTTGTCTTCATTGCCATCCCCGGTTACGCATGTTTCCGGTTTGTTTGCGTTGAACATCAACCCGATCGTTGCCGCCGCCGAATATCGTGAGCGTATGATCGGCCCTTATCGCGGCGTATTACCGGAGGCTGCCGTTACTCAGATGGAAGAGCAACTCTCCGGAGCATGCACCGTTGAAATCGCCGGATTCAACGAATTCTCCAAACTTCTTGGCGATGACGCTACTATGCAGGAATATGACCATATTGTCTTAGACACCGCGCCAACCGGTCACACGTTGCGCCTCTTGAATCTACCGTCGGCCTGGAACGACTTCATGGTTTCCAATCAAACAGGCAGTTCCTGCCTGGGCCCTATTGCCGGACTGAAAGAACAGAAAAGACAGTTCGAACAGGTGGTGACCGCCTTGAAGGATCCGGCAAGGACGCTGTTGGTCTTGGTCTCCAGGGCTGAAAACATGTCATTTGCGGAAGCGTCTCGCGCCAGCCGTGAACTCGGCGAATTGGGTATGAAAAATCAGCATGTGATTATCAACGGTGTATTTTCATCCCCGTCAACTGATCGGATTGCGCGGGCGTTCGCCGAAAAAACGATCCTGGCCATGGATGCCTTGCCCACGGAATTGCAGAATATCCCGTCCACGATCGTGCCGTTTCGTGCTGCCGGCGTTATGGGCATTGCCGCGCTCAGGAGTGTTTATCAAGAGCAACCTGCCCAATCAGATCAACAAGAGGCTGTTTGTTCTCTTCCCGATCTTGACACCGTGACGAGCCGGATATCCGGTTGGTCGGAATTACTGGCAAGCCTGGAGCGGCAAGGCAAAGGCGTCATCATGACCATGGGTAAAGGGGGAGTGGGAAAAACCACCATAGCTGCTGCAATCGCCGCGGAACTGGCTCGTCGTGGTCACGGCGTCGTTCTGTCGACAACAGATCCTGCCGCCCATGTGGCGCAGACCATAGGCGACGAGATCCCGAACCTAACGGTTGAACGAATCGATCCCAAGCTGGAAACGACTCGTTATGTTGAAGATGTACTGACCAAGAATCGGGACAAACTCTCGCCTGATGACATGGCATTGCTCGAAGAAGAAATGCGTTCTCCCTGCATCGAGGAAATTGCCGTATTTCAGGCTTTCGCGCAAACGGTGGCCAAAGGGGACAATGCTTTCGTGGTCCTGGATACCGCACCCACCGGCCACACGCTGTTGTTGCTGGATGCCACTCAATCCTACCATCGCGAAGTGGCCAAAGCAGTGGATGAGTTACCGGAGGCCGTCAAGGCTCTTTTGCCCCGTGTCCGTGATCCTGAATTTACCAAGGTGCTCATCGTGTCTCTGCCGGAAGCGACACCCACCCATGAAGCGTCGGCCCTGCAGGACGATCTGCGCCGGGCCGGGATCGAACCGTATGGCTGGGTCGTCAATCGAAGTTTTGCCTTTTCCGGCACTCAAGATCCGGTGCTGTGCGCCAAAAGCAGGGACGAGCTTTCCTACATAGATGAGATCCTGGATCGTCATGCCCAACGGACGGTGGTTTCCCCCTGGCTTCCCCAGGAACTCAACGGTTCGGAAAATCTTAAAAATTTGATCACCTAACAAAGCGTCTTTGAGCAAGCGCGAAGTGGGGCCGCTTACTCCGCCCCACTTCAACCGCGTTCTGCGAACATCGATTTCAGCGAGGCGAAATCACAAACCAACAAGCCACAGAAACAGCAAAGGACCGTGCCGGTGGTCAAAAAGGTCGGCTCAATTTCCTCCAGTCGCGCAACTTGTTTATTCGCTCATTTTTTGCTTGGTTTGATTATAAGGTAGAGCTGTTGGGGAGAGATATCGTTGGCCTTGGCGAGCTCAAGCAAAGACTGGTCGGCCCCTTCGACACTCATCCCCGCTTTGTCCAGTAGTTCAAGGGCCTGGTCGAGATCGATTGCTTCTTTTGCCGTGAATTTTTTCAGGGAGGACAGTTCGGCTCGGCCATAGGGCGGTTCTCCATATTTATCGGCCGCTGCTTCCTTGAAATACGCCCCGACTTCGACGATCGTGCTGAACGGCGGGATATGGAAATAGGTTCCGGCCACAACGAGAACCGTGATTACCAGCCCGATATTGAATGAAGGGGTGAATACCCGCATCTCCTTGAGGCGGTTTTTCAGATACGATTTCACTGCCCTCCAGTTGTAGTAAATGTGCAGCAGGCCGGCCAAGACAAAGAGCAGCCCGACCGTCAGGTGCTGGTCGCTCCACTCCGCTTTGGTCAGTCCCCAGAAACGCCAGTCGGCCCAGTGAGCAACCCGTCCTTCCGGAACGACATAAAGGACGACCGAGTTGACGATCAGCACGACCAGCGAGACCAGCATGGTCATGGAGGTGATTTTTCGGATATTCATCGTCACTCTCTCCGTCTGGCGTCACGAGCCCTGCTGGATCTTTTCCTCGAGTTGTTTTTTGGCAACCGAAAGGATTTTTTCTCTTTTGATGATGTCTCGCACGTATTGCTTGTCCGGGAAGCTGATGGCATCAACGACGCACCAAACCTGACAGGACGTGCAGCCGACCATGCAGTGCAACGGTCTGGCGACAATCGATTTTCGCTGGACCGGGTCAAAATCGAAAACCTCCCGTCCGCAGCTGGTGATACACATGCCGCAGCCGATGCACGATGCTTCATCGATGGTTGGATGCCAGTCTATTTCTTCCCGCGGGATACCTTTCCATGTCGCAAACTTTTCAGGTAAATTCATCTGATCTCCTTGTTCGTGGTTGTTCGTCCGGATGATTTGAACCTTCATGGGCATGTTGCTCTTTCGCTACGCCTTCGCCGACCGTCTATGAGCTGCCGTGCCTGATTGCAGCGTTCAGGCTGGTGCCAGGTTTGTTGACCTCCTGGTATGGCGATCGTCGATCTGAGCAATTAATAGCAAAAACCGTGCCGAAGATGTTGACAATAGTGCCTTTGACCGCATTTGTCGAGTCGGATCGGGCGGCGCGACAGGTGCCGTATGTCGTGGTGTTGGGTAACTGGGGAAAAAGTATCCATATCCACCTGACCTGGTGATACATTTTTACCCACTCGGAACGGCTGGCAATGCAAAGAGCGAAGGGGAATAGGGCTGTTACCGGCGCTCATTGGGTATGGCACGGATTTTTTAACAAACCGGCACGAGATTTGTATGACAATTAACAACGGCGCCACAACAAAAAAATTCAATCGAAAGGAGTTGGTCATGAAAAAAACAGTAATGATAGCAGCATTAGCAATGGTTCTTGCGGTTGGCAGCTCGCTGGCGGTGGCCGGACCGCGCGGCGGTGGACCCGGAATGGGGCCCGGCCATGGTTGGGGAAATCAGATGGGACCCGGCTCTGGGTTAAATGACGGCCGAGGGGCAGGTCCGATGATGAACGATGCATTTGGTGCTCTCAAGCTGAGCGAGGAACAGAACGCCAAAGTTCAGGCAGTGCGACTGGCTTTCCAGAAGGATCTCTTACCGCTGCAAAATCAACTGTCCGGAAAGCGGGCCGAACTGCGAACCATGTGGCTCGAGCCGAGTCCGGATCAAGAGGCCATCCTTGCGAAGCAGGGAGAGATCAGCGCGTTGGAAGGGAAGCTGGCCGAGGCCTTCATTAACCATCGATTCGCCATGCGGGCGATCCTGACCCCGGAACAGCTGGCACAGGTGCCTGCTATCGGCTCCGGCATGGGCACCTATCAGGGCCGGAGAATGGCTGGACGATGGTAATAGGCACTCTGGTGGTCATCAACCTTGCAAATCCGGTCTGTTGATGATAGTAATAACGGCCGGGTGGGTACTGCCTGTCGGTATCCATACGGTCGTTGCCGGTTTGGCGAGGTAAAAAGTATCGTATGAGATGCGTAGGATGAAAAACAGAGCGCGCCCCACCATCGGTAACGGTTTTCGCCTGATAGCCGTCCTGGTCGTTATCCTCCTGGGGATCGGCTCGGCCGGGGCGGGGATCGGCGGTTGCCGCCTGCTGCAAGCAGATGATGCGGCGCTCTCTCATCTCAGGGGCGAAGCCGGCCTGAATGGATCCGGTCAGTGGGTGCATCCGCCGGAAGCTCTTCATGCCTCTTGTACATCCCGTCCGCAGAATAACCGGTTGCCGATTGAAACGACGTTCTTGTCCGCTCCCAGAGAGGCTTCCGAGACCTCGTTGACGTGGCCGCACCTGGCCGTTGCCCTGAAGCGGGTTTTCGACAGTCCAACCGCTGTTTCACCGGCACTGGTGCATGCCGTTCGCCGTTTTCCCCCTCCTGCTGTGTCTCGTTGTATCCTTTATTGCTGTTTCCTTTGTTGAACCTTCTCTTCTCGTCTGTGAAGCAGGACGGCTGATCGTTTGCGATCCTGCCGCACCTGCGGTTTTTTCTGTCGCTGATACCCGTTAGCCGTGAGCTGCGCCGTCGGGTTGTTCCGTGAACATAATGGGATCGGGGGCTCTCTGACCCGCCGATGTTTTCTTTGAGGTGGTAATGAAACACTTGTTTTGCCAGTACTATTTCTTCGTGCTGTTTGTTGTCAGCACTTTGTTGCCCAGTCCTGCCACGGCGTGGTCCGATGTGTTGTTGCCACCCGAATCGACGGCCTCGGCCGACGGCATCGCCGCTGCGGACAGGACTCAGCAGACGGGCATGCGGTCAAGCGAGCTGCCGATTCCGCTGACCTTGGAACGGGCAGTGGCGATTGCCATGAGCAACAATCCGGAAATCGCTGCGCTCGGCTGGGATGTCGAAGCGGCTGATCAGCGTTGGCGTTTGTCCGCGGCCGCCGGTCTGCCCACGCTCAGTTTGGAAGGTGGCGTACAGCGCTATCTCGACGCTCAGCGACTGGTGCCGGCGCACTTCAACGGTGAATCCGGGGTCTTCGACGAGACGATTTCCAGAGGAGATCTGGTGCTGAGAATGACGCTGTATACGGGCGGACGGATTGCCAACGAAACACGCAGCACCGAACTGCTCCGGCTGGCTGAAGAAAGGCGACTGGCCTACAGCCGGCAGGAACTTGCGTTCAATATCGCCAGCACCTTCTACGCTCTGCTGAGCCAGCGAGAAGTCATCCGGTCCTTGGAGTTTTCACAGCAGGTTCTGGCCGAGCACCGCAACATGGTGAGTGACCAACTGGCGGTGCAGAAGGCGGCGCCGATCGATCTGCTGCGCACCGAGGTCCGCCTGGCCGATTTGGGCCAGAACCTGGTGCGCGAAGAAAACGTTCAGGCCGTGCAGTACCAGGTGTTGCTGTCCCTGCTCGGCATTGACGATGCGGATGAGCAGCTGGAGGTAGCCGGAGATCTCGATACCCCGTTGCCCACCAGCGGCAGCGGTGTGGCGGAACTGGTGGCACTCGCCTTGCACCAGCGCGGCGATTACCTCGCCGCCCAGGACCGGGTGGCGTCCCAGGAAAAACGGGTGGCGGCGGCCCGAGCCGGCTATCTGCCCTCAGTCTCTCTGGCCGCATCCTATGGCGCCCGTATCGGTGGCATGGACGAGCAAGAGGATACCGGCAGTATCGGCATCGGTCTGTCGCTCCCTCTTTTCGATGGTGGACGGACGGAGGCTGCGGTCAGTGTCGAGCGCGCCGGCTGGGAGGCAGCCCGGTCACGCCTGCGCCAGCGGGTCCTGCAGATTCGCCGTGAGGTCAAGACGGCCGTCTTGGCAATCCAATCGGGAAACAAGCGGATAGAGACAACCGAGCAGGCGATCGACCAAGCTCGGGAAAGCCTGCGTATCCAGCGCATGAAATTCGAGTTGGGCAGCGGTTCTTTGACCGACTTGCTCGATGCCCAGTCATCGTTGCTTCAATCGGAAACCAATTATGTTCGCGCCGTGGCCGATGTTCATATCGCCATGGCCCAGCTGCGTTTTGTTACAGGAGAAGACGTGTTATGAAAAAATTACCGGTGGTAGTTATTGCAGTGCTTTTTTTCGGGGCGATCGGCTGGTGGTCCGGTCAATCGTATTTCTCTCATCAGACGGCCCAGGCCTCAGATGGTGGACGACCGGGCCAGGGAGAAGCCGGCCCATCGTCCGCGGACGAAGCGGCACCAACCAAGAAACAAACAGTGCTGCCGGCGGTCAGGGTAGAGATCGTCAACGCCGCTCCCTTGACCCAAAAACTTTCTTTGACCGGGGCGGTCGTACCGACCAGGACCGCTCGTCTCGCTTCACCCGGGGAAGGCCCTATCGAGGCCTGCGCCGTAACGGAATGTATGGTCCGTGAAGGTGATCAGGTCGAGCGGGGCCAGGTCCTTTTGCAGATCAGCCGAAACAAGGCCGCCCGGGCTCAGCTGGACGCTGCCGAGCAGGCTTTGGCGGAACAGGAACTGGACCTGCAGCGTATTACGCAACTCGTTCAAGGCGGCGCCATACCCGGCGCCCAATTGGATACCGCGCGGTCCCGGTATGAAAGTGCCCGAGCCCAACTGGCCAAAGCACAGGAAAGTGCCGAAGATTACCTGATCACCGCTCCCTGGCCGGGGATCGTCGCCACGGTTTTTGTCACTGAAGGCGACTACGTGGCGCCGCGCACCCCGTTGATCGAACTGTTCGATCCGGCGTCTCTGGTAGTGCAATGTGAGGTGCCGGAGTCCAGGGCGACGGAGGTTGCCGCCGGCCTGCCGGTTGAGCTGCGGTTTGACGCCCATCCGGGTGCGCTTTTTAACGGCACCGTCAGTCGGGTCTATCCTCAGCTCGATGAGCGGACGCACACCCGTACCGTGGAAGTCTCGGTGGGCGACCAGGTGGAGTTGCTGCCGGGCATGTTTGTCCGCCTGCAGGTAGCGCTGGCTCACCTGGTCGACGCCGTGACCGTGCCGACCTACAGTTTAGTCGCCATGGCCAATGGCGAGCAGGCGGTCTTTATCCTGGATGACCAGCAGGTGGTCCGGCGGCCGGTGCGCCTCGGTGCGGAAATCGACGGCCGCGTGCAGATCCTCTCCGGGGTGCGGCCCGGTGATCGAGTCGTCGTCGCCGGTCAGGAAAAACTCAAGGACGGCGCCCGCGTCACGGTGCAGGAAGCGGCCGCCGCTGCGACCGGTGCCGCCGACCGGAGCAGTCGCTCATGAAAATCACCGAGTATGCCGTACACCGCCGCCTGGCGACCAGTGCCATAGCCGTGGCGCTGGTAGTGCTCGGTCTCTATGGTCTGTCACGCCTGCCGGTCAATTTCCTGCCGGATATGACCTATCCGATGATCAAGCTCAATATTTTCTGGAGCGGCGCCACCCCGGAGGAAATCGAGCGCAATCTGGCCGAACCGATCGAGCGGCAGATGATGACGGTCGACGGCCTTGATAACTTGGAGTCTTCCTCCATCGAAGGTATGTACAGCCTGATCGCCAATTTCGATTACGGCCGGGATATCGATGTCGCCTATCAGGATGCCATGGCGGCCTTGGCGCGCGTTGCCCGCAAATTACCGCGGGACATCGACCCGCCAATCATCTTCAAGGCCGATCCTTCGCAGATCCCGATTCTCCAGCTGACGGTGCGCTCCGACCTGTGGGATCTGGTGCGCCTGCGCACCTGGACCGACGAGTGGTTGCAGGACCAGATGCTTTCCGTTCCCGGCGTGGCCGGAACCGAGATCGTCGGCGGCCTGGTGCGTGAAATCCGGGTTCACCTCAATCCCGAGGCGCTCGACAAATATGACCTGAGTATCAGCAGCGTGCTGAACATCCTGCGCCAGGAGAATGTCGAGCAATTCGGCGGGCGCATCACCGTCGGTCCGCAGGAAATCATCGCCCGGACCATGGGGGAATTTGCCTCCCTGGAAGACATCCGCAGTGTCGTTCTGCTGCGCGACGGCGGCAGCGTCGTGACACTGCGGGATGTCGCCGAAGTGGTCGATGCCCACCGGGAAGCGCGGGTTATTACCCGGCTCGATCAACAGCCGGCCGTCAAAGTCAACGTGTTGAAACAGGCCGATGCCAACACCGTCGAGGTGGCGCGTGCCGTCGAAGCGCGCCTGCAGGCATTGACGACCGCTTTGCCCGCGGGTATCTCGCTGGGCCTGGTGGAAAACCAGGGTACCTATGTAACCGCGGCGCTCAAGGGGGTGCAGACGGCGGCTGTTGAGGCCGCCGTGCTGGTTATTCTGATCGTCTGGTTGTTTCTCGGTTCGTGGCGCCAGGTCGTCGTCATCATCACCGCTCTGCCGCTGATTCTGATCATGAATTTCGGCCTGATGCAGCTGGCCGGCTTCTCTCTCAATATCTTTTCCTTGGGCGGGCTGGTCATTGCCATCGGTGTACTGGTGGATAATTCCATCCTGGTTATCGAAGCGATTACCCGCCGGCGTGAAGAGAACCCGAAAGAGCCGATCAACCAACTGGTCATTTCCGCAACCGCCGATATCGGACCGGCGGTGGTTGCCGCAACCCTGGCGTTTTTGGCCTTGTTCGTTCCGTTTCTGCTGGTGCCGGGACTGGTCAGCCTGCTCTTTCGTGAACTGATTCTGGTGATCGCCGGTATCGTGCTGGTCAGCTTGGCCACGGCGGTCAGTCTGACCCCGATGCTCACTGCCGTGTTGCTCGGCCGCACGGGAGGGGAGGGGCGGAAAAGCCGCTTCGAAACGGTGGTCGATCGCGTCTCTGCGTTCTACGCGCGAGGTCTCGGCTGGGTGTTGACCTATCGCTACCTGTTTGTCGCGCTGTTTTGTATCGTTCTGGTTGCCGGCGGGTACGCGGCTACCCGTCTGGGCAGCGAATTTCTGCCGCAGATGGATGATGGCCGTATCTTGATCAAGGTCAAGTTGCCCACCGGTGCGTCGGTGGCTCAGACCGACGGCGTCCTGCGCGAGATCGAGACGCTGGTGGCCGATGATCCGCTGATCGAGAGCATGTTCGCCATGGCCGGCGGCCGGGCCGTGGGAACCATCACCTTTGAGATCGCCAATGAGGGGGAACTCAACCTGCAACTGGTAGCGCGACATGATCGCGATATCACCACCACCGCATTTATCAATCGGTTGCGCCCGGTGGTGGCCAAGGTTCGACCGCCGGGCGGCAAGGTGAGTGTCTCACAGACCAAGGTCAAAGGCATGCGCAAGCTTGGCGATGCGGATATCGAGGTCAAGGTCCAGGGGGAGGATCTGCGGCTCTTATTTGATATGGCCGATCAGATCGCCCGAACGATGACCGGACTGCAACAGTTTACCAATGTCTCCGTGGCGATGGATCTGTCCAAACCGGAATTGCAGGTGGTTGTCGATCGTGTCCGGGCGGCGGAACTGGGCGTGTCGGTGGCCGACATTGCCGAGACCCTGCGGACCCTGATTGCCGGCAGCGTCCCGACCCGGCTGCGGGAGGGTGATACGGATTACGATATCAGGGTGATGGTTCCCGAGTCGACGCTTGCCAGCAAGAGCGATCTGGAAAACTTGCTGGTGGCGACCAACCAGGGCGGATACGTTCGCCTCGGCGATCTGGCCACGGTGCGTTCGGCCACCGGTCCGGTGGAGATCGTTCGCGAGGATCAGGTAAAAATGGTGCTGGTACGCGGCGATGCCGACGGCGTCAGTGTCGGTGTCGCCTTTGCCGAACTTCAGGCGGCCCTGGCGGAGATAAGCCTTCCGCCGGGATATCGGATCAGCTATGGCGGCCAGGCCCGGATGATGGCCGATATGTCCCGGGATGTACTGATGATCATGGGCTTTGCGCTGTTTTTTTCGTTCATCGTGCTGGCGGTACAGTTCAACAGCTTCAAACTGCCGACCCTGATTCTGGCCAGCCTGCCGTTCTGCCTGGTCGGATCGGTCGGCCTGCTGCTGATCACCGGCAAACCGGTGGGGGCGACGGTGATTATCGGTGTTCTGGTGGTGGTGGCGGCGGCGGTCAATGCCGGTGTGTTGCTCTTTACCTATGCGCGCGGCCTGCAGCACGGCGCGCAGCTGTCTGTCCGGGAGGCGATCGTTACCGCGGCCCGATTGCGCCTGCGGCCGATCGTCATGGTCTCCGCCGCCATCCTGTTCGGCCTGGTGCCGCTGGCCCTGGCCCTGGAGGACGGCGGAGACATGCTCCAGCCGATGGCTATTGCCGCGATCGGCGGCCTGCTGATGGAAAGTGTCGTCGCCCTGTTTTTGATGCCGTGTCTATATTACGTGTTTACCAAGGAGCGCCGGCTGGATTGAGGGTGTGGGCGACCATCGTCTGTTCGGCAGCAGGCAGCACCAAGGCCTTGCCGGTATTGGTGTAACGATGTAGTGTTAAGTGAGCGAGAGCTCGTTGATCTAACGGAGTGAAAAAAACGGATCGAAAAAATGTTGCACGATGTGGTCCCGTTCGTCATCGAAGGAGAAGGCTCAACGGGGTGATTATTTCATTGCAGGAGGGAACAATGCTCTTGACAGGCTATCATTTGGAAATCTTCAGGTCGAAATGCCACGCCGGCGCCCAGACGCTGCACTGTTTCGCCCATCTCGACGATGATGTCAGCGAGGCGCTGCCCTATCTGAACACGGTGCTCGGCGCCTTTTCCTACACTACCGAGCCGCCGTCCTTGACCCTGAAAAGCTCGGGCAAACTGATCACCGTCCATCCGCGAAAAATTGCGGTCAACGCCCTGCGCGACGAAGAAGAGGCGGAAAAGATCGTTGCCTGGCTGCAGCGGGAGATCAACAGCGCCTGGGAAGCACGGCACGAGATCGAACCGAGCACCGAGGGGGCCAAACCGCCGGTCCTGTTCGAGGTGTTCAAGTTGTTGCCGAAAACCAACTGCCGCCAGTGCGGCGAGGCGACCTGCCTGGTCTTTGCCGCCCGGGTCATTGAGGGAGTCAAGGATCACAACGACTGTCCGCCGCTGATCGGAGAAAAGAAACAGGCCTTGGCCGACTATCTCTCAGGGTTTACCTTCGATTGTTAAAAGTCCCTGGTTCATGTTTTGGGGCACTGTCCCTTGGATATGCACCCGTGCTTTTTCTCTTGCTCTATCGAGTTATCTTGAGAACCTCTTGCAAAACTCCTTGGAGCAGACTGACGTAGAAACCGATGTCCTTGATCTCAAGGAGGCTCACCGTTCAGGAAGGCAGTGGGGGTTGGGCGAGATGCAATAATGCTCTTCAGACAAGGAGAACTATCAAAATTTCAAAATTAAGGTTGACGATGACCCGGCCGCAGGTCTCTTCCCCGCCATCAAATTCATCGTCAAACTCCCAGGAAGGAACATCATTGGCCATCAAAACTCTATAAGGACAAGCTGTTTGGAAAATTATGTGGGCATCTTGCGAGGAACACGCTGCAACTCCCACATGTATCCATTTTGTACCCATAATACAAAAAATTACCAACAGGAAACTTCTATCATTTCAGCACTATTGATAGAGATATCTGATAGCAGTTCGGATAGGGCCGACTCGCTACAGCCCGTATGTTTCTGAGGGAGCGCAGAACATTCTAGCCATTTTGCTGCAGCCCCTTCCGTTACCTGACTCAGGTCCTGTTCCCACAGGCTATAAATCACCCTTGAGCAATCGGTATTACCTTTTTTACAAAAAGGAGAATTTGTGTCATACGTTTGACTCGCTGTGTCGACGGTGCGTTAAAGGAGACAGCGCACAACCCAGAGTATGAGCCATGAGGATCCACGTCGTCTGTGTATAAATGATTAATCCGAATATTCTTACTCCCCCCCATGACAGGGAGCCACAACGAACAATGAAAAAAGGCTTCATAGTCGAAAGGGCTGGCTGGCCCAGCCTCCAGCTGCGGACGTCCTGTCCGCAGCCCAGCGGGCCTGATTCTCCGAACCGCTGGGCCTTCGCGATTCAGCCTCCGGCAGAAGCTGCCAGCCCGGGGAAGTGATTTTCATATAAATTGTTCCAGCTAACACTATGAATTTTAAAGAAACCTCATCACTATTATCTTGCGTACTTGGTCTTAAACGACAGGTCGTCGCCATCGATTTGGCCGAAGATGAGACTGAATTTGTCGATTGGCCGATACCGACCATCAAACACCGATTGACCTTCTGTATGATGGTCCGGTTAGCATCAATGGGGTATCAACGCAAAGCTCTCGGAGAACATTTTCGTTGTAGAGGCTCTGCCGAGACGTTTCGCTTTATCGATCAGGGTGATCAGGCACATACCGGCGAACGAATGTATCGTTTCGGTCTTTATGCCGACACGGACACGGCAAAGCTGGCGCAATCGTCAATGCCACGCCTTGAGAAGCCATGTTATGGGGTGGCCGTGTTGCCGCTTGCCGATTGTGTTCAGCTACCGGCAAGCGTATTGTTCATAGTCGATGCTTATCAGGCAATGCGTCTCGTCCAGGCCTGGGCTTATTATCGCGGCCCATTAAAGAACTCTTCACTGATCGGCAATCGAGGCATCTGTTCGGAATGTGTCGCCGGGCCACTTATCAGCGGTGAGCTGCACCTTTCCCCGCTTTGTGCCAATACCAGATATCTTGCCAGATGGACTGACGGAGAGTTGGGGGTGGGGCTTCCCGGTTCGGGTTTAACCGCCTTGGCCGAGGGCCTTATCGCAACCATAACCGCCGTTGAACCCGGGAGACGAAAAAGCGCTATTGTCCAGAGATGCTCCCAGGCAGGGATCACATTGTCCCTGCCACCGAAAGAAGCATATTTTACCAACCTTGGATAAAATTCCCGTTTTTTATCGGATTTTCTCTGGTTGCTCGGCGATATCTATCTGGATTTCCTATTTGACTTATACAACGCTCCTTTATAGTCTCCAGCTTTCGTTTCTTTGATTTACTATTCACTCGGAGAGCCTCAATGAAAAAAATCTTATGCTTGGCCTTGGTACTAACCGTTTGGTGCGTGACCAATCCCGTTTATGCCGCGAAATATGAGATACGTTTCGGTCATGATCAAACGGAGCAAAGTCCGCATCATGATGCTGCTCTTTTCCTCAAGAAACTGGTGGAAGAAGGGTCGAACGGTGAGATTGAGATAACCGTGTTCCCGAATCAACTCCTCGGGACAGGCTCACAGATGGTCGAGATGGTGCAGGCCGGGGCTGTGGATATGATTGCTGTCCCAACCGCGCGAATACAAGCGGTAGCGCCGGCCTTCCAGATATTGGATCTGCCGTTCCTGTTTCCCAGCAAAAAGGATCTCTACGATGTCCTTTACAAGGATTTCGGTCGTCGCTTGTTCAAACCGCTCGAAACGAAAAACATGACTGGTCTCACCTACTGGGGAATGGGTTTCAAGCAATTCACCTCCAATTTCCCGATAGAGAGTCCCGCTGATTTCAGAGGGACAAAGATCCGGGTTATGCCGTCGCCGGTTATTCGCGAACAATTCATCGCGTTGGGGGCGAGTCCGGTGCCGATTGAATTTGGAGAACTCTACGGTGCGCTGCAGCAAAAGGTGGTCGATGGTCAGGAGAATCCGCTGGTTGGCATCTGGACCATGAAGCTTTATGAAGTGCAGACACATATGACCTTGTCCAATCACGCTTTCCTCGCCTATGGCGTGGTCATCAACAAGACATTTTTCGACAAACTGCCGTCCACCTATCAAAAACTGTTTCAAGACGCTGCTGCTCAATCCGCCGCTTACCAGCTCGATCTGATCGAAAAACGTGATCAGGGGTATTTGGAAACGATAGAGAATGCCGGCGTTATCGTGACCTCCCTGTCAGCGGAACAACAATCTCAATTTCGACAGGCTCTGACCCCGGTCTATGATTGGTACAAAACCAACGTCGCCGAAGGAGCCGCATTGCTCGAATCGCTCAAGAAGTAGACGGATTGCCTGGATGCCTCGACTGGGCCATCCAGGCAATCGTTCCGATCCTCCCGTGAATCGCCCTTATTCACTCAGCGGTCTAGTTTCTCTGACGTCCCGCACCATTTTAGGCGGTATCATGCTGTTCAGCTCGCTGCTGCTTTTTGTCAACGTAGTTATGCGTTATCTATTTCTTGCGCCTATTTTCTGGGCGGAAGAACTGGCCCGCTATCTCATGGTGTGGCTGATCTTTCTCGGCGCCGGTGAGGTCGTGGCGGGGGAGGGGCACATCTCGATCAATCTGATGACCCGAATCCTCGGCGGGCGAGGGAGCGATATCCTCAAGAAGGTTGTCGCTCTGATCTGTCTGCTCTTCTGCGCGGCCCTGACTTATTACAGTTGGCAGCACACCATGCGCGTACGGTCCGCTCTGCAGACGACGCCTGCTCTTGATTTACCCATGTGGTGGGCGTACCTCGCCATTCCGGTCGGCAGTGCGTTGATGACTCTGAGATATATCATCCAATTGTTCGATGGCATGGAAGAGCGTCAATGACTCTTGCGATCTTCCTCCTGCTTTTCCTGCTTATCGGCCTGAATGTGCCGATTTTTGTTTCGCTGGCCGCAACGACGTTCATCATCTTCGCGGCCTTCACGTCGATGCCTCTGGATATCTTGCCGCAAAGGATGTTCGCCGGGGTGGAAATCTTTGCTCTCATGGCGATTCCGTTCTTTATGTTGGCCGCGCAGATAATGGGGCAAGGAGGTGTTACCGGCAGGCTGATCCGTCTGGCTGAAACGCTGGTGGGGCATTTTCCTGGAGGACTTGGTATCTGTGCGGTCTTGAGTTGCCTTTTCTTTGCGGCCATTACCGGATCGACAGCGTCGACGGTTGTTGCCGTGGGAGGGATCATGTACCCGAACCTGGTGCGCTCAGGATACAGCGAGCGTTTTGCTCTCGGTCTCGTCACCTGCTCAGCGCTTCTCGGTATGATCGTCCCTCCCAGCAATGCCATGATCATTTATGGTTCGATCACCAATGTTTCGGTTGGGGCATTGTTTATGTCAGGTTTTGGCGCCGGACTGATTTTTGTTCTGGTTTATTCCGCCTGGTGCATAACCTACGCGAGGTTTGCCGGATTGGCAGTGCGCCCGAGAGCTGATATGGCGACGATCATCCGGGCCTTTCGGCAGGCGATCTGGGGGTTGGGGCTGCCGTTTATCATCTTGGGCGGTATTTATTCCGGGGTCTTCACTCCCACCGAATCCGCTGTCGTAGCGGTGGTGTACGCTCTGCTGATCACGGTGGTGGTCTATCGTGAATTAAGCCTGGCCGATATTTGGAGGATTTGTTGTGAAACCTCTCTGGTATCGGCCCGGATATTGATCATGGTCGCGGCAGCGACGCTCTTCTCCTGGCTGCTCGTTGTCGAGAATATTACAACTAAACTCATTGGCCCGATCATGGCTCTCGATCTTCAGCCCTGGGAGATGATGTTTTTCGTTAACATATTGATGCTGCTGGCGGGCATGTTTATCGATGTTTTTTCCAATATCCTGATCGTTTGCCCATTGGTGACGCCCCTTATCAATGCTGCCGGCGTGGATCCCCTGCATTTCGGTATCATCGCCTCCGTCAATGCAGACATGGGCAATATCACCCCCCCGTTCGGCCTCAATCTCTTTATCGCCAGCGCAGCGTTCGGCCACAGTTATCTCAATACAGTGCGGGCTGTTCTGCCGTGGCTGATCCTTGCAATCGGGTGTCTCGCCGTGATTACTTACATCCCTTCACTATCGATGTGGCTTCCTCGCCTCCTTTATCCCGGGGGATAATTGCTGTCGATTTCCCATATAAATCATGCCATTCTTCTCCTTGCCGGTGACAGCTTGGATGATAGCGCCGCTTGTTAACCAGTACACCCACAACATGTAATCGAGGCAATAGTTTGCGTAACTACTATGAATTATGGGATTTCCGGTCGCCTTACCAATTGATCAGGCAGCTCCTGCGGTCGGGGGGCGTGGAACCCGGTGCAGGATTGCCACCTGTGCTCAACCCGGTGAGCCGGTAGTAATTCATGAAAATCGTCAATTGACATGAGGATTTTCAATGTTAAAATGAAATACATGATCAATCGTCCTGTCTATCTCTCACGGATCAAGGATGTATTTCATATTCATCCCGTAGCAGCCCTTCTGGGACCGAGGCAATGCGGAAAAACGACATTGGCCGGTATTCTGGCCGAAAACCGTTCGAGCACGATCTTCGATCTTGAAAGCCCGGTGGGCAAACAGCAAATGACAGCTCCGATGACAGCGCTGGAGGGTCTTACCGGACTCATCATTATCGATGAGATTCAACAAAAACCAGAGTTGTTTGAAATCCTCAGAGTCCTGGCCGATCGGCCGAACAACACGGCCCGGTTTCTCGTGCTCGGAAGTGCCTCGCCCGAGTTAGTCAAAGGGACTTCAGAATCGCTGGCGGGCCGGGTTGGTTTTATCGATCTGTCCGGTTTTACTCTCGAGGAAGTCGGAACCGACAAAAAAGAACGTCTATGGAGTCGGGGAGGGTTTCCCAGATCCTTTCTGGCGCCGACCGATACAGCCAGTTGGAATTGGCGCCAGAATTTCATGCGCACGTTTCTCGAACGCGACATTCCGCAACTGGGCATCACCATCCCATCCGAGACTCTGCGGCGCTTTTGGAGCATGGTAGCCCATTATCACGGACAGGTTTGGAATGCGGCGGAATTTGCCCGATCGATTGGTGCCTCGGAGAACACCGCGCGACGCTACCTGGATATTCTCTCGGGTGCCTATATGGTCCGGGTGCTTCCGCCCTGGTTTGAAAATCTCAAGAAGAGACAGGTCAGAGCGCCAAAGATTTATATCCGCGACAGCGGCATCCTCCATGCGTTGCTCCAACTCGACACCCTGCAAAATCTGCTGGGCCATCCAAAACTGGGTGCGTCCTGGGAAGGCTTTGCCCTCGAACACGTACTCAGTCTCACTAACACGCGGGATGCCTATTACTGGGCAACCCACGGAGGCGCGGAATTGGATCTGCTGATTTTCGCAGCCGGCAAGCGATTCGGTTTTGAATTCAAATACTCGGATGCGCCGGGTCTCACCCGGTCCATGCATGTCGCACTGCAGGACCTGCAACTCGATCATCTCTGGATCGTCTATCCCGGAAGCGAAATGTATAAGCTGCACGAATCTATCAGTGCCATTCCGCTTGAATCAGTCAAAAATCCGGTCAGGATGTTGCACAACTATGATTGATGGTTGTTTCCCAGTCCCTCGCTATCTATCAGGGGAGGTGGAAAAAGGTAAGACTGTTAATGATTGATTGGGCCGCCGCAAATTGCCGGCTGTCAGCCAGATCAATTCAGACGACGATGCTGCTGTTATACCGTCAATCGTACATTTTCTTGTAAGCTTACCACATAACAACCGGCCTGCTCGTTTGGCTGCCGTGATAACGTTTCTTTCTTCTTGAGATAGTCTGCTTCACTCCTTCTTTCGCTCACCGTTTCACGTATCGCCACTGTCGCGCTCGTGTTGATCTTTATGGCCATCTCCGAAGATAGGAAGCGAACGCAACACGTTCGCTTCGTACTCAGGAGGACGATCATCTTTGTTTTTTTGTTTCAGTGATAATGAGCGAATATAAAAATGATCTCTATCTCATCGTCAACAAACGATAAATAAAACCAACACAAAACTCTAACCGTTCACTAATACTCCCTCCGTATTATGGCCTTGACAGATGTGGCACCCCGCCCGGCTCTGTCGCGTTTTGTCTGTTCACACAACAACCATATGCAGAGGAGTAGAAAATCATGATCGCAGTTAACAAGACATCGATTGTCAGAAGCGCCGCCGTTGCCCTGGCGATAGCCTGGGCCGTTCCGACCCTTGCGTTTGCCCAATCGGATCTCGTCGATCCGGCATTGCAGCCGTACCAGCCGGTGCAGGGGGTAAGCGGTAACCTGAAGAGCGTCGGGTCGGACACCATGAACAACGAGATGACGCTCTGGGCCGAAGGGTTTCTGAAACATTACCCGAACGTTCAGATCGAGATCGAGGGAAAGGGCTCATCGACCGCCCCGCCGGCACTGGTCAGCGGCACCTCCCATTTCGGCCCGATGAGTCGGGAAATGAAGGGCAAGGAGATCGACGAGTTTGAAAAGCGTTACGGTTACAAGCCGACCGCCTTGGCGACCAGCATCGATATGCTGGCGGTCTACGTCAACAAGGACAACCCCATCGAGTGCATGACCCTGCCGCAGGTCGACGCGGTCTTTTCGAAAACCAGGCGCGGCGGCTATGAAAAGGACATTCGAACCTGGGGCGAGCTCGGCCTGGATGGTGAGTGGGCCTCGATGCCGATCAGTCTCTATGGCCGTAACGCGGCCTCCGGTACCTACGGCTTTTACAAGGACAACGCGCTGTTCGGCGGCGACTACAAAAGCGAAGTCAAGGAACAGCCGGGCAGCTCGTCGGTGGTCCAGGGTGTTGCCAGCGAGAAGGGCGGCATCGGCTATTCCGGTATCGGCTACATGACCGCCGATGTCCGGGCCGTGCCGCTGGCCGAGAAAGAAGGCGCGACCTGTGTCGCAGCCATCCCGGACAACGCCTATACCGGCGAGTATCCGCTGGCCCGTTTTCTCTATGTCTACGTCAACAAAAAACCGGGTACCGAGCTGGACCCGCTGCGTCGTGAGTTCATCAAATACATTTTCAGCAAGGACGGTCAGGAAGACGTCGTCAAGGACGGCTATTATCCGGTGACCAAGGTCATCGCCGACGAGCAGTTGGCCGCTCTGGATATCAAGTAGCAGGACCGTCGGGTGCCGCCGCACCGTCCGGAGGGGTGCTTGCCGCCCCTCCGGACGGCGCCCCCCGGCAACGCTTGGTGTACGGTTTGATCAGCAAGCAAAAGGATGAAGGATAGTCGCATGAGTGCTCCAGCGAAGGGTATAACCGGCCGGAAGCGGCGCTATAAAACGAAAAGCTCGGTGAAATTGGCCGACCGCATCGCCGGGGCGCTCATTTCCGTCGGCGGGATATGCACCATCCTGGCCGTCACCGGGGTCTTCGTCTTCCTGGCGGTGGTGGTGGTGCCGCTCTTTCAGCCGGCCACGTCCGAACCGTTTGGCGATCTGCCGCAGATCCAGGCCGGCGGGAACGATCCGGGCATCGTCGCCGCTGACGAATACCTGGTTGCCGGCTGGCTGCTCGAAGACGGTGGGGCGACCGCCCGGTCGTTTCGCCTGGATAACGGCAACCCGTTGCAGACAATAGACATTTTTGACGGCCGGCAACCGCGGGCCGTCAGTTACTCCCAGCGGGACGGACTGCTCGCCGCGGCCTTTGCCGATGGCACCATTCAACTGGTTTCCCTCGGATTCAAAACCGACTACCTGGTCGATGAATCAATGCTGCCCGCCTCTTTGCTCGATCTGGCGGAAGGCCAGCTTGCCGAGTTCGAGGGGGCGGTCATTGAACGCACGCCCAGCGGTCAGCTGCGTTCCCAGAAACTGGTGGCCGAACTGCAGCCGCCGATCGAAACCGGGATAGCCGATATCCAATTGATTGATGTATCCGTGCTGTCAAGTGGTCCGGTTATCGCCTCGCTTGGCGGTGACGGCTTGTTTCGCCTGCAGACCATCTCCAGCAAGCGTAATCTGCTGACCGGCAAAGTGACGACCACCCTGAGCGGCGGCTCGCTGTCGATCGGCACCGAGCATCCGGGGCAGCCTCAGTTCCTGCTGCTCTCCGGGCGTGCGGATAACGCCTATATCGCCTGGCGGGACGGGGCGCTGCTACGCCTTGACACCCGGGACAGCAAGGCTCCGAAGCTCGCGGAAAAAAAAGCATTGATCGGCGGCGACGGGGAACTGACCGCCCTGTCTTTTTTGATCGGCAAAACCACGCTGGTTACCGGTGATTCCCGGGGCCGCGTCAACGCTTGGTTCACGACGAAACCGGCCGATGCGGCGACTATCGACGGCGCCCTGCTGACCCTCGTGCATCGTCTCGGCACCGGTCCGGCGCCGGTGAGCGTCCTGAGCCCTTCGGAGCGCAGCAGGCTGCTGGCCGTCGGTTTTGCCGACGGAACCGTGCGCCTGAACCATGTGACGAGCGCTCAGGTGCTCCACGAGGAAAGCGTCGGCTCCGGCATGGTCCGGGCGCTGGCCATCTCTCCCAAGGATAACGCCTTCACCGCACTGACCCCGTCGGGGTTGAGCCTGTGGCGGTTCGACGCCGGCCATCCCGCGGCAACCATGCATACCTTGTTCGGCAAGGTGCACTACGAAGGCATGAACGAACCGGCGTATATCTGGCAGTCGTCCAGCGGCACCGATGATTTCGAGCCGAAATACGGGATGATCCCCCTGATTTTCGGTACCCTGAAGGGCACCTTCTATTCGTTGCTGTTCGGTGTCCCGCTGGCTCTGCTGGCGGCCGTGTATACCAGTGAATTTCTCGAGGACAAACGGTTGCGCGCCCGCATCAAACCGCTGGTCGAGATGATGGAGAGCTTGCCGACCGTGGTCCTCGGGTTTCTCGCCGCCCTCGTGTTCGCGGTGTTCGTCGAGGGGCGGGTGGCCGACGTGCTGGCCTGTTTTTTTACCGTGCCCCTGGTGTTCATCAGCACCGCCTATCTCTTTCAGCTGCTGCCGGTGCCTTTGTTTGTCAGGTTTTCCCGGTGGCGGTTCCTGCTGGTTCTCGTGATCGCACTGCCGCTCGGCCTGCTGCTGGCGACACTGTTCGGACCGCTGCTGGAGCACCTGCTCTTTGCCGGCGACATCAAGGCCTGGCTCGACGGGCAGGTCGGCAGCGGCAGCGGTGGCTGGTTTATCATGTTCATCCCGCTCAGCACGCTGGCGGTGGTCCTGCTGCTCGGGCTCCGGATCAACCCCTGGTTGCGGCAGTATTCCGCGGATCTGTCGCGACTGCACAACGGTGTGCTGGAAATTGCCAAGATGGCAATCTGTACCGTGGTAATCCTGCTGCTCGCCTGGCTGGCGGCCACGGCCTTGTCCGGGATCGGTTTCGATTCGCGGGGGGATTTCCCGCTGATCGGCCCGGTGCTCAACACCTACGTCCAGCGTAATGCCCTGGTGGTCGGTTTTATCATGGGCTTTGCCATTATCCCGGCGGTCTATACCCTGGCCGAGGACGCCTTGTCCAGCGTCCCCGAACACCTTCGGGCCGGCTCCCTGGCCGCGGGTGCGACGCCCTGGCAGACGGCTGTGCGGATCATTATTCCAACGGCGGCGAGCGGTCTTTTCTCCGCGGTTATGCTCGGTCTCGGCCGGGCCGTCGGCGAGACGATGATCGTGTTGATGGCCACCGGCAACACCCCGGTGCTCGAATGGAATATCTTTAACGGGTTTCGCACACTGTCGGCCAATATCGCGGTGGAACTGCCTGAGGCGGTGGTTTTCGGCACCCATTTCCGGGTCCTGTTCCTCGCTGCGTTGACCCTTTTTCTGATGACCTTTGTCGTCAATACCGTCGCCGAGGTTATCCGTCAACGATTCCGCAAGAGGGCGTTTGAATTATGAGTGTCACACCGAACGATAGGGGTGCCGGGGCGACGCACGGACGATATGAAGTCAGTCCCCGGCGGAAAAAAGGCGCCGCCCTCGGTGCTCTCGGTCAGCCCTATGTCTGGCTGGCCGGCGGCATGCTGGCCCTGTGCGTGGCCATGATCGTCGGCCTGGTCCTGTTCATCCTGATACGCGGCATGGCCACGTTCTGGCCCGGCCCGGTGGTCGCCTATGAAACCCACGACGGCACCGTTCATCTTGGCGAGGTTACCCGGACCAGCCACTATCAGCCCCGACCAGAACTCCTTGACGCGCTGCCGGAGCAGGTGCGCGGCGACGCCCGGCGAATCCTCGAAGAGCAGGGCGGCTCTGCCCGGCGGTACCTGGTGCGTACCGGCAATTTCGAAATGACCAACGAGCATTTCAACTGGGTCAGCGATTTCTTGATCCACAACGAGGAGTACCCGGAATGGGTGCTGCTCTTCGAGCGCTTGACCTGGGGGCGATTCTACGGTATGCCGCAGGCCTTTTTCGTCGATGACCGGCAGATTGCGGACCAGCCCGCGGCGATCTGGTCAGAATTCCGGCGTTATCACGATGAGGTTCGGCAGCGCTGGCACGAGCGGCGCGACCTGGAAATCGATGCCATCGGTGCCGTCAACCACTATCTGGAGAAAGCCCGCCTGGATCTGCGCGAGCATGAGCTGGCGCAGCGAACCGCCGTCAAGAAGTCCGGCGCCGATTCAGACCAGGCGCGCCGGGCGACAGCCGAGCTTGAAGCGGCCCGGCAGGACTATGCGGCGGTGGAGCAGCGGGGGCAGCGGGAATACGCGGAAATTCGCGGTCGGATCGATCAAATCGATGCCGAAAACGATCGGTTCCGCATTGTTGTCGGCACCGCCGACGGACGAGAAAAATCGCTGCAGCTGGCGGAAATCGTGCGGGCCTATACGCCAAATCAACTCGATCTTTTTGACCGACTGGGCATCTATGCCAGCCGCTGGCTGGAGTTTCTGGTCGACGATCCGCGCGAAGCGAACAGCGAAGGCGGCGTTTTTCCGGCGATTTTCGGTACCGTGGTGATGACGCTGATCATGGTCATCTGCGTCGTTCCGTTCGGGGTCCTGTCCGCTCTCTATCTGCGGGAATACGCCAAGGCAGGGCCGCTGGTCAGTGTCATCCGGATCGCCATCAACAACCTGGCCGGCGTGCCGAGCATCGTCTACGGCGTCTTCGGCCTCGGTTTCTTCTGCTATCTGGTCGGCGGTTCCATCGACCAGCTGTTTTACAGCGCCAAACTGCCGAGCCCCACTTTTGGTACCGGCGGCATTTTCTGGGCCAGCCTGACCCTGGCCCTGCTGACTCTGCCGGTGGTCATCGTCGCCACCGAAGAGGCCCTGGCGGCGGTTCCCGGGTCGATGCGGGAGGGATCCTATGCCTGCGGTGCCAGCAAATGGCAGACGATCCGCCGGATCGTGCTGCCCCGGGCCATGCCGGGTATCCTGACCGGCGCCATCCTTGCCATGGCGCGGGGCGCCGGCGAAGTGGCGCCGCTGATGCTGGTCGGCGCGGTCAAACTGGCGCCGGAGTTGCCGATCGACGGCTTTGCCCCGTTCGTCCACCTGGAACGGAGCTTCATGCACCTCGGTTTTCACATCTACGACCTGGGCTTTCAGAGCCAGAACAGCGAAGCTGCGGTGCCGATGGTCTTTACAACCACCCTGCTGCTGATCCTGATCATCTTTCTGCTCAATATCGGGGCCATTCAGCTGCGCACCCGGCTGAAGAAAAGATTTATCGTCAGTGCGGTATAATAAGCGACGGAGCGACAATATGGAAGATCTGACCACCGATACCCCGCCGGCAAGCGGCGCCGATTCGGCGCCGCTGTTCGATGAGAGGCAGGACACCGGGCGACTGCAGGAAATTGCCGAAGGCACCTGGTTTCCGGCGGTCGTTCATCAGGAGCTGGAGGATGAGCCCGAGTTCGTGCTCCAGATCGATTCCTTCAATCTCTGGTACGGCTCGACCCAGGCCCTGTTCGATGTCTCGCTGAAGATCCCGAAAGGCAAGGTGACCGCACTGATCGGGCCGTCCGGTTGCGGCAAATCGACGCTGCTGCGCAGTGTCAACCGGCTCAACGACCTGGTCGATTCGGTTCGGGTCAGTGGTTCGATGGCCCTGTACGGTGATTCGATTTACGATCCCGGCGTCGATGTGATCGAACTACGCAAGCGCATGGGGATGGTGGCCCAGAAGCCGAACCCCTTTCCGATGAGCATCTACGAAAATGTCGTCTACCCGCTGCGCATCGACGGCATTCGTGATCATGCCCTGCTCGACCAGGTTTGCGAGCAGTCCTTGCGGGGGGCCGCGCTCTGGCAGGAAGCGAAGGACCGGCTCGATCAGAGTGCGCTCGGTCTGTCGGGAGGCCAGCAGCAGCGGCTCTGCGTCGCCCGGGCGATAGCCGCCGAACCGGAGATGCTGTTGATGGACGAACCCTGTTCCGCACTGGACCCCATCGCCACCAGCAAAATCGAGGATCTCATCGATTCGCTGCGCGGCGAGTACACCATCCTGATCGTCACCCATAATATGCAGCAGGCATCGAGGGTCAGTGATTACACCGCATTTATGTACCTCGGGCAGCTGGTTGAATATGGTCCGACCAACACCATGTTCAAAAAACCGAAGCTGCGGGAAACCGAGGATTATATAACCGGCCGATTCGGCTGATTGTGCAGAGGAAGATGTTAAAATAAATACGAGAAAACGGAGAATGAAGACAATGAAAAAGGTACTCGCGACGGCAATCGTCGCCACCACTTTGGCCTTCGGCAGTGGCTGCAGCACCGCCGTATCCCAGGACACCAAGGCAGCAGCCGCGCAGCAGAGCAGTTATGCCCGCGACGGATTCGAGACCCGGATGGAAGACGGACGATTGTGGATTTTTCAGACCGCCAGCAAGGATCTCGCCAAATTCGACGAGCACGGCGAACTGGCCAAACACGTGATCAGGCCGGGTGCCGGCCCGGGCCGTATCACCGTCAAGGCGCCGGATACGGAAACCCTTGATGCGTATCTGCTGTCTCGTCCCGGTTTTGTCACCAGAATTGAAGATGGCCGCCTCTGGGTATTCAAAAGCGGCTCCGACGAGTTTAAAAAATTTACCGAGCACGGCGAACTGGCCAAGCACATTATCCGTCCCGGTGCAGGCCCCAACGGAATGACCGTCAAGTCGCCGGATGCGGAAACCCTGGATGCGTATCTAACCGCGCTTAAATAGCGCTGTCGGTGCCGAAGACGGTGAACTAACCAAAGCAACGATGTCGCGGTCATCCCTTGTCTCAGGAGCAGTGTAATGTCAAAGATATTTATTCGGGAAATCGACAAGCTGAAAAAACAACTGGTCTGTCTGTTCCGGCTTGTCGAAAAGAATTACGCCCTGGCCATGCAGGCCCTGGACGAGGGGGGACTCGACATCGTTCGCCAGGTGTATAAGGGCGAGCAGAAAATCGATGAAAAACGCATCGACATTCAGGAAGAATGTTATAAGATCGTGGCCTTGCACCAGCCGGTGGCTTTCGATCTGCGCTTTATCATGGCCACCTGGAAATTCAACAACGACCTGGAGCGCATCGCCGATCTGGCCGTCGGCATCGCCGATCGCTGCGAATCGCTCGC
>CAYSSK010000024.1:0-38736 GCA_964433645.1 uncultured Desulfofustis sp.
GCGACGCCGAGCACGGCGAGCCAGATATTGGTCAGATTGGAAACGGTGATATTGAGGATGGCGGCGAGGGTTTTGCCGCGGTTGAGCAAGGAGAGGCAGGACTTGAATTCCGGCCAGCTGGTCAGCGTCGCCAATACGAAAAAGCCGATCACGCCCTTGGGGGTCCGGGAATGTTCGGCGGCGAAACTGACCACGCTGTCGAGCAGGTAGCCGGCGCCGATCAGCAGGACGACGGCCGGCAGCAGCCAGTATTTCGGGTGGGCGATATCGCCGTCGCCGGCCGGCGGTTCGGGCTCTCCCGGCCGCAGGAAAAAGAGCGGCGTGCTGACGGCACAGGCGCCGATCAGCCACAGGAAATAATGGCCTTCGGGGATGAAGAAAAAACCGCCGGCAAAACAGGCGGTGACGATGATGGTCGACAGCGAGTAGAGCGGCCGGCAGCGCAGGACCGGGATGAACTGCCGGCAGAGCAGGGCGGCGATAAAGAGCAGCAGCGGGTTCATGAAATTGGAGCCGAGTGGGGTCGAGGCGGCGAACAGGATATCTCCGACCGCCAGGCCGACGATCAGGCACAGGGCCTCCGGGCCGTTGGTGATAAAACCGGTGATGGTGCCGATGCCGCGGGTCTGTTTCAACGATTCGACGATGACTTCGATGCAGATGCCGATGATCATCATCTCGACGATGATACCGCCCGCGCCGATAAAGGAGAGGGTCAGGTCGCCGTCGAAGAGCAGGGCGCTGCCGCAGAAAAAGAAGATGACCAGCAGCCAGATGAGCAGGTCGATCAGGCCGATGGAGTCGGCGAGCAGTTGTCTCATATCCGTTTGCCAGTGTCGAAGGTGTCGATGAGGCGATGGTGGGCGAGAAAGGTGGCGATGCGATCACGACCGAGCGTCAGGCCGCTGAGCAGTTCGCCGTCGCAGGCCAGGGCCGGAATCATCCGGACGCCGGCCCGCCAGCTGTGCAGCGGCCGCCGAAGCGCATCGACGTGCTCTACCCGGCGCCGCGTGTGAGCTTCAAGCAGGTCGTCGAGATGTTTTCCGACCCGTCGGCAGCGCGGGCAGAGCGGTGAGTGATAAAAGGTGAGGGTCATAATATCGTTGTGTTTTTGTTCGGCTCTTCCTATAGTTGGCCGGTGGGTGGCAATGGTGCCGGCCGGGTCCGAGGCTGGGCAGCGGCCGGCTTCCGCCCGCGGCGTTTGCCTGTCCCGGCCGATCCGGTCACCATACCGCATAGAGCGGACGCTGTGCAAGCAGATGTTGGCCGCTGACTCCACGGCCGCCGGTCGGCGGCAAACCGCTAGCCGAACACGAAGGAATCTGTGTTCGGCCCCCGACCCGGGGCGGCACCACTACAGATTCGGCCCGCCCAGGCTCTTCGGCGGGCCGGCATGCAAGAGAGCAGGAGCAGGATGGCGGTACACAAGGGAGTCACGATTATCACCGACTCCGCATATTTCGATCATGATACCGGCGGGTTCGGACATCCGGAGAATCCGGTGCGACTGGAGGTGATCATGGATGCCCTGGTGGTCAGTCCGATCCTGCCGCGGCTCGATTTTATCGCGCCGGTGGCGGCCACCAGGGACCAGTTGCTGCTGGCCCACCGGGAAGAGTGGCTGTTCCGGCTGGAGGAGGTGGTGCTGTCCGGGCGGTCGCATGTCGATCACAGCGACAACCAGGTCTGCTACGAGAGCTATCGCGTCGCCTGCCATGCGGCCGGGGCCGGCGTCGCCGGGGTCGATCTGATCGAGAGCGGCAGAGCCGCGCAGGTTTTCTGCATGGTCCGGCCGCCCGGTCATCACGCCGAAGCAAACCGGCCGTTTGGCTTCTGCTTTCTCAATAATTGCGTGATTGCGGCCCGGCACTGGCAGCGGGTCTATGGCCGGCAACGCATCTTGATCCTTGATTTTGACGCTCACCATGGTAATGGAATTCAATCAGCCTTTGAACGTGAGGCCGGATCGTATTATATAAGTGTGCACGAGCATCCGAGTTTCAGTTATCCTGGAACCGGTTATGGTGACGAGGTCGGTTTCGACGAAGGGCGCGGGACGATTGTCAACCTGCCGCTCAAGCCGGGCGCCGGCGATGCGGCCCTGCTCGATCTGTTCGTGCGCAAAATCGAACCGAGGATCGTTGCCTGGAAGCCCGATGCGATCATCGTTGCGGCCGGCTTTGACGGCCATCGCCTCGATGATATGTCGGGGCTGCAGTTTTCCACCGAGGTATTTGGCGTGCTCGGTGGGATCATTCACCGGTGGGGCGAGTTGTATACCGGGGGCAGGGTGCTGTCGATTCTTGAGGGAGGGTATGAACTATCGGTCCTCGGCCCTTCGGTCGAAGCCTACCTGCGGGGCCTGCTTGATGGCGCCGGTGCCTGCGGGGCCGCAGTTTCTCGGTGCCGCTAACAAACGAAGCTGGAGATCTTATGTTTATCGCTGACTACATGACCGCCGACCCTGTGACGATAACCGCTGATATTACGCTGACCGAGGCTCGACAATTGCTCGATGACCATCATTTTCGGCACCTGCCGGTGGTCGATGGGGCCAAGAAGCTGATCGGCGTCGTCTCGGACCGCGATCTGCGGCTTGCCTACCCGTCCACGGTGATCGACGACGAGCAGCGCGAAAAGATCTTCAAGATCGTCGAGCGAACACCGGTCAGCGCCATCATGACCGCCAACTGCTCCTGCATCGGCATCGATGCGACGCTCGACGACGCGCTGCTGGTCTTCGATCGGGACAAGGTCGGCGCGCTGCCGGTGGTGACCGACGATGACGTGGTGATTGGCATCTTTTCGATGCGCGACCTGACCGCCGCCTACAAAAAACTGTTCGGCGCCGCCGAGAAAGGATCGTCGCTGATCGCCGTGCTCGACGAGGGAAAGACGACGCGAAGCCTCAGCCGTATCGCCTCGCTGCTCGAGGACAACGACGTGCAGTGTACCCGCCTGATCAAGATCGCTCAGGAGAGCGGTTTCGATCGGATTTACATGCGGGTCAATACCTATAAAGTGAGCAATGTCCACAAGCTGCTGCAGGAAAGCGGTTTTACGCTGCTCAAGCCATAGCCGTAAATCAGCCTTTCGCCAACCGGAGACGTCTGGATGAGCCTCGATGTTTTTTTTGTTCCTCGATCCGTTGCGGTGGTCGGGGCTTCCCGCACGCCCGGCAAGGTGGGCCACGACCTGCTGGCCAATCTGATCAATGCCGGATTTTCCGGTGATATCTTCCCAATCAACCCCGGTGCCGACGAATTGCTCGGCCGGCCCTGTTACCCCGATCTCCAGGCCGTCGGCCGGGAGGTCGACCTGGCCGTTATCGTCGTGCCGAAAGAAAAGGTGCTGGCCGCCGTCAAGCAGTCCATCGAGGCGGGCGCCAGGGGGGTGGTGGTCATCTCGTCTGGTTTCAAGGAGATGGGTGACGAAGGCCTGGAGATCGAGAAGAAGATGGTCGACGTCTGCCGGCGGCGGGCGGTACGGCTGCTCGGCCCGAATTGCATGGGCATCATCAATACCGATGCGGCGCTCAATACCAGTTTTATCGGCCGTTACCCGGAAGCCGGATCGATCTCTATCTTTTCCCAGTCCGGCGCCGTCTGCGCGGCCATGCTCGACCTGTGCAGCTCCCGTCATCTCGGGGTGGCCAAGATGATCAGCATCGGCAACAAGGCCGATATCAACGAGATCGACCTGCTCTCCTGGCTGGCCAAGGACGAGAAAACCAAGGTGATCATCGGTTATCTCGAGGATATCAGTGCCGGCGATGCCTTCGTCAAGGCCGCCGAAGAGGCGGCATCGGCGAAGCCGGTGATCATCCTCAAGGCCGGTACCACGGTCACCGGCCGCAAGGCGGCGGCCTCGCATACCGGGGTGCTGGCCGGTGCTGATTCCGCGTACGGCGCCGCGTTCAAGCGCTCCGGCGTGGTGCGCGCCGACTCGTTTGAAGCGCTGTTCGACTACGCCGCGGCGCTGGCCCTGCAGCCGCTGCCGAAGGGCAACCGGGTGATGATCATCACCAATGCCGGCGGGCCGGGCACCATCGCCGCCGACGCGGTGGAGCAGGCGGGGCTGGAGGTGGCCGTTTTGGAGAACCGGACCATCACCTTCCTGCGGGAGAAGCTGCCGCGCGAGTCGTCCATCGCCAATCCCATCGACGTGCTCGGCGATGCGCTGCCGGAGCGGTACGCGGCCGCCATCGAGGCGGCCCAGCAGGATTCTGCCGTCGATGCCATCCTGGTGATCATGACGCCGCAGACCATGACTCAGCCCGCCGAAACGGCGCTGGCCATCGCTTCGGCGATCGACGGTTCGAAACCGGTCGTCGCCTCCTTCATGGGCGGCGAGGATGTGCTGCCCGGGCGCAAACATCTCTGCGCCGCCGGTCTGCCGCATTACGGCTCGCCGGAACGGGCGGTGGCGGCGCTGAGGGCGATGCATCACTACAGCCTGTGGAAGAACCGGCCGCCGCGGCAGATCACCCACTTTCGGGTGAACCGCCGCCGGGTCGAGCGGATCATCACCCGCCGGCTGCGCACCAACCGGTTGATGGTCGGCGAGGTCAAGGGCAAGGACATTCTCAACGCCTACGGTTTCAAGATTCCGCACGGCGCCATGGCCATCAGCCAGGAAGAGGCGGTGGAAATCGCCGAGCGCATCGGCTACCCGGTGGCGCTGAAAATCGTCTCGCCCAGTATCATCCACAAGAGCGATATGGGCGGCATCCAGCTCGACCTGAACAACGCGGAAGCGATCGAGGACGCCTACGACCTGATGATGCTGAAGATCCGCAAGCGAGCCCCGGACGCGCGTATCGACGGGATTTACGTGGAGCAGATGATTCCCCGCGGACTCGAAGTGATCCTCGGCATGAATCGGGACCCGCAGTTCGGGCCGATGCTGATGTTCGGCCTCGGCGGCATTTTCGTCGAGGTGCTCAAGGACGTCGCCTTCCACCTGGCGCCGATCACCGAGGCGGAAGCGGTGCAGATGCTGATGTCGACGCGCTCCTATGCGATGCTCGAAGGGCGGCGCGGCCAGCAGGGAGTGGATATCAACGCCATCGCCGTCGGCCTGCAGCGGATCAGTCAGCTGACCACCGATTTTCCGCAGATTACCGAACTGGACATCAACCCGTTCATCGTCGGCGATATCGGTACCGAACCGATCGTTGCCGATGTGCACATGAATCTGACCACGCTCCGCTGAGCAGCGCTCCACAACAGGGTACCCATGGTTGAATACGATGCCGCCTGGCAGGACAAGTACCAGGACATGATCATGACGCCGAACAAGGCGTTGTCCCACGTGAAATCGGGCAATCGCGTTTTTCTCGGGACCGGTTGCGGCGAGCCGGTGGTCCTCGTCGAAGCGCTGGTCAAAAACGCGAAAAACCTGGCCGACGTCGAGATCGTCGAGTTGCTCACCAAGGGTGAGGCGCCGTATACCGATCGCCAGTACGCCGACACGTTCAAGGTCAATTCCTTTTTTATCGGCGGCAACGTCCGCAGGCTCTACCAGGAGGGGCGGGGGGACTACACGCCGATCCTGATGTATGACATCCCGGCCCTGCTCAATTCCGGCCAGCTGCCGCTGGATGTGGCCCTGATCCAGGTGACGCCGCCGGATACCCGGGGCAAGATGAGCCTGGGCATTTCCGTGGATATCGTCAAGAGCGCCGCCGAGAACGCCTCGCTGGTCATCGCCCAGGTCAACCCGCAGATGCCGTGGACCCGGGGTGACAGCCTGGTCGATGTCTTCGACCTCGACATCCTCGTTCCCGTTGATGTACCGCTCATCGAGCGCAAACACGAACCGATTCCGGAGGTGACCGACAAGATCGCTCAATTGGTGGCCGCCCTGGTGCCCAACGGCGCGACCATCGAGTTCGGGCTCGGCAAGGTGCCCGGCTACGGGCGGCTGCCGCTGGCGGTGGTGCCGTATCTGAAGGACAAGGTGGACCTCGGCATCCATACCGAGCTGATCTCCGATGAGATCATGGAACTCATCGAGGCCGGGGCGATAACCGGTATGCGCAAGACCGTGGATCGGGGCAAGGTCATCGGCAGTTTCTGCATGGGCAGCCGGGCGCTCTATGACTATATCGACGACAATCCGCTCTTTTCCTTCCGGCCGACCCAGTACGTCAACGATGCCAATGTGATCGGCAAGCACAACAACATGGTCACCATCAACATGGCCTTGCAGATCGATCTGACCGGACAGGTCAGTTCCGATTCGGAAGGGGGCAAGTTCTATTCGGGGATCGGCGGCCAGGTCGACTTCAATCGCGGTGCGGCCCGATCCAGCGGCGGCCGGCCCATCGTCGTGATGCCGTCCACCGATATCGAGGGCGCCTCGCGCATCGTCTCCCGGCTCAGCCCCGGATCTGGCGTGGTCATCTCACGCGGTACCGTGCACTACGTCGTGACCGAATACGGCAGCGCCTACCTGCGCGGCAAATCGGTCCAGGACCGGACGCTGGCCCTGATCTCCATCGCCCATCCCGATGTCCGGCCGCAATTGCTCAAGGAGGCCATCGAGGCCAAATACATCCGCGAGGAGTTCGCCGATATCGAAGGCAAGTTCGTCGTCGCCTCGCAGAGCTTCATGAAGACCAAGTACCTGCTCAAGGACGGCACCGAGATCAATTTCCGGCCGATCCATCCGACCGACGAGCCGCGCATGCGCGATCTGCTCTACGACCTGTCGCGGGAGACCATCTACTACCGGTTCATGAGCCACCAGGAACGCTTCGGGCAGCGGCAGATCCAGAATTTCGTCTATATCGATCACCGTAAGGATGTGGCCATCGTCGGGGTGCTGCCGGAGGCCTATGGTGATGAGATCATCGCCGTCGGCCGTTATTATCTCGACGAGCGGAGCAACCGGGCCGAGGTGGCCTTTGTCGTGCGCGACAAGTGGCAGAACCGGGGGCTCGGCACCTTCGTCTTCCGGCACCTGGTGACCATTGCCAAGGCCAACGGCATCTCCGGGTTTACCGCCGAGGTGCTGCGCAACAACAACCGGATGCAGGCGATTTTCAACCATTCAGGCCTCAATGTGACGAGCACCATCGAAGAGGGTGTCTATAGTTTCGTCATGGATTTTTAGGGGCGCCGGGGCCTCCGGCGATACCGGTAGAGAAAACGAACGGGGAACGACGGTTATGCACGAACAACAACAGCACTGCCTGCGCTGCGGAACCTGCTGTGTCAGCGGCGGGCCGGCGCTGCATCCGGAAGATCGACACCTGGTCCTCGACGGCCACCTGCCGACGGCCCAGTTGATCACGATCAGAACCGGAGAACTGGCGCACAACCCGCTTTCCGACACGCTCCAGCCGGTTCGCGGCGAACTGGTAAAGATCAGCGGGGTTGGCCGGGAATGGAGCTGCTTTTACTTCGATCCCGAGCAGAAGGGCTGCACCATCTACGACATGCGGCCGCAGGCCTGTAAAGCGCTGCGCTGCTGGGATACCGCCGAGATCGAGGAGCTGATGGAAACCGATACCATCGGCCGGCTCGACCTGCTGGCCGCCGATGAGCCGCTCCGGCCCTTCGTGCTGGAACACGAGCGCCTTTTCCCCTGCCCCGATATGCAGGCCCTGCTCGACCACGGTCCGGGCGACCGGGCGACCGAGCTCGAACGGCTGGTCAATGAGGAGATCGCCTATCGGACCCGGGTGGTCGAGGATTTCGACCTGACGCTCGGCGAAGAGCTCTTCTATTTCGGCCGGCCGCTCTTCCACCTCTTCATCACCGTCGGCGCCGAGGTGGTCGAAGTGGAGGGCCGGTTGATCATTACCTGGAAAAAACAATAAAAAAGGTAAAATAAAAAAATGGGGACAGTCCCCTAGAAAATGGGGACAGTCCCCATTTTTTTCAACAGGTAACCCGTTGCAGTTCGCGGCCGCGGGTGGAGATGGTGATCTGTTCCACCGGTACCGAGACCGAGGCCCGTTCCAGGGCCCGTTTGACGATGACGTTCATCGCCGAGCAGCAGGGCACTTCCATGATCAGGATGGTAATTCGTTTCAGGTTGCAGGTGTCGATGATTTCGGTGAAGCGCTGGATGTATGATTCGGCGTCGTCGAATTTCGGGCAGCCCATCAGCACCACTTTGCCGGCCAGGTAGTCCTGCTGAAAATTCGGGGCCGAGACCGCCGTGCAGTCGGCCGCGATCAGCAGATCGGCCCCTTTCAGGAACCCCGCCTGCGGCGGCACGAGACGAATCTGGACCGGCCAGTGACTCAATTGCGATTCGCTCAGCGCGGCGGTCGGCATACTCTTCGGCGCGTTGGCGGATTGACAGGGCGAGGCCGCCGGCTGGAAACTCTGAATATGGGTTGACGCACAGCCGCAGGCCATCGGCTCGGACGGTTGTGTCGTCACTTGTTCTTTGGCGGCGAGAAATGCCTCGACCGCCTCCTCGTCGAACTCGTCGGCCTCGCGCTCGATGATCTTAAGGGCCCCTGTCGGGCAGGAACCGAGGCAGGCCCCCAGGCCGTCGCAGAGTTTATCGGCCACCAGCCTGGCCTTGCCGTCGATGATCCGCAGGGATCCTTCCGCGCAATCCGGGACGCACTGGCCGCAACCGTCACACAATTCCTCGTCGATCTCAATAATCTTCCGCATCTGTTTCATGATACATCCCCGTGGGTAATGGCCGTTTATATCGGCTCTCGTTGATAGTCGAAGGCTTTCGCCATGCTTTACCCTGAATGTATCACACCGCAGTATTTATTCTTTGACTTGGGTCAACAAGGCAAAAAAAGATGAGCGGCGATATGGTGTATTATCGTTCATCACTTTCCGCCGGATCATCAGGGTCCGGGGGCAGCAGATGATGGAACAGGGTCTGCACATAACGGCCGGACACCGCGTCGGTCAGGGCGAACGACAGCGGTGCATCGGTGGGGAAGCGGGAGGTGAATGCGAAATAGATATCGCCGGACAGTCGCTCCAATTGCTCGTTGACAAGGGATTGGATTTCCCGGCGCCGACCGGCCTCGATGTCCGAGAGCCGGCAGGCGGTCGGGCGGCCGGCATAGACGAGACAGGTCCCGGCCGGGCTGAGGGGGCAGCGGTAATCGGGAGGGGGTGGGGGGAAAAGTGAAAGAGGGGAAGAAGGGGACAAAGGCGAAAAAGGGGAAAAAGGCGAAAAAGGCGAAAATGGGGACAGTCCCCTTTTTTGTTGCTCAAAAAAGGGGACTGTCCCCATTTTCGCTGTCCCCATTTTCGCTGTCCCCATTTTCTCGGGGGTGTTTTTCTGCGTGGCCCGGGCGATCAGGTCCAGGCGAGCCTGGCGTTCCAGGGTGGTATTGACCAGGTGGCCGAGGTAGACGGTCTCGATGAAGGACAGGTTCAGCGGGGTGCGGCAGCAGGAGTCGTGATCGCGGCCGCAGGATGGAGGGGACGACTCGGCCAGTAGTGCTTCGTCGAGGCGGGCGAGGACCTGCTCGTAGTCGGCGAAAAAGGGGAAGAGATCGACCAGGTGCCGGCTTTCCAGTGACGGTTCGCGGATGGTCAGCGGTTTTTCTTTCCTGCCGTATTTTCTGATGAACCACCACTGGTTGAAGTTGGCCGGCTGGGAGCGCAGGCCTTTCAAGGTCTTGCCGGCCAGTCGGTGGCCGAGGCCCTTGCGCAGCAGATAGGCGTTGATCACGGTGCCGGTGCGGCCGATGCCGAAGCGGCAGTGGACGAGGACCTTTTTGCCGAGATAGAGACACTCGTCGAGCCAGTCGAGGGCCTTTTCCAACTCGCCCAGGTCGGGGGCCTCTTCGTCGGGAATCGGCAGGTAGTGGACCTCGAAGCCGGCTTTGGCCTCGATCCAGTGCAGGTCGCAGAACTCGGCACAGAGGTTGAGCATCGCGCTGATGCCGAGGGCCCGAATCGCGTCGAGCGCGTCGTATGACATCGGCGCCTGGCCGACGGCCAGGTTGTCGGTTATCCAGTCAACGCGATAGGCGGGTTGCGTCATCGTCTCACTCCTTGGTGGTGTGCGGCCGGGAGAAAAAGCCGGCAAGGGCGGTTTTGAGCGAATCCCGCAGCGGTGTCAGCGCTTCGTCGCCGGTCAGCGCCAGGTCGAGCAATTGGCATTTTCCCTGGATGAAGCCGAGGGCGGACAGGCGCACCAGAAATTCGCCGGCCGGCCGGCGATCGAAGCGAGCGTCGAGCATGTCGCCGTGGGTGTGAACACCAAAACCGGCCCAGATCAGGATTTCGGAGATCAGGCGGACCCGGCGCAGGCGCATGTCGTAGTCGCCGCCGCCGCCCTTGAAGCGAAACGCCAGGTAATTGGCCTCGTCGTCGCTGCCGGCCAAACAGTCGATAACGGCAAAATGGTAGCCGAAGCGCAGCATCAGGTGCAGATAGTCACGGGCGACGAGTCCATAGCTGCCGAGCAGCGGTGATTTCAGGCTGATAATGCCGCCGCTGACCCGATCCGCCTGCTCCCAGTCGAGGTAGGCAAGGCCCTGGTGCCAGGTGATGTCCGGATGGGTCAGGCCCTGCCAGCAGGCGATCAGCAGCGGTGAGGCAAAGCGGTCGGGGGTGATCCGGGGTTGTTTTTTGCCGGCCGCCGCCAGGCCGCCACCCAGGTCGATCAGGGACAGGGTCAACGGCAGATCGGAAGCAACGGTGCGGGCCCCGCTCAGCTCGCGTCCGCCCGGCCCGACCAGTGAGAACATCTCCGTCATCGCCTTTTCATGGGCGTAGCGGATCAGGTCGTGCATGCTGGTGCACTGGTGCGGCGTGAAGTCGGCCGAGGCCGGATCGAGCAGATGGAGCGGTGCGACGAGTTCGGTGATTGGGTTTAACCGCTGTTGCAAAGCGGAATCGAATTGCCTGGTTCGGTGCGGGGAACGGTCTGAAGGTGCGGCAACAGACCCGTGGTAGATGTGTCCGGAGCAGGCGTCGACGGTGACCTGGCCGGCGCCGTCCAGGGCCGTCATCGCTCCGGTCAGACCGGTGATCACCGGCAGGCCCGATTCGCGGGCTATCGTGGCGAAATGGCTGGCCCGGCTGCCGCCTTCGGCGATGACCGCTTCGAGACAGCCGAGGATGGAGGCCAGGGCGGGCGGCAGGGTCGGCAGCACGAGGACCGACCCTGCCGGGATGTCGCCGAGATCGTACGGGTTGCCGCGGATGACGATCGTGCCGACGCCGACGCCGGGTGCGGCGCAGGTGCCGCCGGAGAGTATCGGCTGGGCGGCTATCTCCGGTACCGGTTCGGTTTGCCTGGCGTCTGATTGCCGGCGGCCGGAGCTGAGCGGCCGGCACTGGAGGAGCAGGCAGTTGCCGTGGTGATCCTGGCACCACTCGATATCCTGCGGACCACCGCGTACCAAGTCCAGTCGCCGGCCCCAGCCGGCAAGCTGCCGGATCGTCGCGTCGTCGAGCAGCGGCCTGCCCCCGTTTTCCGGGGGCGTATCGATGGTTGTCGGTAGATCGGGAGCGGGTTGATCCGGAAAACGAGGGCAGCGATAAATCTCCGGTTCGACGCTGCCGTCAACAAGGGCCTCGCCATGGCCGGGAACACCATAGATGGTCAGTCTGTCATCGTCTCCGCCTGCTCCGTTCGGTGCGGGATTACGCGTGTAGATTACGCCGCCGGCCCGGGCATCGATCATCTCCATGACCAGGGCCGCCATCGGTGTTTCCTGATCGGCAAGACCCTGGCGAATCCGGTAGGCCAGGGCGGCCGGTCGATACTTGCCGGCCAGGACACGCCGGTAGGCATCGAGCACTCCCGCCGGGGCGACGGACAGGACCGAGGTGTATTGACCGGCGAAGGAAACGGCCGAATCCTCGCCGACGGCGCTGCTGCGTACGGCCCACGTGCCGGAAGAGGGATCGATCCGCTGCAGTTCCGCCAGCTGGCGGTTCACGGCGGTGCGGACTTCATCGGGGATCGCTGCTGCCTCGATCAGGGTCGTCATCTCGGATGACAATGCGGCCAGGCGCCGCCCATCGTCGATATCGATTTCACCGAGTAACTCGTCGAGACGGGGGCGCAGGTCGTTACGGGCCAGCAGCAGGTTGCCGGCGGTGGTGGTGATGATAAAGCCGCGGGGTTGCGGCAGGTCGGTGTCGCGCAGCAACTCGCCGAGGGCCTGCGCCTTGCCGCCGGCAAGGCTGGCCGCCGCGGCGGCAGCACCAATGGGCAGCACATACGGCGGTGAGGTGTCCGGGGCGGGCAGGGCGGCCTGCTTTTGCAACCGGTCTTCCAGGAGGAGAAAGCGGCTTTCAAGCTCGTCATAGGCGCCGGGCCGCATGGATTGCAGTTCGCGGATCACACTGCCCACCGACCAGCGCAGCGCGACCACGAGTCGGGAGACCCTGGCCCAATCGACCGCGATTCCGGAGCGGCTGAGGGCCTCCAGATCGCTGAGCAACTCCAGGCTTTTCCGATCGTGGCGCAATAATTCCCGGAAGGCCTGGTATTTGTCGAGTACCAGCCGGTTCGGAGTGAACAGATACCGGCTCCAGTACCTGAGCCGCCGGCCAAGGGTCATGTCATGCCACCGCCGCGAAAGATGTTCAGAAAACGGGATTGGTGTTGCCTGCTGGCCATCGAAACTCAGCAGAGCCGGCGAGGTGCAGGCAGAGCGGGCCCGTGGGCTGAGGTGGTGCTACGCTGGGCCGCCCTGCAGCTTCCGGTCCGGTGAACCAGGCCGGCCGGCGAGCCGCTGATTTCCATGGCTTCTCAGCTACCGAAAGGTAGCCGGTTTTGGTGGGGGTGCCAAGTTTTTTTGCCGGTGCGGATCGGTCCGGCCGGCCCCGGGGGCAAGAGAGCCGCCTCCCCCGGCCCGGTCCGGGTCCGGAAGAGGCGGCCTGGGGACTGATCAGGCGAGGATGACCTGCAGGTCTTCCTGCGGGGTGGCGCTGATCGGTTTGATTGCAAAATTCTCGACCAGTACGTTAAGCACGTTCGGCGTGATGAATGCCGGCAGCGTCGGCCCGAGACGGATATCCTTGATGCCGAGGTGGAGCAGAGTCAGCAGGATGATCACCGCCTTCTGCTCATACCAGCTCAGAATCATCGACAGCGGCAGCTCGTTGACGCCGCAGTCGAAGGCACCGGCCAGCGCGACGGCAATCTGGATCGCCGAGTAGGCGTCGTTGCACTGACCGACGTCGAGCAGTCGCGGAATACCGCCGATGTCTCCGAGCTTCTTGTCGAAGAAGCGGAACTTGCCGCAGGCCAGGGTCAGCACGATGCAGTCCTCGGGAACCTGCTCGACGAATTCGGTATAGTAGTTGCGGCCGGGTTTGGCCCCGTCGCAGCCGCCGACCAGGAAAAAATGTTTGATGGCACCCGACTTGACGCCGTCGATCACCTTGTCGGCAACACCGAGGACGGTGTTGCGGGCAAATCCGGTCAAGACCTCGCCCTTGTCTTCATCGCTCGAAAAGCCGGGCAGGGCCAGGGCGCGCTCGATGACCGGGGTGAAGTCCTTGTCTTCTCCGATATGGATCAGGCCGGGCCAGCCGACCAGGCCGGTGGTGAAGACGTTGTCCCGGTAGGATTCGCGCGGCTTCTGGATGCAATTGGTGGTGAACAGGATGGCGCCCGGGAATTCGGCGAATTCCTGGTGCTGGTTTTGCCAGGCGGTGCCGTAGTGGCCATAGAAATGGGGGTGTTTCTTCAGCTCGGGATAGGCGTGACAGGGCAGCATTTCGCCATGGGTGTAGACCAGGATCCCTTTGTCTTTGGTCTGTTCGAGCAGGAGCTGGAGGTCGCGGAGGTCGTGCCCGGAAACGAGGATCGCCTTGCCGGCCTTGTGGCCGAGCGGTACCGGAGTCGGTACCGGATGACCGTAGGTACCGGTATTGCCGGCGTCGAGCAGTTCCATCGCCTTGAGGTTGACCTCGCCGCATTTCAGGACCAACGCCACCAACTCGTCGAGGCCGAGGTCGGTGCGGGTCAGATCCGCCAGTGCCTGCTGCATGAAGGCATAAACCTCATCGCTTTCCTGGCCGAGAATGGCGGCATGGTCGGTATAGGCGGCCAGGCCGCGCAGGCCGTAGAGGGCGATCTGCTTGAGTGAGCGCAGGTCTTCGTTGTCGTCGAGGGACGGGATGAAATCGAGTTCGGCGCCCTGGGCCTCGAGCCCGGCGAGATCGGCTGCCGGTTGGTAGGAGAGCGCCGGGGTATCACCGGCAATGGTCGCACCGGCTCCTTCCGCTCTGACGCGCAACCGGTCGCGCAAGTCGACGGTTTTTCTGATCCAGGTATCGAACCGGGCCGGATCGAAATCGACATTGGTCAGGCAACCAAAGGTGGCTTCGGCGATAAAATGGTCGACGGCAGAATCGGCGATGCCGGACTTGCGGGCCGCCACGGCGACGATGGCCAATCCCTGCAGGGCGTGGGTCAACAGATCCTGGAGAACGGCGACGTTTTCCGTTTTGCCGCAGACGCCGACTTTGTCGCAACCGATTCCTTTGGCTGTTTGTTCACACTGATTACAAAACATATAGATTCCTCCTGATGATGGTTTGCTGTCTGGTCCTGCTGAGTTCAATGGACTCAGCGCTGATTGTTAACGGGAGGATAGCATCGGCTGCTCGGTTTTTCTTTGACCTAGGTCAACACGGGGAAAAAAGAAAAGGGGAAGGAGCCCTGTCGGCCGCGGCGAATTTTGAAATGGCCGCAAATCTTGAAGACCTGAGAGTGCCACTAGGTAATCGACTTGAAATGCTTATAGGTGATCGTGCAGGACAATCCCAGTATCCAAACAAACTGGTAGTTGTGCATGTGCCTTTTGTCGGACGGAAGATTGGATAAAAACCATTGAAATAATTAATTAATTAACATAAAGGTGAAAATGTCATGGAAAAACTCGATCCAGTAATCTTCGGGGAGCTTTTTAGGCTGATCTTCCTTAGCACTGCTTGATTTGGCCACAGCTAGGATCTTCCGACTGCCTTGATTGATTCGGAAATGTGTTTCCATCAATATCCCGATAGTGGCAATTCCATTGCCGCCCCCCAGAAACTTCTGGTTCTCAGAATCACCCACTCCTTCGATCCCTGCGCAGCCTGTGCCGTCGCGAAAGATGCACACAAACATTGTCTCCGCCGCTCAATTTCGGCGAACTTACAAAACCTTGGGAAAAAACACCGGCAGCCAGCCCGGTATGTCTTGCCCAAAGCCACTGTCGCTTCACTCGTTTTGAAAAACCCTGAGCGGGGAGCCGCAGATGAAAAAACGGTGACGAGCGTATAGGGAAGCAACGTAATCTTTACGCAAGGATAACCCAAAAGTCATTTACCGTTAAACCAATCATAATTTTGGGATGGTCTGTTAGGCGATATTCGCAGGCTGCACGTGCACAACCCCTGTGGCGCTTTCAATCGACAGAGTTGTCCGGGCTCTTGGTCTCCTCTAGCGTGTGGAGGTAAAGGGAGTGTCTGGGCGCAATCGTCTGGGATGCACTTTGTCTTTGTTCAGGCGGCAACACGTGTTTTTTACATCACACTAACACTCTATTTGGGAGAAAATCTGACAATGAAAACTCATAACGTTTTTTGGCCGTCAGGGCGAAGGTTTGCCTTTGCCTTACTGGCAGCGATACTGATTATGATTACGGCACCGCAGCAATCCAGCGCTCGCGACCTCACCATTGCCGTGCAAAAATTACCGGATGTTCTCGAGCCGGCTCTGGAAAACTCCAATGTCCATCTTCGGGTGATGTACTCCATTTTCGAAACTCTGATCAAAATCGACTATCGCGACGGTGGCAAGCTCAAACCGTTTCTTGCGACTTCCTGGAAAATTGAAAGTCCGCGCTCCATCGTTTTCACCCTGCGCAAAGGGATCACCTTTCATAACGGCAGGGAACTCACCGCAGAAGACGTGGCCTGGGCTTTCAGTCCAGAGAGACTTGAGGTCAAAGGAGGCACTGGTGGGAGTACGGTGGTGGTCAAACCATTTCTCGGCAATGTCGAGGGTGGCGAAGCCATCGACCGCTACACCGTGCGTATTCGCATGAAAAAGGATGATGCTCTGATCGTGCAGCGTTTTGCCAATTATCCGGCCCAAATCGGCTCGAAACAGGCCTTCGAAGAGCTCGGCGGAGATTGGAGCAAATGGGCCAAGCATCCTGTCGGAACAGGTCCGTATAAAGTAGAGAAATTTGTCTTCGGGGAGAAACTGGTTCTCACTCCCTACGACGGCTATTGGGGAGAACACAAAGCGGCTGCCGATTCCGTGACCTTTGTGGTTGTGCCCGAGGTTGCAACTCGTATCGCGGGCCTGCGTTCCGGACAATTCGATATCGTCACCGAGATCGGCCCCGATTTTATCGAAGAGATCGAGAAGGCCGAGGGCATAGGCATCGTCGGCGGTCCCATTCTCAATATTCGAGGTCTGATTTATGACAGTACGGACAATGTTCTGGCCGACCCTCGCATCCGCCGCGCCATGAATCTGGCCATCGACCGGCAGGCCATCGTCGATACTATCTATGGAGGAAAAACCAAGGTTACTAAGGGGTGGCAGATGGACGTGTTCGGCGATATGTATCTCCCCGACAGGCCCCTGCCAGAGTATGATCCGGAAAAAGCCCAGCAGCTGCTGGAGGAGGCGGGATATAACGGTGAGGAGATCGTCTACCCCACACAGCAGGGGTATTATACAAACCAAGGTGAAACAGCTCAGATTCTGGTGGCCATGTGGAAGAAAGTCGGTCTCAACGTACGTCTGAACATGGTGGAGAACTGGAGCCAAGTCTATGCCGACAACAAGGAGCGCGGTGTATTCGACGGTTCATTCACCGCCTATTATCCCGATCCGGTGGGGCAGATTTGGCGGCGCTTTGGTCCCAATGGCTCCTGGGTTCAAAGAGGTGTCTACAAAAACAATGACGAGTTTCTGCAGCTCGGCGCCGTCCTCGAGTCTAATCCAGACACCACGGTACGTCGCGAGGTTTTCGCCAAATTGCTCGATAACTTCGAAAGGGATCCGCACGGAACCACACTGCATGCATTGACCCAGTTTTACGGCAAAAGAGATGACGTCATATGGACGCCCTACCCGACCCAGTATATGAACCTGACAACTGACGAACTCAGCTTCAAGCGGTAGAAATATTCCATGCAAAGCAACTGGCTTAACCACCGTCCGCCCCAGGATATCGGGGCGGACGGTCTGCTGCAGATTCATGAGCTGTCGGTCTCTTTTCACGCCGAATCGCACACCGTGCGTGCAGTAGAAGACATAACTCTTAACCTGCAGCACGGTGAAATTTTAGGTCTTGTCGGCGAATCGGGTTCGGGAAAGAGTGTGACATGTCAAGCACTGATGGGGCTTTTACCGGCCACGGCCACTGTCGAAGGCACCATGTTCCTCGATGGCGAGTGCATGGATCTGGCTGATACCTCGAAGCTTGCGCGACTGCGGGGAAAAACACTCTCTATGATCTTTCAGGATCCCATAAGCGCTCTCGACCCTCTAATGACCGTCAGAGCACACCTAATGCAAAGGCTGCGACGGCATGGCATAAAAGGCGAGTCGGAGGAGAAAAATCGAAAGCTGCTACACCGGGTCGGCATTGCTGACTACAAGCGAGTGCTGCCGGCTTACCCCCATCAGCTTTCCGGAGGACTCTGCCAACGCGTAGTAATAGCTCTGGCGCTGGTCGGCAATCCTCAGATACTGATAGCGGATGAACCCACCACAGCTCTGGATGTCACAATTCAGGCGCAGGTCCTCGACCTTCTGGAAGAGTTGAGGCACACGGTTGGGTTATCGGTTGTCTTCATCAGTCATGATCTGGCGGTTGTGGCGGAAATCTGCGACCGCATCGCCGTTATGTACGGAGGCAAGATAGTTGAATCTGGAACGACCGCAGCGGTGCTGGACGCACCGGCCCATCCCTATTCCGAAGGCCTTATCGACTCCCGGCCCTCCCTAGCGGGAGCCAAGGGGATCCTCAATGCTATACCGAGTGCGATCACTACGGCACGCAACGGGGGCGGCTGCTCCTTTGTCTCACGATGTCGATACGCCAAAAAAGTCTGTGGTTTTCCACCCCCCTACAGATCTCTTGAAAATGAGCGACGAATTCGCTGTCATTTTCCCCTCCCATGAATGACCCAGCCCGACTGCGCGTTACCGATGGTAGTGTTGTCTACCGTGATCGGACCGGTACTCCATTCTCTGCCCTGCACAGGATCAGTTTTTCCGTCCTACCCGGCAAGACGCTCGGAGTGGTGGGCGAATCGGGCTGCGGCAAGTCCAGTCTTGCAAAACTCATCGCCAACCTCACTGCCGGGAAAAGCGGCAATGTGTATCTCGACGGCCAGCGTATTGACACCTGCAGCGAGCGGCAGTGGAAACATCTTCGCCGTCGCATGCAGTATGTTTTTCAGGACCCTCTAGGCGCACTGGATCCGCGCATGCCGATGCTGCAGCAGGTACGCGAGCCATTGAATATACACAGGATCGGGGAGGCGGGTGAGCGCAGGGAGGTCGCTGAGAAAATCCTGCGTCAGGTCGGCATAGATGACAGCCTGTTCAACCGTCCTCCACTGCATCTCTCGGGTGGACAGAGGCAACGCGTGGTGCTGGCCAGAGCGCTCGTGCTGCGACCAGATGTGCTTCTCTGCGACGAACCGGTCTCCGCGCTCGATGTCTCGGTGCAGGCTCAGGTACTCAAACTCCTCATCGAATTCCAGACTAGGTTGGGACTTACCATGCTCTTTATCAGCCATGATCTGGCGGTAGTCAGGCATATCAGCCACCGGATTGCTATTATGTACCTGGGTCAGATCGTGGAATTGGGTGACGTCGACGATGTTTTTACCCGGCCATCTCACCCCTATACAAGGGCTCTGCTCGATGCGGTACCACGCTTTTCCGAGCGACGAAAGCGCCTGCTGCTGCGCGGTGAGACACCTTCGCCCCTCCACCGACCGCTTGGATGCTCCTTTTACCCGCGCTGTCCCTTCGCAGAAAATATCTGCCGCAAAGAGGTGCCGCGACTGACGGCCCTTGGTGGTGGCAGAACGGCCGCATGCCACTTTCCCTTCATTGCAGAGAGGAAGCGATGAGTATTCGCTGGCTTGGCAAGCGGCTGGGGCGCTCATTAATCACCCTATGGTTTTTGATGAGTTTTACCTTCCTTGCCCTTAACCTGAGCACGGAACCGGCGGTCCAAGTTCTCGGACCGCTGGCTGACCCCGCGGCCATTGCCGCTTTCAACGAAAAATGGGGGCTGGACCGTTCCCTCTGGCAGCAGTATTTTCACCATATTGGCCGCATTTTGACACTTGATTTCGGTCAGTCCTATCGTACCAATGATTCCGCCATCAAGATGGTCGGGGAAAGGCTGGAAGCTACCCTCGCTCTGATGCTACCCACCGGTTTTCTGGCCGTGGCCATCGGTGTACCGCTCGGGGTGTTTGCAGCGATTCGTAAAAACACCTTCATAGACCGGGCGGCCATGATCTTTGCCGTTGCCGGTTTCGCCATACCCAATTTTCTCGTTGGAATCCTACTCATCTATCTCTTTTCCGTGCAACTCCAGATTCTCCAGCCCTCAGGCATAACCGGCTGGCAGTCGTGGCTCATGCCCGTCATTACCATGGGCTCCGCAGAAGCCGCCATATTTGCGCGTTTTTCTCGGTCGGCCATGGCGGAAGTCCTAGGGGCTCCGATGATGAGAACGGCGTTGGCCAACGGCATCTCCTGGTCGCAGGCGGTGCGCGAACACGCCCTGCCTAACGCGGCGATACCCATCATCACGGTTACAGGACTTTTTTTCGGATCCCTGGTGGGTGGCGGAGTGATAACCGAGAATGTTTTTGCCTGGCCAGGACTCGGCCGCATGCTGGTGGATGCGGTATCTTCACGAGACTACGCCATAGTGCAGACCATAGTGCTGCTGGTCGGCGTCACCATGATCATAGCCAATCTCCTGGTCGATCTCGCCTACGGTTGGATAGACCCGCGCATCAGGGATCAGCGTCGATGAAAAACGCAATCAACCTCGATTTTTACAGGATAACCTTGCGGCTCGGTCGAATCGGCCGCCGCTATCCGCCCTTATTGCTGCTCTCCTTTGCGACCATAGTGGTTCTGGTCTTCGTCGCCGTAAACGCCCAATGGCTGATGCCCCATGGTCTTGGGGAGCAGGATTTGCTCAATCGTTATCAGCCACCGGTATTTCTCCAAGGGGGAAACTGGACTTACCCGCTGGGCACTGATGGGCTCGGCCAGGACATGGTCACCCTGCTCTTGCGCGCCATTCAAGTCTCCATGTCCATTGCCTTCCTCGGCACTCTTTTCGGGGCAATTGCTGGAACCCTGGTCGGATTTGCGGCTGCTCGATTCGGAGGCATCGTCGACGCCACTGTCGGAGTTCTCGTCGACTTCCAGGCGGCGCTGCCGTTTTTGGTTCTGGCCCTGGCTCTGTTGGCAGTCATGCCCGAGGCTGACATCGGCATGTTTATCATTCTGATGTGCATCTACGGTTGGGAACGATATGCTCGCCTGGCTCGGGGATTGGCCATTTCCGCACAGGAGCAGGGGTATGCCCTTGCGCAGCGTTCGCTGGGGGCGAGTTCATGGCGTATATATTTTCGCCATATCCTGCCCAATATTGCCGCCGTGCTTGTGGTCAACATGTCGCTGAACTTCCCCGCCACCATATTGACGGAAACGTCTCTCAATTTTTTGGGGGTCGGGATCGAACCCCCGGATACCAGCCTTGGGGTCCTCATGGGTCAAGGCCGCAGCTATCTTTACAAGGCACCATGGATAGCTCTGATGCCAGGCATGGTCATTTTCATGGCGACATTCGCCATGAGCATCGTAGGCGACTGGCTGCGCGACAGGCTGGATGCCTCAAGCAGCTAATATCTCATTTTCCGAAAAAAATTGAGGATCACATGAGAAATTCTGTGAAAAAAATTGTTATCTGTATCTTCGATGGCTTGCGCCCCGATCGTCTCAGCCGGGATGTGACTCCGAATTTATGGGAGTTCACCCATCAGGGCATATGGTATCGTCAATGCCGATCTGTTTTCCCGTCGATGACTCGGGTTGCGGGAGTAAGCTTTGCCACCGGCTCCAAACCGCAGACCCACGGCATCGTAGACAATGTCTTCTATTTTCCCCCGCTTTTCAACGATCATCCTCTGGACACCTCGGACTATGTCCAACTCAGGGCGGCCGAAGCCAAATGCCCCGGCGCCTTCGTGCAGGCGCCGGGGCTCGGCTGCGCTCTTGCTGCGGCGAAAAAGAGCTATTTTGTAGTCCATACCGGCTCTGCCGGTTCAGCGTACATGGTCAATCACCGGGCCCGCCACCACCGCCATTGGACTTTTTCCGTGCATGGCCGTGAAAAGACCCAAACTCCGGAGGCCGTTGATGAAATGACGAGACGCTTCGGCCCTTTGCCGTCAACCGTTTTGCCACAAACATGCGAGGTTGATTACGGCGCCAGGGTTTTTATCGAGCATGTGCTGCCCGTCGCCAGACCAGATGTCAGTCTTATTTGGTTCGTGGAGCCCGATAGCACGTACCATTACCATCATATCGGTTCCCAACCGGCTGATGACATCAGCAGACATGTTGACCGACATTTCGGCACCATCCTTGACACTATTCGCGATCAACCTGACGGTGAACAGACCCTGATCATCGCCATGAGTGATCATGGGCATATCACCACCACCGAAGAATGTGACCTAGTGGCTATGCTCAATGATGCGGGCTTCCGAGCCGGATATCGACCGAGCCCGGAGACTGAAATCATCGTCTCGAAAGGCAGAGCGGTGGCTTTGCGCCTGGCTGAACAGGCCGGTGGTAGAGGTGATGCTGTTGTGGAAGCTCTTCTCGATTCCGCCCTGACCGGTATGGTGTTCTCTTCACCGAGAATCACCGGAAACGGACCTCTCAAGGGCACTTTCTCCCTTGCAACGGCAGGCCTCGACCACGATAGGAGCCCCGATCTGGTTTGGGTGGGGCACAGCAGCAATGCGGCTGACGACTATGGCCTTCCCGGCGCCGGTATCATATCGGGAAGTGGAATCGTTCCGCTTGGCGGCGGCATGCATGGCGGACTGAACCGCTATGAACTCAACTGTTTGCTCGCCTTCGGGGGGGCAGGGTTGCCATCTCTCGGTCCCATCGACGATCCGGCAGATATCACCGACATTGTGCCCACCCTTCTTTCCGTGCTCCGCTGCAATATTCCGGAAACGGCCACGGGAAGTCCGCTGGCGGCGATACTGGATCAAGAGCGGCCAGAGCTCTTCCAAAAGAGATGGACGGTTGAGCGAGGCTCCTACGCACAGGAACTGGTTTTCGACCACAGCGGGATTCATCCAGTGCTCCTTTATGGTGGAAGGCTGACGTGAGCCCGCTCGTCCGTCGGCACATCCATATCTTCGGCGCCTCCGGCGCCGGCGTCACCACATTGGGCCGACATCTGGCGAATATGCTCGCCATTCCCCACCACGATACCGACGACTTCTTCTGGATGCCCACCGACCCGCCGTACCAAACCATCAGGCCTGAGAAATACCGCCTCTGTCTGATGCAGGATATCTTTCTCCCCCTGCCGGCATGGATCCTCACAGGCTCCCTGGTCGGGTGGGGTGATGTGCTGCTCCGCTTTTTCGACCTAGTCGTCTTTCTCGTCACGTCTAAGGAAATTCGCCTGCAACGCCTCAAAAATCGAGAGATCCTCCGCTACAACGATGTGCTGCAGCCTGCCACGGAGCAATCTCGGGCATTTTTGGACTGGGCAGCCGCCTATGACGAGGGCGACGAAACCATGCGAAGTCTAGTCAGCCATAGGCGGTGGCTGCAGAAGGTGGAGGTTCCACTGCTCATTTTCGACGGGAATCGTCCCCCGGAGGTAATGGCAGCAGAGATTGCTGATTATTGTGGTATATCATTTAGATAGCAGACACTTTGCGCGTCGATTCTGCGCTAAAAATACGAGCTCGAAAGACCCGCCGCCTGTAGTTTAAAAGGTCGGCAGCCCATACTATTTTAGCAGTTGAAAGTAACCCTTCTCAGAGAATGCTTCCGTCCGAAACGGAGGGGGCGCTTTCCCATTTTTCTTCATTGGCAATTTGGTGTAAATCACCAATTATGCCGCTTTGCCGTTGCAATGGTATGAGTGAAAAGGAAAAACTCCTTCCCGATTGTCCCTCCCATGGCTTTAAAGTTAAATTTTTCCCCTCTTTGCCTTCTCTTTGTATGTGACGATTTATCTAATTAGGATCATGTCGTTTTTCCAGGACAATAACAAATTCAACGAGTATAAGTTCTGGTCTAGTCTCTTTTATATTTTTCGAATCGGCCACCAAGTATTTCTTGAACTTTGTTATTGTTCGTTGCGGCGGGCGGTCACCAGGAGGGTGGTGTGGTTTTCGGGGTGGTAGGGCCGGCCGGTGAAGGTGCCGTGCAGTGTTTCGACCGTGTAGCCTGTTTGCTGGAGCAGTTGCAGCCAGGTAGCGGCCGGAAAGGCCGCGAGCCGGTGGCTGTGCCGGAAATTTTCGGGGGGTGCCCCGTTTGGCAGCAGGCGGAGTTTATAGCGCTCTTCGAGGTGCACCAGCTGGGTCTGCCGCTCGTAGGAGCGCACGGTCTCTTTGACCAGCTTGCCGCCGGCCGGCAGCTCAAAGAGTTGGTATTGGAAGAAACGTTGAGCCGGATGATCGGTCAGCTGACGATCCGGGACGAAGAGGTGGAGCAGCAGCAGACCGCCGGCCACCAGAACGGTGGCCGCCTCCTCCAGGCAGCGGCGGATCGACTGCCGATCGCCGAGCAGGTTCAAGGTGTTCCAGGCAATGATGACCGCGGTATACCGGCACCGTAGCCCGAGTCGGCACATATCCATTTCGATGGTGGGGGGACACCCCCTGGTGCGGGCCCAGGCGAGCATCGGCCGGGAGTTGTCGATACCGGTTACCGTGAAGCCGTGGGCCTGGAGAGCGCTACAGATCCTGCCGGTGCCGCAGCCGAGTTCGAGAACCGATTGGCAGCGATAGCGATGCAAGAGCTCGCGGTAAAAGCGGAGGTCGTCGACTTCGCCGCCCATTTCCAGGTGATAAAAAACGCAGTACCGCTCGGCCGGCAGGGGCGCGAAGGTTTCTTCCGGTTCGCTGCCGTATCCGGATGGGTCGTCCTCGTTCATTGCAGGTGAGCCGCGCCCATCGAGGACCGGTCACTTCCCGCCCGGGGAAGCCTCCACGTAGGGGCCGTCGAGAATGAAGCCGGGGTTGATCAGGGACGGGTCGATCCTCAGCCTGGCCATCGCGAACATGCGGGCGATGTCCAGGTCGAAGTGCAGGTGCCAGTCGCCGGGAATCGGCAATGATGTACCGTCGGCACTGTCGTTTCGCCGGCAGAGCGGACAGAAGACACGATCGACGACTTCCGGCGGCATGCCGTCCCGGAACGTCAGGGTGAGGTGTTTGCTGCCGCAGACACAGGGGATGTTTTTGCTGATGTTCATGGCGGTCGTGTTGCCCGGATGAGGGTTGATTACGGAGCAGTAGTCAGCGGAGGACAGAAGTTAGCGGAGGACAGGTTGAAACCTGTCCCGCCGTTGGTTGAGATCTGTCCCGCCGTTGGTTGAGATCTGTCCCGCCGTTGGTTGTTGTTTGTCCCGCCGTTGGTTAAGATTGCTGCTGTGCCGCGTAGGCGGAGGCGGCACATTCGTTTTTGCCGAGATCGAGGACTTCGGCTTCGTCGGTGTCGACCTGTTTCAGGTTGGCGTTTACCAGCCGGATGGTCGCGTATTCCGGCGGCTGTTCGCGCATGTTTGCCTCGATGAAGGCGAGAAACTCCTCTTTCTTGTCGATGGCGTAGATCGCCTTGTTATAGGAACGTACCTTTGCCAGCGATTCGACGAAGTTGAGTTTGTTGTTGGCCTCGCTCCAGTCGATGAAATGGCCCGGCAGAACCATCATCGAGCCGTCCATTGCGGCCACCTGCCGCATCGTGTTGAACAGGTAATCGGACCATTCAGCGACTTTGCCGCCCAGATCGGGCCGGCCAACCGATTTGATAAAGATGGTATCGCCGGAAATAATGAAGGTGTCGTCGACGATGTATATCGTGCTGCCCGGGGTATGGCCGGGGGCGAATTTGACCTGGACCGCGGGGCTGTTGGTGCCGAAACCGATGTCGGCGCCGTCCTGCAGCGGCAGGTAGTCGATCTTCGCGCCGGCAAAATCTTGTTCGTTGGCGTAAAAGCTGGCGCCGGTCCGCTCTTGGAGCCGCCTGCTGCCGGAGATGTAGTCGGCCTGGAGATGGGTTTCGGCGGTTTGGACGATGCGGCAATTGTGATCGTCGGCAAAGTCGAGATAAAAATCGATTCCGCGCGATGGGTCGAAGAGCATCATCTGCTCGCCGCTCAGTAACCCGTAGCTGCAGGAACCCTTTGCCGGCCGGATGAACTGGTAGAGCTCGAAGGCCGCGCCATGGTTGAGCGGCTTCGGAACGAGCAGGTTGCCCCACGATTTGATACCGCCGGCCAGGAAACCGACATCGATAAAACCGTTTTTCTCCAGAATCTCGGCCACGTACTTCGCAGAGCCTTCCTGGGCGCAGACGATGCGAATTTTGTTCTGCCGGTCGGGAAGCCGGGCAATGCACTGCTCCTCGATTTCCATGAAGTCGAAATAGGAAATATTGAGGGTGTTGATCGGGTATGGCCCTTCAACCTTGAACCGGTTGAAATCGACGCTGTTGCGCACATCGAGCAGGACGAAATCGTCTTTTTCGGTGATCCAGCGAAACAGGTCGCCCGCTTGGTAGGAAAACAATGCCATTGACGCTTCTCCTTGGAAAAAAGGGGGCTATGCCGGACGCGTTTCGTCCAGTACCCGGTCGAGTTCGCCAGACAATTGCAGCAGATGCTGCTGTTCGTCTTCGGCCATGTTCCGGAAGAAGGCGGCGGTCTCTTCCTCCTGATGTTTCCAGGCCAGTCGCTGATACAGATCGAAGGCCTGGGCCTCGAGCTTCATGCCGAGTTGCAGGACGTGTTCGATCGAGCCCAGTTGGTTCTTGAAGACCTCGAGCGCCTGCTCGATGTCGAGCCCTCCTTCCATCACCCGCAGTGGCTCGGTTCCTCCTTCCTGGGCGTATCTGGCCTTGAGCCGGGACATGTGGCCCTCTTCGAAGCCGGCCAGGTGCCGCAGCATTTCTTTTTCCTCGGCCAGCTCGGCTTTCTCGGCCAGGGCCAGGTAGAAGCGGCGGAGGCCGTCTTCCATCTGATAAGCCAGTTCGAAGGTGGTCGGGAAATCGCCGTTGGCAAAGAATTCCAGACCCTCTTCGACGTCGCCCTCGGCCTGGGTCCCCTGCCAGGTGATAATCCCGCCGGTCATATTGAAGACATGCCGGATGCCGGAGCGGGCGAGAACCTGGCAGGCGGCCTTGCTGCGCACGCCGCTGCGGCAATAGACAATGGTCGGTTTGTCCCGGTTGAGTTCGCCGGTCCGCTTGGCCAGTTCGGCCAGGGGCAGCAGGATGGCCCCGGGAATATGGGCGTGCTCGTATTCTTTCGGCTGGCGGACATCGACCAGCTGGTAGCGTTCCGGTTCACCGGACTCGATGAAGCGCCTGGTTTCTTCAGCGGTAACGCTTTCCGATTCTTCAAAAAAGGTTTCCCAGTTCATGATCTTTCTTCCTGTGGTCGTTTCTCGGTTTTAGGTGGTGTTTTTATCTGTGCAGGAGCATCGCTTCCTTCGGTGTCATCGAATAGCCGTTCAACGCAAAAAGCCAGAATTTCTCAGGCGTTGCGCCTATGGCCTGAGCGGTTTCCTCGGGCAGCCAATGACTGTCGTCGACGAGATTGTAAAACGCCGAATCGATGCCGATGAAACCGTCGAGAAAATGGGCGATGATATGCAGGACCTTGCTTTGGTACCCTTGCGGCAGTCCTGCCAGGTCGCGTCGTGTCGAGCAGCCGGCACTGCCCAGCTCCTCGAGAAAACGATCGAGGCGGCGGTGGTTCTTCTCGAGGCCTGCCCGCAGTTTCGGCTGAAAGTCTCGATCCGTTGCCGGCATTGCCGCATCGGTCAGATCGAGGCGATCGTAGCGGACCAGCGAGGTCCGGTCGAAAAACCGCCGGACCCGGATTTCCGCATCGGCTGCCGTTTCGGCGGCAACGAGGAGCAGGTGACTGGCCAATACGTTCATCGCAGCTATTATTCCGGGCGGTTTCGGTCGATGCCGATCGAGCGGCGGATTCAGTCGCCCTGCTCGGCCAGTCGTTGCCGCAGCGCCTGACCGACCCGCCGGCCCAGTTCGACACAGGCCCCGAGGTCATCATGGGTCGGCACATATTTGAAGCGGAGACCGTCATCGACCACATCGAGTTTCATCTCGGCCAAGGCCTCGTTCAACAGCTTGAGCGATTCGCCGCTCCAGCCGTAGGAAGCGAAGGCGGCGGCGACCTTGTTCTGCGGTTTGAGGCCGCGCAGATAGGACAGAAACCCGGCCATCCGGGGCAGCATCCCGTTGTTCAGGGTCGGGCTGCCGAGCACGATGGCGCCGGCGGTCAATACCCGGGTCATCACATCGCTGCGATGGTGGACTTTCAGGTTCAGCAGGTCGGCGGGCACGCCTTCCTTCTCCAGGCCGGCGGCCACGGCCTTGGCCATTTTTTCCGTGGAATGCCACATGGTCTCGTAGATGACCAGCGCCTTGTTGCCCGGCGTGCCGGCCGACCAGCGGTCGTAGGCGTTGATGATTTCGCCCATGTTGGTCCGCCAGATAACGCCGTGATCCGGGGCGATCATCTTGATGTCAAGGTTCATCTCGGCGACGGTGGCCAGCAGTTTGCGAATGAGCGGGCTGTAGAGGTAAAGAATGTTGGCGTAGTATTTGGCGGCCTGGTCCATGATGGTGGACAGGGGCACCTCGTCGTCGAACCGTTCGCTGGTCGCCAGGTGCTGGCCGAAGGCGTCGCTGGAAAAGAGGATCTTGTCCTCCTTAACATAGGTGAACATCGAATCGGGCCAGTGCAGCATCCGGGTCTCGAGGAATTGCAGCGTGCGCTCGCCGATGCTCAGCTCATCGCCGGTCTTGACCACTTCGTAGGGCCACTCTTCACGATGGTAATGGTCGAGCAGGGCGGTCTTGCCCATCGGTGAGCAGATCAGTTTCTCCGGTTGCACCAGCTCCATGATGTCGACCAGGGCGCCGGAGTGATCGGGTTCCACGTGGTTGACGATCAGGTAGTCGATTCGGGCCGGATCGATGATCTGGCGGATCTGGTGCACCATATCGGAGAGGTGCGATTTCTTGACGGTGTCGACCAGCGTGATTTTCTCGTCAACGATCAAAAAGGCGTTATAGGTCGTGCCCTGCAGCGTGGAATAGCCGTGAAAGTCACGAACATCCCAGTCGACCGCGCCAACCCAGTGAATTCCGGGGGCCAGTTCTTTGTTGCTCATGGTCTCTCCATTGCGGTATATGGTCGGGTTTTATCATCTTTTGCAGTGCGCATAATACTGAAGGATGGCCATGATTACAAGATGAGTTCGAGTTCGGTGCGCCGGTCCACCCCGTTTGCTTTTCATGATATGGTAATTATTATCAAAAAAAGTGAGCTGCAGAGGGCTCGGGAGAGCACTGGTTACGCTGTGGGATAACACGGAAAATACGACTATGTCAGCATCACGGGAAGAGACGGATGATCGGTCCGGGGGCGGGCGCCGCCAACTCGTGATCGATGTCGGGGCCTGTTCGCGGTGCGGCGGTTGTGTCGAGCTGGTGCCGGAGATCTTCCGACTGCGCGACGATACCGGTCTGATCGAGATCATCGACGATGCCGTGCTCGATGAGGAAGCGATTACCGAGGCCATGAGATATTGTCCGGAGGATTGTATTTACTGGGAGGAGGAGTAAGATGCGGGGGCGATGGCCGCATCTCTGTTCCTCATGTCAAGATGACGTGAAAAAGCGGGGCGGACCGGGTAAGATGTTCTGCCGTATGGTCTGGTTTTTATGAAATCTTGTAGTTCCGGGCTGGCCGGCTGTATCTCCGGCTACGGACGTCCTGTCCGTAGCCCTTCGGGCCTGATTCTCCGGCCTGCCGGGCCTCCGCGATGCAGCCTGCGGCACAGCCAGCCAGCCCTGTCGGTCATGGCAGCTTTTTGTTTGGGGTGGCTTCGCGTAGAAGGGATAGTGGCCAACAGAGAGATAGGAGCGGATTTTTTTCTCGATAGATGATTTTAGCAGGGGTGTTGGAGTTCACGTGGAAAACAGGAACAGTTCACGAGTCACACTGCGGGTCTGGCATGGCCGATGATCGGCAGCTGCCGGAACTGACGATCTATACCGACGGCGCCTGCAGTCCCAATCCGGGACCGGGTGGTTGGGGGGCGGTTATTCTGGCCGACGGCAAGGTGCTGCGGGAGCGCTCCGGCTACGGCGGGGAATCGACCAATAACAGGATGGAGCTGACCGGTGCCGTGGAGGCGCTGAAATCGATCGACGGGCGTCGCCGTATCGTCCTCTACACCGATTCGAACTACCTGCGTCACGGCATCACCGACTGGATCGTTACCTGGCAGCGCAACGGCTGGCAGACCGCGGACCGGAAGCCGGTGAAAAACAGTGATTTGTGGCAGGAGTTGCTGGTGCAGATCGAGCGGCACCGGATCACCTGGAAATGGGTGCGCGGTCACGGTACCGATCGCTGGAACAACCGGGCCGACGAATTGGCCGTGCTGGCCCGCAAGAGCGGCGTTGAGCCGGAGCGGCGTGATACCGCGGCGGCCCGGCAGCCGGCGGCGGATGCCATCCGGCTCTATCTCGGGGTGACCTGCCGCCCGTCGGTCGGTGTCGGCGGATGGGCCGTGATCCTGCGCTGGCGTGACCGGGTCCGGATACTCGGCGGCCGGGCGGTAGCAATGACCGCCAACCAGCTCTATATCCACGCGGCGATTGAAGGATTGGCCGCGCTGAAAATGGACCTGCCGGTCCACCTCTCTACCTATTCGGGGTATCTGCGCGACGGGGCCGTTTCCTGGCTGCCCGGCTGGCGACAGCGCGGCTGGCAGACCCGGGAGGGGGCGCCGGTCAGCAACCGCGAGCTGTGGCAGCGCTTGGCCGGCTTGCTCGATCAGCGAGAGGTGCAGGTTGAGCTGGCCGACCGGCAGCAGGAATTGTGTGCGATGCAGGAAGCCAAGGAATTGGCCCGCGAGTTCGAGCAGGGCGAGGCTTCATGACCGGTGACCCACGCTTTCAGCTGGTCAGCACCTTTACCCCGGCCGGCGACCAGCCGGAGGCCATCGCCCGGCTGGTGGCGGGGCTGCGGCGGCGCGAGCGGGACCAGATCCTGCTCGGCGTGACCGGCAGCGGTAAGACCTTTACCATGGCCGGCATCGTCGAACAGGTGCAGCGGCCGACTCTGGTGATTGCCCCGAACAAGATTTTGGCCGCGCAATTGTTCAGCGAGTTCAAGGAGCTGTTCCCCCACAACGCGGTCGAGTATTTCGTCTCCTATTACGATTATTACCAGCCGGAAGCCTATATCCCGCAGTCCGACACCTACATCGAGAAAGACTCCTCGATCAACGACGCCATCGACAAGATGCGCCACTCGGCAACCCGCTCCCTGCTGACCCGGCGCGATGTGCTGATCGTCGCCTCGGTATCCTGCATCTACGGTCTCGGTTCGCCCGAAGAATACCGCAACATGCATCTGCAGCTGAGCCGCGGCGAGGAGCTGGCGCCGGAGACGGTGCAGCGGCGGCTGGTCTTCATGCAGTACGAGCGCAACGATTTTTCCTTTCACCGTTCGACCTTCCGGGTCCGCGGCGACGTGATCGACATCTTCCCGGTCCACGAGGAGGAGCGGGCGGTGCGCGTCGAATGGTTCGGCGACACCATCGAGTCGATCACCGTCATCGACCCGCTGCGCGGCGTGGTCATCGAGCGTCTCGGCGAGTACACGGTTTTTCCCGGTTCCCACTTCGTCACGTCGAAGGAGCGGTTGCAGATCGCGCTGCGCACCATCAAGGAAGAATTGCAGCAGCGGCTCGAGCAGCTGCATGCCGAAAACCGGCTGGTCGAAGAGCAGCGGCTCGAGCAGCGCACCCTGTTTGACCTGGAGATGATGCAGGAGCTGGGTTATTGCAACGGTATCGAAAACTACAGCCGCCACTTGACCGGCAAACCCGAGGGCATGCCGCCGCCCAACCTGCTCGACTATTTCCCGGAAGATTACCTGATCTTCATCGATGAGAGCCATATCGGCATTCCGCAGCTCAACGCGATGTACAACGGCGACCGCTCCCGCAAGCAGACCCTGGTCAATTTCGGTTTCCGGCTGCCCTCGGCCCTGGACAACCGGCCGCTGCGTTTTGCCGAGTTCGAGCAGCGGGTCAACCAGATCATCTACGTGTCGGCGACCCCCGGTCCCTATGAACTGGAACGGGCCGAAGGAAGGGTCGTCGAGCAGGTGATCCGGCCGACCGGGCTGCTCGATCCGGTGATCGAGGTGCGGCCGGCCGCCAGCCAGGTCGACGATCTGCTGCACGAGATCCGGTTGCGCAGCGAGCGCGGTGAAGCGGTACTGGTGACCACGTTGACCAAGCGGATGGCCGAGGAGCTGACCGATTATTACGAGAAACTCGGGGTCCGGGTGCGCTACCTGCACTCCGATATCAAGACCCTGGACCGCGTCGAGCTGGTCCGCGACCTGCGCAATCACGAATATGACGTGCTGATCGGTATCAACCTGCTGCGCGAAGGACTCGACCTGCCCGAGGTATCTCTGGTGGCGGTGCTCGATGCCGACAAGGAGGGGTTTCTCCGTTCGGACCGTTCCCTGATCCAGACCTGCGGGCGGGCGGCCCGCAACGTCAACGGCATGGTGATCATGTATGGTGACGAGGTGACCGGCTCAATGCAGCGCACCATCGACGAAACGCAGCGGCGCCGGGCGATCCAGGAAGCGTTCAACCGGGAACATGACATCGAGCCGACGACCATCGTGTCGGCGGTCAAGGACACCATTCACCAATACCTGCGCGAGGCCGGCTACCACTTCGGCGAGACGGACGGGGAGCATCCGGCGGTGGCCGAAGAGGTGATGCGCTACGGATCGGTTGCCGAACTGGATCGGGAGATCGGTCGGCTCGAGCAGCAGATGCAGCGTGCCGCCCGAGAACTGGCTTTTGAAGAGGCGGCCCGCCTGCGCGATCGCATCAAGGCCCTGAGAATGCTGGAGATAGAAATCGGATGAAATCTCCGCTACTGCACCAAACGGCCGTCCGGGTCGTACCGCTGCTCGTCTCCTGGCTGATCCGGGCCTGGTTTTTCACCTGCCGGACCACCGAGCACGGAATCGACTGCAAAGAGCGGGCGGTGGCCCCGGGAAAACCGGTGATCGCCGTGTTCTGGCACTATTCGCTGACCTACCTGCTCTACCATATGCGCTCCTACCGGGCGGCGGCGCTGGTCAGTGCCAGTCGGGACGGCGATTACCTGGCCAGTCTGGCCGGACAACTCGGCTTTTCCGCGGTGCGCGGTTCGAGAAACCGCCGGGGGCTGCGGGCGGTGAAAGAGCTGCAGGGCCGAATCGCTGCCGGCGACAACCTGGCCATCGTTGCCGATGGCTCCCAGGGCCCGCCGCTACAGGCCCAGGGCGGCCCGATCCTGCTCGCCTCCCGGTCCGGCTCGCCGATCCTGCCGATCGTCTGGTCCGCCTCGCGGTATCGCACCTTTCGTTCCTGGGACCGGCTGGCGATCCCGAAACTGTTCGCCCGGGTCGACGTTTATTTCGGGGAGCCGCTGTTCGTGCCGGCCGGGCTCGATGCTGACGGTATCGAGATCTGGCGGGCCGAGCTGGAGCGGGCCTTGCTCGATCTCTACGAGCGGGCCTGGTCGAGATATGACAGAGAAGGTCATTGATATGGGCAGCCTCAAGGCAATCGTGGTGGCCGGACTTTCCGGCGGCTCCGGCAAGAGCGTGGTGTCGGTCGGTCTGACCGCGGCCTGGACCGGGGGTGGTCGGTGCGTGGCGCCGTTCAAGAAGGGCCCGGATTATATCGATGCCGGCTGGTTGCAGTGCGCGGCCGGCCGCGATTGCTACAATCTCGACCCCTATTTGGTTGCCCCGGAGATCATCACCGCTTCCTTTCGCCAACGCAGCACCGGCGCTGATTTGGCCCTGGTGGAAGGCAATCGCGGCTTGTTCGACGGGGTGACCGCCAGTGGCGGTTATTCGACCGCCGAACTGGCGATCCTGCTCGATCTGCCGGTGCTGCTGGTGGTCGACTGTACCAAGACGACCCGGACCATTGCCGCGCTGGTGCTGGGCTGCCAGAAATTCGACGAGCGGGTCCGGCTGGCCGGTGTGATCCTCAACCGGGTGGCCACCGAACGACAGCGGCGCATCATTACCGAGGCGGTGGAAGGGGCGACCGGGGTGCCGGTGCTCGGCAGCGTACCGCGGCTCAGCAGGGATATCTTCCCGATGCGCCATCTCGGCATGATCCCCTATCAGGAGTATGGCGATACCGCCCAGGCGCTCGACATGCTGGCCCGAACCGCGCGGGAGTCGCTCGATTTATCGCGCCTCGAGACGGTAATGGAACCGGTGGCTCCCGCCGTCCGGGAAGAAACGATCGATCTCGTATCACTGCCGCGGCACCGCGACGTGAGAATCGGCATCCTGCAGGATGCCGCCTTCCAGTTCTATTACCCGGAGAACCTTGCCGCGCTGCAGCGCTGCGGCGCCGAGCTGGTGCCGATCAACGCGCTGACCGATCCCGGGCTGCCGGTGCTGGACGGGCTCTATATCGGCGGCGGCTTTCCGGAAACGAGCGCCTCGGAGCTGGCGGTCAACAGCAGTTTCCGGGACTCGGTCCGGGCCGCGGCCGAGGGGGGGCTGCCCATCTATGCCGAGTGCGGCGGGCTGATTTATCTGGGCAGCTCGATCGTGCTGGCGGATGGCGAGTATCCGTTGGTCGGCCTGTTCCCAATCCGTTTCGGCATGGCCAAAAAGCCGCAGGCGCACGGTTATTCGATTTTTACGGTGGAGGGTGAAAACCCCTTTTACCCGCCGGGGCTCCGCGTCAAGGGGCACGAGTTTCGCTATTCAACGATTCTCGACTGGCCCGGAGATCCGGGGCAACTGGTGCTCAGAATGGAGCGCGGCACCGGTTTCATGGCGGGCCGGGACGGCCTGCGCTACCAAAACGTGCTGGCTCTATATACCCACGTTCACGCCGAAGGTACCCCAGACTGGGCCGAGGGCTTCGTCGGCTGTTGCCGCCGGTTTCGCCAGGGTCGTTAGGCCGGGGGGAGCATCGCCTGTTGCTGCCGGTTTTGCCAGGGCTGTCATACCGTGCTTAGTGGACCGATTGTTGCGGGGTGCCGAAGACCTTATCGGCGATTCGCGCCTGGGTGGCACCGTCCGGCACCGGCTCCTGCCAGTGGATGAACTGTTCGGTGACCCGCATGAAGGCGCCCTGGTCGTCTTTACAGGTGTCGCAGATGGCCTCGGCGTTGTCGCGGTACATGATGACTTTCGAGGCGGGCTCTCCGTCCACCGAGACGGCGGCCATCTTGCGGCAGCCGCAATCAAGTCTGATCACGACGACGCCGATCCCATCGGGGCTGCCTTCGAGGATGCCTTCGACCATGGCCCGTTCACGGATTTCCAGTTGCGGTTGTTTGTTGTCTTGCAAGTCTTGTTTCATGGGATGCGGGAGTTGAGGTTTCCGAGTTGCAACGTTCGTCCGGCGGGGCGGACTGATCCAACAGTAATGCCGATGACCGGTTGTGCAAGAAAAAGATCGGGGAGCGCTGCACTTCGAAGACTGCGAAGCAGGTGAAACCGGTTCATTTTGAGCTGACATCTTCCTTGAAAACGAGAATCAAGATGCACAGTAGACATCTCAGGTTGGGGTGCTGTCGGACTTAGGAGAGGTGTTCTTTGGATATCTCTTCTTTGCAGTTGCTCCATTTCTATACAAATTCATGGAAGCAGGCAAGTCTACCATACTCAGGATAGTCTCAACTCAATAGGTGTGTTACGTTATCGAACTTGCCAGTGGAAACCTTGTAAGATTAAGTGCTTATCCGTAAATAAAATGTACTTTCCTCATAGTTTTTGCTATGCTGGTAGCCATACCGAACCCTTATCATGGAGGCAGTATGGCAAAAATCCAGTCGTGGGAAGTATCCGATTCGTTTTGGGAAAGAGTTGAGCCGCTTATTCCACAGCCGCAACGCGACCCGAACATGGCCTACAAGCGCAAGCCAGGCGGGGGCAGAAAGCCGATACCCCCGCGTCGTATCTTTGAAGCGATCATGTACGTGTTGCGAACTGGCTGCCAATGGAAGGCATTGCCCAGAGAGATTTACGGCAGCCTCAGTGCCATCCATGCTCATTTCATGCGCTGGATGGATGCTGGGTTTTTTCTCGCGCTCTGGCGAGCCGGTCTTGCCGAATATGACGAAATGGAGGGTATCGCCTGGAGCTGGCAAAGCATAGACGGAGCCGTGGTCAAGGCTCCACTGGCGCAGGAAGCAGTTGGTCGGAACCCGACCGACAGGGGAAAAAAAAGGTACCAAACGACACCTGCTAGTGGACGGCCGTGGTGTCCCGTTATCGCTCGTCGTGACCGGAGCCAACCGGCATGATGTGACCCAATTGGAACTTGTGTTGGTGGAGATCATCATCGAGCGTCCGGAAGATATTGAGCAACACCTGTGTGCCGATAAAGCCTACGATGGCAATCCGGCCAAGCAAATAATTGTATCCCATGAGTACATCCCTCACGTGAAAGCACGGGGGGAGGAGATACAGGAAAAAAGCAACAATCCCTCCTGGAAAGCCAGGCGTTGGGTGGTTGAGGTGAGCCATTCATGGTTCAACCGCTTCCGAAAGATTCTGGTCCGCTACGAGAAGCGAGCGGACACGTATACGGCCTTGCTACATATGGCCGCGGCAATCATCACCTTCCGAAAGGTAGGTGTTATTTACGGATAAGCACTAAGTACATTTCCTGCCTCGACCATTGAACTATCTTCTCAATAAATTTTCCATCTCATAGATTGTTCAAGTTACCGATGCCACCTCTGGAGAAAGCCTGTCATTTTTTGACGCCATATAGGCTATAATTTTATTTGTTTCCGAAGATCTGAAATAAATATTGATTGTCATGAAATGAAATAGTAATTCTCATTCAAGGAATGACATAAAGTGGATTTAAAGCAGGTTTTTTTAGTGTCACAAAATGTTAGGCAATAAAAGGAAGACTTATTTACCAATGGAGAGATTGGCATTTGCGATACGATTCCGAAAATAAATATGAGTTGATTCATATCAATCGCAATTCAATCCAAATAACTACTGCAAAAGATGACTTGGATGCCGAAAACAAAAGCAAATCAATAATTGAAAATATGGGTACAGGTCAAACCAGCCAAGAGACACAAAAGTGAATAACTATGTGGTGTAAGCCGAAATCCCATAAATTTCTGAGGTCGTATAAAAATAGCTAGAGTGTTGGAGAATCAAACATATTCAATTGAACATGTTTCATTTTTTTGATTTTATAATCTAAATCGATTTTCTTGTTTGCTTTTATTAAAGAGCCTTCGCTCATAATCGAAACCATTTTTTGAAAATCAGCAATACTTGAAACCTTAAAAAATTGCTTGAGTTTATTTATAAAAACTATTGAGGTCTTTCCCTGTCTCAAGAGTTCATAAACATTGCTCAACGTTCCTGTACTTTTAGAATCCCAAATCATTAAGCCATAGTCGCAGCTTTTTGCCATTTCCAAATCTTTTGCAGTAAAAAACGAACGTGTATTTGGCTTGTGTTCGGTTTCGACACAATTCAACGACCAAGAGCCAAGATTGTTTCTTGGATAGTTACCACTGCAATACACAGTTACGTTTTTATATTTCTTTGCTTTTAGAATTTCTTGGATTGATTGATCGGAGCCGTGCGCATCTCCGATCAATATATCAAAGTTAGACTCGATCATGTTATTAATCCTCTTTATTATCATAGGATTAATATTTTTGATGTTCATTGAACCGGAAATGAATATTTTGCTCATGGTCTCCCCGTCCTAGTGAAAGCGCCAACAAATATATTATCTACTTTTTTATAGGTTCTCAAAGTTCTTGTTGCGGCAGTAAGTGAGGCGTTTGTGTCATATATATCATCAATTAAAAGAACATCCCAGCAGCCTTTATTTGTGATTTGGTTGTTGATTTCAAACGCCTTCATTAAGGCTTCTATTCTTTCTTCTCTATCTCCGACATTTTTCATTTCCGCTGTTGTTCCGGATTTCAATAAAATTTCATCAAAGCTAGGAATACCAAGTCTTTCGGCTACATTTTTGGCAAGTAGAGGTAGGGGTTGAATTGCTCTTTTTTTTGAAGGCGGCATAGGTATAACAAGAGACGCACTTTTAAAAAAATCTTTCAAGTTGGCTACAAATGTGTCCGCTAGCTCGGCAACTCTGTGTAAATTTAATTTATATTTAAGTTGGTAGAGGGCTTGGCCGACCTCGGAACGTGTTGTATCAAACGTAGCATGACCTTGAGCGTTATCGCCAGTGTAAACGCTTGAAAGTGTATGCCAATCTAAAACATAGCCTAAATCCCACTCTCCATTGATTTTCATTACGTTTGTTTTCATACGATAACCACTCCTAAAAGAGGTGCTACGGGGTATGCCGGAACCACATGAAATAAGTTAAAAAGCTCTTCCGGATTGCAGTATGGCCTCTAGCAGGTTCGTATCAGGCTGGTTTCGATAAATCTATAGATAATAGCGCGATTTTTGAGAGGTCGAAAGGTCTTTTTTTGAGTAGGACGTTTACCGGCGTACGCTGGCGAAACTGAGATCGATTGCCGAGAATGTGGATAATGTTGTCAGCACTACCTAAACTTTGGTTTCTTCGCTCACGAGAGTAAATCACGATACGATTCTTGGCAATGCAATCGCCGAGAATCGTATTGCTCACAGGATCCGCGTTGCTTGCGGGGTCCGAGAGAAGCAGGTGTTTAGTCATCGATCTCCCGCACTGTGCTCCCTAACTCAACTTCGTCGAACAAAACCGCCATGGACTGTCCAGATTTCTGTCTTACTACTTGAACATTCTTTGAACCCAACTCCAGAACCGTTTTTCGAGCCCTCCATGATGTTGATGATCGACGGTTTCATAATAAGCATGACGTCGCTTTTCCTCCGCTCTACGACCAGCAGCAACTTCGGCAGGGGTCCAACTGGCAGCCCATTTAATCTCTCCTCGATAAATCCAATAGTGTGATCGGCAAGCCAGTTGCCAATTCCCGACCGAGGGACGAAGAGTCGGCCCACTGACCGTTTCTTCTAAAGACCACTCGGTCGGTCCCAAAGGTGTCCTTACCTTGGATCCGCACCCACATGCACAAAGGTGCGCAGCGGTGCAGAATTCTTTTGAAAAATACAGTATGCCCGGTTTCAGCTCCTTAGGCATATAGTGGATATGTTGTAACTTAATCCTCATCAAATTCTGATGTCCCAATTATTTTCAAGTCACCAATCTCGAAAAGGAGGAGGTGGTGATAAGGGTTTTCTTCGAAGTAGAACCCTCGCACTTGCTTGAATTTTATTACCGCCAGGCACGCATTCATAGCATTGAGTTCGCTAATCTGGATATTGGTTTTATAGATATCGTGTAACTACTCACCCCCCCTTCCTCCCTCTTCCATCCCATAGCTGTCGCCTGT
>CAYSSK010000025.1:0-37391 GCA_964433645.1 uncultured Desulfofustis sp.
GGACGGAAAACAAACACAGATCTCATCGGTTCCCAACCCGATTCTGACCGACCGGGCCGATAGTCGGACTCACGGTTTTATCTTTGCAGGCCTTTCTCGCTCTGGTAACCTGCATCGTTTAAAAGCAAAGACCCTGTCAAGGAGCACTGCCCCGGCATGAAACGACTGAAACGAAAGACCAAGATCATCGCCACCCTCGGACCGAGCTGCTATGCGGAGCAGCATATCGCCGACCTGATCGAGGCCGGCATGGATGTCGCCCGGATCAACCTGTCGCACGGCAACCATGAAAGTCACCGCCACTTTGTCGAGACCGTCAAGCGAGCCCGAGAACGGCTGGGGTCCTGGACGGCGATCATGTTTGACACCCGCGGACCGGAAATCAGAGTCGGCGAACTCGGAGAAGGTGTGCAGCTAGTCGAGGGGGAGTCGGTCGTGTTCTCTCACGAAGCAGCGGTACCAGACGATATTCCGGTCGGCTACGAGGGATTCCACGAAGATGCGGTGGTCGGGGGCATCGTCCTGCTCGACGACGGCAAGCTGCAGGTGCGGGTCGAGCGGGTGGAGGCCGGCCGGGTGACCGCCCGGGTCCTGGTCGGCGGCCTGCTTCTGTCCCGGAAACGGGTCAGTCTGCCCGATATCGCCGTCAACCTGCCGTCGATCACCGAGCAGGATCGGCTGGACATCATCGACGGTGTCAGGCAGGATGTGGACATGATCGCCGTCTCCTTCGTCCGCCGGGCCGACGATGTCCGGGCGGTACGGGGTGTGATCAGGGAGGCCGGCGGCCACCAGGCGATAATCGCCAAGATCGAGAACCGCCAAGGTGTCGACAATCTGCCGGAAATCCTCGAGGAGGCCGACGGCTTGATGGTTGCCCGCGGCGATCTCGGCGTGGAAATGCCGGCCGAAGAAGTACCGGTCATTCAGAAACGGATCATCAGGGAAGCCAACAAAGCGGGCAAACCGGTGATCACGGCAACCCAGATGCTCGAATCGATGATCGCCAGTCCGACCCCGACCCGGGCCGAGGCCAGTGATGTGACCAACGCCATCTTCGACGGCACCGATGCGGTGATGCTGTCCGGAGAAACAGCGGTTGGCAAATACCCCCGCGAGGCCGTCAGCTTCCTGGCGCGCAACGCGCAGATCAGTGAAGCGGCCCTGGATTACGAGGCGATCCTGGCCGACGGTCTGCGCCACCGCCGTCCGGTGATCACCGATGCCATCTCCTACGCCTCCTGCGCCACCGCCGCCGACCTGTCGGCCTCGGCGATCATCACCGCCACGACCTCAGGCTCAACGGCACTCAGGGTGGCGCGCTATCGACCGCAAACTCCAATTATCGCCATTAGTCCGGAACCGGCCAGCCTGAGGAAACTGCAAGTGGTCAGGGGGGTCGTGCCGTTGTCCTGCAACCGCGCCGACACGATGGACGGCCAGATCCGGCTGGTTGTTCAGGCGGCCCTGACTGCACACCTGGTAAAAATCGGCGAGCTTGTTATTATCACGGCCGGTTTTCCGTTGCATACCAGCGGCACCACCAATATGTTGAAGGTACATTCTATCGAGGCCGATCACCATCGCCAGATTTGACACAATCATGCTTCGCATCAATGACGCCATTGTCATTCCACTGAGTGAAATCGACATCACCCAGATCCGCTCGTCGGGTCCCGGTGGTCAAAACGTCAACAAGGTCGCCAACGGCGTTCATCTTCGCTTCAATATCAACGCCTCCTCGCTGCCGGAATCCTGCAAACGGCGCCTGCTCGCCCGCAGCGATCGCCGCATCAGCGGCGACGGCACCATCGTCATCAAGGCCCAAAGCTTCAGGAGTACGGAAAAAAACCGCGAGGACGCCCTGCAACGGCTGCAGATGTTGGTTGCCGCAGCGCTGCGGCGCGACAAGAAGCGGGTACCGACCGGTCCCGGCAAAGCGGCCCGGCAAAAACGGCTGGCCGGCAAACAGCATCGCGGCCGACAAAAAGCACTGCGCCGCAAGATTGATACGAACGAATAACCCCGCCCCATGCTGACCAGGACATTTTGTCATATCGAGGGCATCGGCCACGCCACGGAACGGAGCCTCTGGGACAGCGGCATCAGGAACTGGAAGGCTTTGCTCGGCAGCCCGATGCCCGTTCCGCGGGTCGGCACCAATACCATCAGGCACACCCTTACGGCTTCGGCGGCCGCGCTGGCCGACGATCCGCTGTTTTTCACCAGTCGATTGGCCGGTGGTGACGCCTGGCGGATTTTTCCGCACTACCGCAGCCGCTGCGCCTATCTCGATATCGAGACCACCGGCTTGTCGGAATTCTGCGAAATCACCACCATCGCCCTCTATGACGGCCAGACCGTCAGGACCTATGTCAATGGCCGCAATCTCGACAGTTTCCCCGAGGACCTGGACCGATACGCGGTCCTGATCACCTATAACGGCCGGTGCTTCGATATTCCGATGATCGAACGTTTTTTTCGGATCAGGGTTCGCCAGGCACACCTCGACTTGCGCTACATTCTCGCCCGTCTTGGCTGTCGCGGTGGCCTGAAAGGGTGTGAAAAACAGCTGGGCATCACCCGTGGTCTGCTCGATGGCGTCGACGGGGCCGGCGCCGTCGCTTTGTGGCGGCAATACCAACGATACGATGACCTGGCCGCCCTGGAGACCCTGCTCGCCTACAATATCGAAGACACGGTCAACCTGGAGCGGCTCATGGTGGAGGCATACAATCGCTTTATCGAGATGACGCCGTTTCCCGAAGAAGGCCGGCTGCCCTTTCCGATTTCGCCTCCCATCCCCTATCAGCCGGACCCACAGGTCATAGACCGGCTCCGCGGGCGATACCAGTGATCAGTCGGCCAGCAGATCGATCTCCAACCCCTCCCGGGCAAAAAACACCTCCATGTCGCCATAGGCCCCGGGGCGGCAATAAATATCGGCCAGCGCGTCGAGTTGATCGTCGGTACGATCCGGATCATGATGAAACAGGGCCAGCCGTTTCACGCCGGCCCGTCCGGCGGCCGCCAGGGCCTGCTCATAGGTGGAGTGTCCCCAGCCTGTCTTGCCGGCATACTCCTGTTCGGTATACTGGGCGTCATGGATCAGCAGATCGGCACCGGCAAAAAACTGCTCGACGATACGGTTCTGCTCTTCGGCAACCTGCTGCCCTTCGTAGGCCATCGCCTCATCATAATCGGGATGTGCCGGGTCGGTGATAAACAGGTTGCGAAACGGCTCGGTATCGTAGCAGGTGCACAAAACCTTGCCCCGGTATTCAAAGCGATAGCCAAGGGCCAGGATCGGGTGGTTGAGAATTTTGGTGGTCAGGACCAGCCCGCCGCCGAGATCCATGCCCGGATCCTCCCGCAGGCGGATGTACTCGATGCTAGAGGCAAGCTCGGCGACGTTGACCGGGAAATAGCGATATTTCATCTGTCCGCCGACGACATCCTGCAACGGGTCGTCCTCGAAACTGACGGGGCCATGGACCCGGAGTTTGGTTCCCGGGATGTAGACCGGCGTAAAATAGGGAAATCCCATAATATGATCCCAGTGGGTATGGGAGAGATAGAGATCGATATCAAGCGGGCCCCGGGGCAGATCGTGCTTCATCAGATAATTACCAAGCTCGCGGATACCGGTACCGGCATCGATGACGATAATTCTCCCGCTGTCGCCGACCCGCAACTCCAGGCAGGCGCTGTTGCCACCGTACTTGACGGTTTGCGGGCCGGGACAGGGAATCGACCCTCTCACCCCCCAAAATCTCAATTTCATCCGCAGCCCTCTTCGTAAGCGATTATATCTGTAGGAAAATTTGCGCTTTTTCGATCTCTGCTTCGATGTCTGCCCGAATCGTGACAAACTCCAGCCAGTCCAGACCGGTCAGAGCGAGCAATTGTTCCAGCGCCCTCTCGGACGGATAGAGATCACCGGCATAACCGATATCATAGATGTTCGAATAGATATTGCCCAGCGCAACGAATGCTGTCTGCCGGCGAGTTTCCTCCCCGGCCAGCTGCGGATCGTGGTGGAAGCCGATACCTTGCGACAGCGCCTCGTTCAACTTCCATTTCTCGGCAATCATCAAGCCGACTTGCTGGTGATCGATGCCGAGCACCTCGCGCTCCACGTCGATCAGCGGGACCTGTTCACCGCCGGCCAACCGGATCACTTCGGCATATTCGTCGCCAAACGGAATCTTGCCGAGATCGTGGAGCAAACCGGCAATGAAAAACTCTTCCCGCTCCATCACCGGGATATCCTTGGCCTGGGCCAGCAACTTGGCACTGACACCGACGCTGATCGAGTGCGCCCAGAACTTGCTGACCGGCAAGACCCGTGATTTTTTCACTCCCGACACGGTCTTGATGATCGCCGTCGACAGCGCCATGTTCTTCACGGTATTCAGACCGAGCATGGTAATGGCCCGGGTCAGCGACGTTACCTTGTTGACCAGCGAATAATAGGCTGAGTTGATCAGCTTCAAGACCTGACCGGTCAGCACCGGGTCAAGGGAAATGACCTTGTTCAACTCGTTCGGGGAGGCATCGACCCGGCTGCAGATCTCCATGACTTTGCCGACGGTGGTCGACAGACTCGGCATCCGGGTAATGAATTTCTCGATCTGCTTGCGGTGGGCGGTTTTGTCTAGCTCCATTCGGCTGTTTCCGGAAGCACTCCATTATAGTTTAAGATCAATAATTTACAAAACAAATCAGGCTATTGTACCGAACATTGGGAGGCAAATCAAGGCCAGTCCATCAAGACGGCATCTTTGCCGGAGAAAACGACACTCATCTCGGGTGCTGCCATAGTCCGCTTTTCAGCCTCCACGCTGCCGAAAGCGGCATGACCATCACGCAAAATCAAAGCGACAGGCCGTTTTTACGAGCGACGCTCATTGCTTTCGAGCGCTCAAACCGGTCAAAGACAGTCGTCCACACCGGCAGGACGGGAAAAGGAATGAACTCCTTTCAATAGGGAAAGCTTAATAACAACCAGAGATATACGGCAAGCAACACCGCCACCCAGATGACCATATGGCCGGTTGGTCTGGTAATCGACGATTTTCCGGAGGGAAAGTGCAGTTGAGCAAGAAACAGCAACAGATTATGCAACTGGCCCAGTGTCGCTTTCCGAACCTGACTGTCGACTTCCCGGATCCAGGCACCTCCCTGCGTCACCAGGCGTTTACCGGATCGACGGTAAAACCAGTCGGCGTCGAGGACGACAGAGCGCAACTCCGGTGGATAAAGTCCTTTCAAATTCAACCAGACAAAAGCCAGGGCTGAGAAAAAGAGAAGCTGGGTCTGGGCCAGGACATGAGTGACATCGTATGGTGAATATGACACGTCAAACGGCAGCAAAGTGTAGAGCAGCGCAGGAAATATCCCGATGAAAATGCATAAGAATGCCGCGATGGACATGGCCAGGAGCATATTTTTTGGGGGGTCGGAAACACGGATCCCGGAATCATGGGCAAAAAAGGCAAAATAGGGGATCTTGATACCGGCATGATGAAAAACACCGGCCGAGGCAAGCAGCAGTATCAGCCAGATCCAATCGAATCCTTCTTTTAAAGCCGCCGCCATGATCAAGGATTTTGCGACAAAACCGCTGAAAAACGGAAAAGCGGAAATGGATGCAGCGCCGATAATGCACAATATCGCGGTCTTCGGCATGGTTTTGTAGAGTCCGCCCAGATCGGTCGCATTGATTTTCCCCGTCATGTGGAGCACCGCTCCCATCGACATGAACAGCAGACTTTTATAGATGATATGCACAAAAGCGTGGGCAACCGCCCCATTGATCGCCAGAGCGGTGCCGATACCGATACCGCAGATCATAAAGCCGAGCTGGTTAATCAGGCTATAGGCCAACACCCGCCGCATATCGTTCTCGATCACCGCATAAAAAATCGGGAAGCAGGCCATTGCCGCACCGACGTAGATGAGCAATTCCGTCCCGGGGAATCCGCGCGCCAGCACATAAATAGCTGTTTTTGTTGTAAATGTGCTCAAAAACACCGCGCCGGTAGGAGTTGCTTCCGGGTAGGCATCGACAAGCCAGGTATGCAACAGCGGAAATGCAGCTTTGATACCGAACGCCAGCAAAATCAGCCAACCGCCGAAATGTCCGGTACCGAGATAAGAAAATTCCAGTGAGCCGGTCGAAGAGGCGTGCATAAGTACGCCAGCCATCAAAACAACACCTGACAACACCTGGATAATGAGGTACCGCATACCGATCGCGTAAGAGTCCTCAGACCGACGGGCCCACACCAGAAACGTCGAGGAAACGGCCAGTAGTTCCCAGAAGATGAAAAGGGTCAGCAGATCACCGGCGAAAACAGCGCCAACGGCGCTCCCTGCGTAAATCAACCCGGAAACGTGCTGGGTGGTATCACGCAGGTGCAGGGCGAACAGCACAGCAATCAGCGTGGCAATATGAAAGATATAACCAAAGAGCAGGCTGAGCCTGTCTACCCGATAGGGGATCAACTCAAACTCGAACAACTGCAGACGAATCTGGAATTCGTCCGGACCAAACCATAGATTCAAGCCGCCAAGGGCAATGATCACGAGCATCGACACGGAACGCAGCCGACCACGCGTCACCAATGCCACGAGAGCAGCAAGAAAAAACGGCACAAAACATGGAATATCAGACCACGCCATCAAGCATCTCCCGGCTCTCGTCCCTCATTTGTCTGTGCCTGCCGCTCCTTCCGCTTGTAATAATCCTCGCCACGCATCAACACGGTGCGCAATACTTTCGCCCCAAGTACGATAAATGTGCAGACGACGAAGCCATAGATGGCATAAAAGCCGATCAGCCGTTCCCAGTCGTGAATGACATGCCTATGGATGAAGAAATCGACAAGCAATAAAAGAGCACAACAGACATACAGCGCGTAGAGCACCAGCCTGACATTTTTCGGATCATCGAAAAAATAGCGTTTTTCATCTGCCATAATCGACCCCCGCCGCCTCAAGAAATGAGGAAGCCAGTTCATACAGAGGTTGGGGAAATAAAAACAGGAGCAGGCAGCCGATAGCGGTTACCGAAAGAGCCAGTACAGATGGCCACGGCGCTTCCTTGATTCCGGGTTCCCTCTCTTCCTGGTGCTTGTCGTCACAGAAAAATGCCCGGATTGGAATCGGTAACAAATAAGCGATATTGAGCAGCGAGCTGAGCATCAACACCGCCATGATCAGCCATTTTCCGGTATCAACGGCACCAATCATCAGGTACCACTTGCTCCAGGTGCCGCCACAGGGCGGCAGCCCGATAATACTGAGGCTGCCGATAAAAAACGCGGCCATCGTAATCGGCATACGTCGTCCCAAGCCGTCGAGTTGACTGACCTCGGTCTTGTGCGCCGCTACCATGATCGCCCCGGCACAGAAAAACAGCGTAATCTTGCCCAGCGCGTGCATGGCGATGTGCATGGCACCGCCCAGAACGCCGGCACCGGTGGCCAGCAAGGCGCCAACGGTGATATAACTGAGTTGACTGACCGTCGAGTAAGCCAGACGTGCCTTCAGGTTATCTTGGCGCATCGCGGTCAGTGAGGCGAGAATAACGGTCGCCGCGGCCAGATAGAGCAGCACGTCTGTCGTCGGCAGGAGCGATAAGGTATCGATACCGAAAATATAAACCGCGATCTTGAGCACTGAAAAAACGCCGGCTTTAACCACTGCCACCGCATGCAATAAGGCACTCACCGGTGTCGGCGCAACCATCGCCGCCGGCAGCCAGCGGTGAAACGGCATGATCGCCGCCTTGCCGATACCGAAGATGAAGAGCGGCAGCAACAGCGCCGCAAAGCGCGTCGTCGACTGATCGAAAACACCACCGGCGCGAAACTCCACGGTCCCGGCAACAAACCAGGTACCGATGATGCCGAGCAGAAAGAAAAGAATCGAGGTCGTCAGCAGTATCCCGAGATAGACCCGGCCCCCCTGCTTGGCCTTGATCGTTCCCGAATGGGTGACCAGCGGATAGGTCGACAGCGTTAAGGCTTCGTAGAAAATAAACAGCGTGAACAGATTGTCGGCGTAGGCGATACCCATTGTCGAGGCGATGGCCACGGCAAAACAGGCATAAAAGCGGGTCTGTTTTCCTTCCCGGTGGCCGCGCATATAACCGATCGAATAAATGGTCGTCACCAGCCACAGATAGCCGGCCACCAGCGAAAACAGCATGCCGAGCGGTTCAATGCGAAACCGCAGGGACATTCCGGCAAAAAACTCCGGCCCGCTCAGCGCCACGGCGACACCATCGCCGGTCAGCTGATAGAGCATCGTCACCAGGCCGATCAGAACCAGGGCGGCCCCGATACTGACCGCTTCCCGCAGGTTGGGAACGTTGCCAAAGCCGACAATGCCCAGCACCGCGCCGGCCGGCACGAGCATGGTCAACAGCAGCAAGAACTCCGGCGGCCACGCTGTCATGGCCCCCCCCCACTCAGACCGAACAGGCTCCCGGCCGCCAGTTTGCTTAAGCCCACGGTAAAGCTGGTATCGATACCGAAATAGATGTTGGCCAGCACCAGCAGCCAGATCGGCACCTGCTGACTGATCGGTGCCTCCGTGACATCGTCGAGGATGATCCGCGGCGGCGTGAAGTAGATCCATTCAACGATGCGCCAGACATAGATCACCGCCAGCAAAGAGCTGAGCAGCACCAGCACGGTGATCAACCACCAACCACGCTCGAGCAGCGCCAGCACGAGATACCACTTGCTGACGAACCCGGCCGTCAGGGGAAGCCCGATCAGGCTGAGGCCACCGATGACGATTGCCGCCATGGTCCAGGGCATCTTCCGTCCCAAGCCGGCAAAATGGGTCAGCTGGGAACTGTTGATGCGATAGACCACCCCGCCGATCGCCAGGAACAGCGCCGCCTTCATCAGGGCGTGGTTGAACATGTGGACCAGGGTTGCGGTCAGTCCGAGCCCGCTGCCGATCGCCAGGCCGAGAATCATGTAACCGATCTGGGCGACACTGGAATAGGCAAAGAGTCGCTTGATATTGAGCTGGTAAATGGCCGATATGGAAGCGGCGAAGATACCGGCCAGAGCGAGGGCCAGGAAGATCTCCTTGAACGGCAGCACCGACATGACAAAGTCGATGCCGAACATTACGAAAACGCAGCGGATCAGCAGGTAAACGGCGACCTTGGTCGAAGTGGCCGCCAGGAAGGTGGTCGCAATGGACGGTGCAAAGGCATACGCGTTGGGCAACCAGAGATGGAGCGGAAACAGTGCCAGTTTCAGGCAGACACCGACGATAAAGAAGCCGAAAGCACTGAGCACGGTACGGGTATGAATGACCGCCGGCAGTCGCTCGGCCAGGTCGTAGATGTTCAGTGTTCCGGTCATCATGTACATCAAGCCGACGCCGATGATGATAAACGTTGCGCCGATAGACCCCATGATCAGGTATTGATACGCCGCCGTCAGGGCTCGCCGGTCGGTGCCGAGGGCTATCAACGTGTAAGATGAAAGAGATGAAATCTCCAGGAAGACGAAAACATTGAAGGCATCGCCGGTGGCAAGAATCCCGAGAAGACCGGTCATGCACAGAAGATACGCGCTGTAGAAATAGGTATGCCGGTTCTCCGGCAATTCCTTTCGCATGCTGCTCTGAGCCGCCACCAGGACCACGGCTCCCATACCTGAAACCAGGACCATAAGGTAACTGTTCAAATAATCGATTCGATATTCTATCCCCCAGGGAGCCGGCCAGCCACCGAGCTCATAGCTGATCGTCCCGATCTGTAGAACCTGCTGCAATAACAGACAACTTGCCAGAAAAGACAAGGAAGCAACCACCAAGGCGACAAAGGATGCCGCCCGCGGATGGCGGATGAGCAGGCACAGCGGCGCGCCCAGCAGCGGGATGATAACCGGCAGTATCGGGGCGTGCTGTATCACTCTTCGAAACTCTTGATGCTGAGGATATGATCTTTCTGGAAGCCATAGGCTTCAAGCTGACACTCCGTCTGATCCTGCGCGTCCTGGGCCTGGATCTCATTTTCTTCAATCGATCCGTAGGCCTCCTGGATTCGAACAACCAGTGCCAGCCCCAAAGCAGTTGTCGCGATACCGACCACAATCGCCGTCAGGATGAGCACATGTGGCAGCGGGTTGGAATAAAGCTGATATTTCTCGTCTAATATCGGCGCAGTACCACCGATAATCTTCCCCACACTGATATAGAAGAAGAAGACCGCCGTTTGAAAGATCGACAGCCCGATCAGCTTTTTTACCAGGTTCTCATGGGCAATAACGATATAGAACCCGATCAGCATCAGGATCACGACGATCCAATAGTTATAGTGGCTGATCAGCATCATGGCTTTTCCAGATCGGTGTACTTGTGTTTTACGGTCCGCCAGGTGAACTTGAAGAAAATCGTAATCATTACCGACGCCACGGTAATCCCGACCCCCAACTCCACGAGCAGAATGCCCAGATGCTGCCCATGCACCGGGTCGTGGCGCAACATGTCATAGTCCAGAAAATTGCCGCCAAGCACCATACAACTCACACCAACGCCGGCATAAAGCAGGACGCCGACTGCCGTCAGCGCCTGCATCGCCTCGCGGCGATAGACCCGCTGCGCCGTGCTCAAACCAAACAACATCGTATATAAAATGACGCCTGCGGCAAAAATAACTCCGGCCTGGAAGCCGCCACCCGGACTGTAATCACCGTGAAACTGAACATAGAGGGCAAACAACAAAATGAGCGGCAGCATCATTTTGGCCACCACCCGCAGGATAATCTGTTGCTGCATGTCGGCCGGCGTATGCTGCCGGGCCTTGTCCTTCGTCCGCCGGGAGACCCGAAGCAGGGACATGACGCCCAGACCCGCGGTAAACACGACCAGAACCTCACCGAGGGTATCGTAGCCGCGGTAGCTCGCCAGCACCGACGTGACGATATTGGGAACACCGATTTCCGTCATTGAGTCTTCGATATAACGGGGTGCGACATGCTGGTGGGCCGGAGCATCGGCCGAGCCGAACGGCGGCATGTCAAAGGTTCCGTAAATGAGCAGGGCGCCGGTCACCAGCACCACGCCAAGCGCCAGGGCAGGCTTGTAGCGTTTCGGCTGTTCGTAACGCCCGACCAGTTTCAGCGAAGCGAGCATCAGCAGAGTGGAAATGCCCGCGCCGACGGAGGCTTCGGTAAAGGCGACATCGACCGCATCCAGCGTCAGGAAGAGACTGGCGGACAGCAGGCTGTAGATACCGGCGAGCATGACCACGGCAAACAGGTCTTTCAGCCGCACCATGGCAATTGCCGTGGCCGCCAGAAAGCTCATGATGACGATGTCGATTAGCGTTTCGATGGCGCCTTCTCCGTTTCTTTAAGGCCGCCGATGTCTTCGCGGTTCATCGGCTGCAAGCCGCTTTTCAGAGCCGCCTTGGCCATCGCATGACTGGCCGTCGTACCGGCCAGCAGGGAAAACATCAGGATCAGGAGCAGCTTTACGAGCACCAGCGACCAGCCGGCCTGAATCATCAAACCGCTCAGGATCAGCCCCGCCCCGAGTGTGTCGGTCAGACTGGCCGCATGAATCCGGGAGAAAAAATCGGGAAACCGCAGCAGGCCGACGCCGCCGGTCAAACAGAAGAAACTGCCGGTCACCAGCAACAGCCAACTGAGTGCCTCGAGCAGGATATCCATCAGGACTCCTCCTCGTGCGGCCGTTGACCGGCATACTCAAAAAATCGCAGCACGCCGATGATGCTGATAAAATTGATCAGAGCATAGGCAATGGCAATATCGAGAAAATCGGGGCGGCCGTCGAGAAAGCCGACGGTGGCAATGAGCAGTACCGTCTTGGTGCCGAAATTGTTCACCGCCAGGATGCGATCGTAGAGCGTCGGTCCCTTGAATGAGCGGATCAGCGCCATGCCCATGACCACCAGCAGCGTCAATGCAGTCAATGCGAACATCAGCGCTCCACCAGGCAGACCCGTCGGTCCATCTCACCGGTCAACAGACTCGCCGCCGATTCATCGGTCAGGGCATGGACCGTGATCCGGTCTCCTTCCAGGTCGGCACTGACCGTTCCCGGCGTCAGCGTAATGGAGTTGGCATAAATGACCTTGCCCAGATCGCTTTTCTGGTTTGCCGTCACCATGAACAGTCGCGGACTGATGGAGTCGCTGCCTTTCCAGACATGGCCGGCAACCGCGATATTGGAGAGGACCACTTCCCTGATCAGCCACAGCCAATACGTCGGGATGGTAAAGGTCAGGTTCAGCGGTTGCGATTCGCCGTCCACCAGGTCCATCAATTGACACAGCAGGACCACGAAGCATACCGAGACAACCATGAAGAAAATGAGCAACGTCGTGTAATGACCGGAATTCACCAGCCAGAATGCGCTCAGCAGCGTCGATAAGGCAAGGATGTGTCGCATAAAGCTCCTCGGTCAGGCCGCAGTACGCGGCAACACACTGTTTTAGCGATAGATATTCAAAAAACTTCAGGTATCGCTTCGACAACTCGACTGGAATTTACCTACCACTTCAAATCGGCTTATGTCAAGAATTACCGGAAACGATTATCCGATTTTTAAGTCACTCCAGATAGGGAAAAACAACGGTATCGGCGGGTTTGCTCGAAGAATTGGAACGTTGCCCCGCAGAGACGGCAAGGCGCCGGTGAGGTCCGGGCGATTCAACAACCATGCTTGCTGAGAAAATCGCGTACCATCTCCTCCATGATCTCCAGGCGGGTTGTGCCGCTCTCGTTGACAATCAGCCATGAGCAGCGCTGCCAGGCCCGAAACAACTCATCGGGCAGGAGCAGCTTGAGTTCCCGATATGATTCGCCGCCATGGGGCCGGCCGGCAGGAGTCGGCTCGGTCATATCAGCCGTCCTGCTGCTGCCGACTTCGATGGAAGGCCACCGCCTCGGCATACCGTATCGAAGAGCCGCCGAAAATATCGAGTGCACTGCCGATGGTCGCATCGAGCCGGCCGGAACCGATCCGGTCAATGCAGCGAAGATCGTCGAGATCGCGAATACCGCCGGCATACGTGGTCGGGATCGGGGTGTGCCGGCCGAGCAGTTCGAGCAGCCGGGTCTCGACACCCTGGCACTTTCCTTCGACATCGGCCGCATGGACCAGAAATTCCGCGCAGTAGTGAGCCAGTTCGTCCAGGGCCGAGGCGTCGACCCGCACCTCGGTAAAACGCTGCCAGCGGTCGGTCACAACAAAATAGTCCTCGCCTCGCCGGCGGCAACTGAGGTCCAGCACCAGCCGGTCCCGGCCGACCTCGGCCAGCAAACGATCCAGGCGGTGCTGATCGATCCGGCCGTCATGAAAGACCCAGGAGGTAACGATCACGTGAGAGGCTCCGCGTGACAGCCACAGCGGCGCGTTTTCCGCGGTAATGCCGCCGCCGATCTGCATGCCGCCGGGCCAGGCGGCCAGCGCCTCGGTGGCCGCCGCTTCATTGCCGGGTCCGAGCATGATGATATGCCCGCCCCGCAGATCGTCCTGCCGATAGAGCCGGGCAAACCATGCCGGCGACTGGGGTGCGATAAAATTGGTCTGCAGCCGGTCCGGCTCAGCGTCGCTCAAGGTCGAGCCGACGATCTGTTTAACGGTACCATCATGCACATCGATACAGGGTCGAAATCTCATTGCTCCCCCTTAACGAAAAAAGCGGGTCGCCCCGACCGGGACGACCCGCTTTCTGATCTTCCGTAGCGCCCGGTCGGGCGGGACAATCGGTTGGCCTACGCCTTTTTGATCAACATGGTGGACGGATCGAGCGTCAGTGTCGTGCCCGGTTCGACCTGACAATGGGCACACCTGAGAATGTCCAGGTGGATGTGGTCGCCATGGGGTTTAATGAGCAGCACCACCTCGAACAGATCATCGATCGTGTGACAGGGGGCCGGGACGCCGTCAGCGGAAACGCGCGTGTCCTCACGGTGGCACACCGCCGAAAACCAGATAACGGCGATACCGAGATCGGCCATCAGCACCTTCAAGTCCTCCATCGCCCGGCGGCCGTTGCCGTCGAAATCATAGCCGTCGATGATCAGACAGTCGGGCTGAAAGATCTCCTGCTGGATCAAGTCCTTCAACCGCTCTTCCAGCATCGGCCGGCTGAACACGTTTTCCTTGAAGGTCATGATCATCCGTCGCCGGGCCACTTCAGTCCGTGCTTCTTCGGATAACCCCTCGACCATCAGCGACAGGATCTCGTCATACCGGTCGCGGGTCTTCTCGATCGACTCGCCGATCGACACGTGCAGAACCCGATTGCCCCGCAGCATCGAATCCAGAGCAATCTGCACGAGGATTGCCGTCTTGCCGAGGCCGGCCCTGGCCATGACCAGGCCGAGACTCTGCCTGCCCTCTTCCGCTTTATTGTCCAGCCCCAACACCCGCAGCGGATTGCTGGTGATCAGATCTTCTCTATCCATGGCGCTCAACTCCTCTCAGTTAACAACGGCACGAACCTGTCGCCGGCCCTACTCTCTTGGTGAGTGAAGCGGCGTGACACAGGCCAACACAAGATTTCAGTTATTTTTCTTTTCCTGCTCGTATTTCTTGACCAACTCTTCGCCAACACTCTTCGGCACCTGCTTGAACGTGGCAAATTCCATGGTAAACTCCGCCTTGCCTTGGGTAAGCGAGCGTAAGACGGTGGAATAACCAAACATCTCAGACAAGGGCACCTCGGCCTCGACCACCGTGTAATTGCCTTCCTCCACGGTACCGATAATCATGCCGCGCCGCTGGTTGAGGCTGCCCATCACCGAACCCTGGAACTCGGTCGGGCCTTCCACGGCCACTTTCATGATCGGCTCCATGATCACCGGCCGGGCCTTGCGATACGCCTCCTTGAACGCCCCGATGGCGGCCAACTGAAAAGCGATATCCGAGGAGTCCACCGCATGTGAGGCGCCATCGTTGATAACCGCCCGGACTCCGGTAACAGAGGCGCCGCAGAGCGTGCCTTTTTCCATGCTTTTCTGGAATCCCTTGTCGCAGGATGGAATATATTCACGGGGAATGACACCGCCGACGATTGAGTCGACAAACTCATAGTCGCCTTCTTCCATCGGTTCGAGATAGCCGGCCACCCGCCCGTACTGGCCCGAGCCGCCGGTCTGCTTCTTGTGGGTGTAATCGAAATCGGCGCGGGCGGTGATGGTTTCGCGATAGGCGACCTGCGGCGCCCCGGCGGTGACCGCGGCCTTGTATTCACGCTTCATCCGTTCGATATAGACGTCGAGGTGTAGCTCGCCCATGCCGGAAATAATGGTTTCACCGGTCTCGTGATCGACAAATGTCCGAAAGGTCGGGTCTTCCTTGGTAAACCGGTTGAGCGCCTTGGACATATTTGTTTGCGCCTTGTTATCCACCGGAATGATGGCCAGCGAGATGACCGGCTCGGGGATATGCATGGAACTCATGGATGCATCGATCCCCTCTACGGTAAAGGTGTCGCCGGAGGCGCAATCGACACCGAACAGGGCGACGATATCGCCGGGCCCGCAGCCGTCGATCTCTTCCATCTCGTCCGCGTGCATCCGCACCAGTCGACCGATCTTGACCTTTTTCCCGGTCCGGCTGTTGTAGACGGTATCACCCTTGTTCAAATTGCCCTGATAGGTCCGCACGTAGGTCAGCTGGCCGTATCGCCCGTCTTCGAGCTTGAAGGCGAGCATGATCAACGGATCGTCCGGGCTGTTGGTCACCGCGAACTCCTCCTCGTTGTTGCGCAGGTCGAGGGCGAAATTCTGGACATCGGTCGGACACGGCAGATAGGCGGCCACCGCGTCGAGCAACGGCTGGATGCCTTTATTCTTGTAGGCCGAGCCGATGAACACCGGCGTAAATTCGAGCGACAGCGTCCCTTTGCGGACCGCCTCATAAACCAGCTGGTTGTCGATCTCTCCCCCTTCCAGCAGGGCCTCCATCAATTCCTCGGAGTACATCGACAATTCCTCGAGCAACTCCTGGTGACGCTCCTGCGCCTCGGCCTGCATCTCGGCCGGAATCTCCGCTTCACGAATCTGTTCGCCACTCGTTCCCTCAAAATAGAGCGCCTTCATCGTAACCAGATCGACGATGCCGGAAAAATCGGCCTCAAGACCGATCGGCAGCTGCATCAGCCGCGCATTGAGGTCGAGTTTGTCGCGCAATTGCCCGGCCACCCGCTCCGGGTTGGCGCCGGTACGGTCGCACTTGTTGATGAAAGCGATCCGCGGTACCCGGTATCTGGTCATCTGCCGGTTCACGGTAATCGACTGGGACTGAACCCCGCCGACCGAACAGAGCACCAGGATGGCCCCGTCGAGTACGCGCAGTGCCCGCTCCACCTCGATGGTGAAATCGACATGACCGGGGGTGTCGATGATATTGATCTCAATATCCTTCCACGAAGCATAGGTGGCGGCGGATTGGATGGTAATACCCCGCTCTTTTTCAAGCTCCATGGAGTCCATCTTGGCGCCGACGCCGTCTTTCCCGCGGACCTCGTGAATGGCATGAATCCTGTTGGTATAAAACAGAATCCGCTCGGTCAGGGTGGTTTTTCCCGAATCAATATGGGCGCTGATGCCGATATTGCGAACCTTCGATAAATCTCTAGCCATGGTTATTGTCCTCTACCATTTACCTGAACACCGACGTGAAAAGCAGTTCTCCCGTCACCCACCCGGGAGAAAAGAAAAAAAGAAAGGAGCTACAAGTACTGTAACTCCTTGGCAAAAAAATCCATAATCCCGGAAAAACCGTGCGGTCGGGAGAATTACGGCCTACGGCGACAATCGACATTTAGCCGATAGAAAAATGTATATAATGCCAATTATTAAAAAATAAATCAACAAATATTTTTGACCAACCGGGAAAATCCCTGGCGTCATCGACCTGCAGCCCCGGCAGCACGGCCATAAACGACTTCAGATCCCGCTGAATGGTCCGCTGGCTCACCGTAAACCCATGTTGTTCGAGGGCTGTTTGCAGATCGCGCGTGGTGGTCTTTTTCGGGACCGTCGGCATCTGCTGCAGCATCGTCAGATAACGGAGAAATTGTCCGGACATACTGCACTCGATGCGTATCGCGACACGATCTGTCGCCACAGGTTGGCGGTTTGGTTAATATTGTCGCTATCCCACGTTATCATACGACAGCCATTGGAAAAAGCCGGAAAAAAATACGATGGAAGCAGATATGAGAGGAGTGACCGATGAGCACGCACTTTATGACGGAAGGCCTGATCGCCGACGGTTGCCTCGAAGGAGCCGGCCGGAGTTGCTTAGAACGATCAGAAAGACGGTCGTCACCGTCAGCTTTTGCGGCAGACACCGCTTTTCTCTGCGCACAACGCCTGCTCGCTGCCGCCGGCCGTGAGACCCGCCGGACTAGCCATTGCCAAAAAGTCTGGCCAGACTGACCCGGCTGGTCGTGCTCGTTTTACCGTAAATCGAACTCAGGTGCGCTTTAACTGTTCGCTCAGTGATGTCGAGTTCTTCGGCGATGTCCTTGTTGGCCAAGCCTCGGGCTACCAGGGAAGCCACTTGGTATTCTCGTTTGGAAAGATGGTCCATGGACTGTCCACCCGGTGTCCGCGCCGCTGTTTCCGGATGGCTAGCCGCCCGATCAAGCAAGTATTCCAGCAAATCTGAACCGGTCCAGATCTGTCCGGAAATGACCGTTTGCGCCGCCTGGCTGAGCCGAGCAGCGGCAATGTAGGTATTACTGTAGCCCTGGCATCCCATTCTCAAACAGGCGATTCCCTCCTGGTTGGTGGGTCGGTCGGCAAGCACGAAAATCTTGCTTTTGCCCGGATTGGCGATGATTTTTTGCAACTGTTGGCGGTCCACCAGCGAACGGTGGACAAAGACAATGGCTATCTTCTTGCCGGCCAGTATCCGGTTGGCCTGCTCGAGAGTGGTGGCTTCGTAGGACTGATACTGGTCTTTGAGGGCCTCATGCCAGCGACGCAGGACGCTATCGTTCTGGCTGCACAAAAGAATATTCATGACTATCTCTCCCGCAGTGCCATTTGCTTGGCTCTGAGTACCGGTTTCAGCAGGTACGATAAGATCGTTTTCTTGCCCGTCAGGATATCGACGGTGGCCACCATGCCGGGTATGATCGGCATGGGTCCGTCTTTGCCGTCCAGATAATTTTTTTCAGTTCTCACTTTGACGAGATAGTAGCTGTTACCCTGCTCGTCGGTTATGGAGTCGGCGCTGATATGTTCAAGCTCGGCGTTGAGGCCACCAAACACGGTAAAATCGTAAGCGGTGAATTTGACGACCGCTTTTTGATCGGGCCGGAGAAAAGCGATATCGGCCGGTTTGACCTTGGCTTCGACCAGCAGGGTATCTTCCAGCGGCACGATCTCGATCAGGTTCATCCCGGGCTGAACGACGCCGCCGATGGTATTGACCAATACCTGTTTGACGGTCCCGTAGACCGGTGATCGGACCGAAGTCCGATCCAGCCGATCGGCCAGGGCCACCGAAGAGGCCGACATCGTATCGAGTTGGACGAGTACTTCGGTCAGTTCTTCCTTGGCCTTGTTGGCAAACTGGAGCCGCTCTTCCTCGATCTCCTTGAGCGCTTCTTCCAGTTGCGACTGTACCCGGGGAATGGCCAGCCTGGTGGCGTTGATTTCACCCTGCTTGGTACTGGCTTCCCGTTCCAGGCGCAGGAACTCGACTTCCGAGACGGCGCCGTCCTTGATCAACGGTTCGGTGAGGTCCATTTCCCGTTTCAGCAGCCGATAGGTCCTGGTCAGTTCGGATACCTTCTCCTTGAGCTCGACCAGGTCCTGACGCCGCTGTTTGACCTGCTCCTCGAGAATGCCGATGGCGGCTTTGAATTCGTTTTTTCGGGAAGCAAACAATTCCATTTCGCGGTCGGCAAACTCCATCTTCTCGTTGCGGACTTCCTCTGGAATGGCTATCTCGGTTCCCTGGGTCTCGGCCCGCAATCGGGCGGCCTTGGCCAGCAGGGCCAAGTATCGGTTCCGGTATTCCTGATAGGGCGCCGAGAAGCGTTTTTCATCCAGCCGCATCAACAACTGCCCCTTTTGGACGATATCACCCACTCTGACGTAGGTTTCGGCGAGGATACCGCCCTCGAGATTCTGCACCACCTGGATCTGGCTGGACGGAATGACCTTGCCCATTCCCCGGGTCACCTCCTCGACTTCGGATACCGAAGCCCAGCCGATGGCGACGACGAACAAGAGCAGGGTCGTCCAGATCAAAACCCGGCCCCCGCGGGGTGATTGCACGAGGATCGTGGTCCTGATATCGGTAATCAGATCCAGATCTTCCTGGGAATATCGCGCCGAGCGTTTCTTTTCGGTCGGCCGACTCAATCGATCGCTTCCTTGTGCCATGTTTTATACATTCAACTGGCCGCTCTTCAAGGCTTCCAGAATGTTGTTTTTGGGACCGTCGGCCCGGACCATGCCGCTGTCCATGACGATAAGCCGGTCGACGAGTTTCAGCAACGACGCCCGGTGGGTTACCAGGATCAGGGTCTTGCCGTGGAGAATCGGGGCGAGCTTTCGGCACAATATACCCTCGGTACGGGCATCCATGGAACTGCTTGGTTCGTCAAGGATCATTATCGGCGGATCGAGCAGCAAGGCCCGGGCCAGAGCGACCGTCTGCCGCTGGCCGCCGGAAAGATTCCGGCCCTGCTCGTCGACCTGCATGTCAAAGCCCTGGGAATGGTTCTTGACAAAATCGGAGACGCCGGCCAGGTCGGCCACCCGGATGATGACCTCGTCATCCACATCGGGGTGGCCCAGGGTGATGTTCTCTTTGACCGAGCCACGAAACAGCGTGATATCCTGGGGGACGCAGCCGATGAAGTGGCGCAGGTCGGTCGGGTCGATCTGTCTGATATCGGTACCGTCGACGGTAACGATGCCGTGGCTCGGCTCATACAGGCCGAGCAGCACCTTGCCGAGCGTGCTCTTGCCGGAACCGATGGAGCCGATGATGGCGACACGCTCACCGGCACGGATCGTCAACGTGATATCCTTGAGGGCCTGGACCGTTTGCCCGGGATACTGGAACGAGACGTTTTTGAAAACCACCTCACCGGTGATCCGGGTCCGATGGAGGAAGGAGGAATCCGCGGGTCGTTCCACCGGCCGGGACATCAGTCCTTTAAGGGTCTTGTAGGCCGTGTGGGCACGGTGAAAGCGGGAGGCCAGGCTGACGAACTGGGTCATCGGAGCGATGGCCTGGCGACTCAGGATAACGATGGCGATCAGGCCGCCCTGCGTCAAATTGCCCTGGGAGATTGCGTAGACACCGGCAATCACTACCGCCACCACCGTGGAACTCTGGACGAAGGTCGACAGGTGGTTGACCGAGGTCGAGAGAAACCGGGAGCGTGCCCCCCACTTGGAGATGTGGGCGATCGAGTCTTCCCACTCATGCTGGACCTTGCTTTCAGCCCCAAGCATTTTCAAATTTTCGATACCGTTGAGCCCTTCGACCAGGATCGCGTTCTTTTTGGCAGAGGCCTCATAGGTTTTTTCGATGCTGTTCCGCAGTGGTTTGTAGATGAAAATCGAGTAGCAGATCAGCACGACGATGGCGATCAGGTGAATGATCACGATCGACCCGGACAGGTACCAGATCGCCAGCAGGCCGAGAATCACGAACGGCAGATCGACCAGAGCGGTGATGGAAATTGAGGTAATGAAATCACGGATCGAATCAAATTGTTGGATTTTACTTGAAAAAGATCCAATCGAATCGGGCCGGGACGCCATCTTCATGCCGAGGGTCTTCTCAAACAGCTCGGCAGACATGTTCAGACTCGCCTTCTGGCCGGCCAGATCGACAAAATAGCCCCGCAGGCTCTGCATCAGCAGGGAAAAGAGATAGACGATAGCGATTCCGATAGCCAGCGCCCACAAGGTCTCAAAGGCGTTATTGGGAATTACCCGGTCATAGACGTTGAGGATGAAAAACGGAGTTGCCAGTCCCAGCACATTGATCAGGAACGAGGCGACCAGTACGTCCCGGTAGAGCCGCCAGGAGGAGAGCATCTTGCCCCAGAACCAGTTTTTTTGACTGGCCTTTTCCGGGGCCGAAGCGTCCCTGACCCGATCGAAGGACGGGCGGGCGAAAATCGTATAACCGGTGTAGCGTTCGTTTATCTCGTCAAACGAGCGCTCATCTTTGCCCATCCCACTCTCGGGCAGAAGCACCGTGACCCTTTGCTCCCGGTGATCGATCTTGGTCAGGACGCAGGCCTTTTTCTCTTTGAGCAGCAGGATGCAGGGCAGTTCCAGGCCGCTCATGTTCTTGAGTTCGCGGGCCAGCACCCGGGAGGACATGCCGGCGCGGGCGGCAGCCCGAGCCGAGAGATTGACGCTCAGGCGGTTGTTCTCCAGTGGCAGGCCGGCCCGGATGGCCGCTTTGGAGACCGGCTGTCCGAATATCTTGGATAAAGAGGCCAGACAGTCGGTAAGCGGATCGTCAATCGTCTCGCTGCTATCGGTCAACTCCCAGGTTTCGGGCTTTTTCTGGACAACACGTGCTTTCATCCGCCGCCGTTTGCTGAATTAAATGGGACCTCCCCCCTCCAAGGACTTACACCTATAAAGTTTATCACAGATTTCTTTTTATCAATGGATCCCCCTGCGCATTGTGCCAAAACTGGTTACTATTGCAGAAATAATGAGCGGGAGGAATGCCATGCTCTATGCGGAACGAGACCGGGGCGGCAGGATCGTTGCGATTCGCACGGAACCCGGGGCAGACGGCGACGATGCGGAGGTTGTCAGCGAGCAGGATCTGATTGAGTTCCTGACGACGGCGGGTGCCGGTGAAAGCTACGAATCCCTACTGAAACTGACTGATACCAGGGTCATCAGGGTTCTTGACGACCTCATCGAGGTGCTGATCAAGAAAAACGTGATCCTCGCGACGGATCTGCCCGAGGAGGCCAGGGTCAAACTCGGCGCCCGGCATGAAACCCGCAAGCGCATGCACGAGGATCATACCGATTTCACCGTCGATGACATTCTCTAGCCGGCTTCGCTGCGGCTGACAGGTATCGGTGGCTTCTTGATAGCTGTTCCGGTGCAGCTGTCAAGAGGAAAGGTCGACCGGCTGTGGGCGATCAAGGAAAAAGCCCTGGTAGCCGTCAACCCGCTGTTCGCTCAGCAGTTCGAGCTGGCGTCGATTCTCGATACCCTCGGCAATCACCTTGATGTCGAGACTGTGGGCAACACCGCAGAGCGCCCCAATAAAGAAATAACTGTCGCTGTGCTCGTGCTCCAATTCCCGGGTAAAGGCAGCATCGATCTTGACGTAGTCCGGTTTGAGCGACTTGAGATAACTAAAATTGCTGAAGCTGCGACCATAATGGTCGAGGCCGAGGCCATGGCCCAGTTCCCTGATTCGTTCGGCAAATCGGCCGGCCGCTTCCAGGTCCTGAACGATCTGGAATTCGGAAAATTCGAAATAGAGTTTTGGGCCGGTTTTAGCCAAGCCGCCCAGCTTGTAGATCAACCAGTCCGCAAAAGACGGGTCGGCCAGAGAGCCGGCTGACATGTTGACGGCGAGAGCCGGCACCTTGAAGGCTTCAGGCTGCTTGATCACCAGCGTTGCGAGTTGGCGGTCGAGATCGGTGACCAGGGGGGACCCTTCAACCACGGGAATAAAGATGCCTGCGGGCACGACCTTGCCGTCTTCGAGAATAATCTGGGAGAACAGTTCCAGATGCATCAGTTCATCCGGAGTTGTACTCTGGAACACCTTCTGGGCGCTGACCCGCAGCGATTTTCCGGCGAGCGCCGTGGTGAGCGCTTCGAGCCACCAGCGCTTGCCGCGAACCGCCGTGGCCCCCGCATCGGCCAGGTCCCTGAGGACCCATTGATTGGGGCCGGCCTGCCGGGCGGAACGAAGGGCCAGATCCGCTTCGGCGAACAAGCTGGTGAGCGATGCCGACCGCTCATAGCAGATACCGCCAAGGGCGCAGACATTGTCCGAAGAGGTCAGCTGTCCAGCGGCCAGGCGAGCCAGGCCGCCGGTAATAGCCGCTGCCGCGTCTTCCGTATCTTCCTTGTCGATGTCGGGAAGAAACAGGGCGAAATCACCGCCGCCCAGCCGGGCCGCAATTGACGATACCAACGGAGCGGTCGCCCCGGCGATAATTCCGGCCGCCTTGCAGACGAGTTCGTCTCCGGCGGCATACCCCCGCAAATTGTTGATTTCCTGCAGGCCATTGAGTTGGACCAGCAGGAAGGAGCCTTTGCAGGCAACCTCCTGCTGAGCCAAGACAGTATCCACCTGGGCTTCGATATAGCGACGGTTGCCTAACCCGGTCAGGGAATCACCGAAGGCACTCTGGCGAAGCTTTTCGGCAATGGCCGCCTGTTCCTGAAACATTTCCCTGACCTTGCCGGTCATGCGATTCATGGTTTCGACGACCTGGCGCAATTCCCTGGTTCGAGGAAGTTGCTCCTGAATTTCGTATTCCCGACGACAGATGGCTTCCGCCTGTTGTTCGACCCGCCGCAGCGGCCTGAGCAATAACCGCAGACCGAGACCACCGAGCACCAGGACGACCACGCCGGTCATCACGAAATAACCGGTTATCAAGACCGCTGTCTGCCACAGCGTCAGGTAGGCATAACCGGGGTGGCTTTCCACGTAGATGGAGCCGGCCTTTTGCCAACCGGCCATGATAAAGGACTCGGCGCCCGGAAGCGCCAGCGGGATCAGATCGATGAACCAGTCGGGCACCTTTCCAATGACAACTTCGAGCTTTCGCTCGGAAATCGTCGAACCCTCCAAATTCCTGACGGTGATCTGCCGGTAATAGCCGCGGTCGAAAATGGCGTTGAGCATCGTGTCCACCGCCGCGTAATCTGAAGCGGCAATGAAGGGAGACAGGGACAAACCGAGTGAGGTGGCCGTGTCCTGGGCGTGTGATTGCAGCTGAGTGCTCAGAAAGGATCTGGTGCTTTGAAGCTTGTCCACCCAGACGCCGACAAAAAGTACGAAGAACAATGCCAGCGTGAAGATCAGCAGTTGTCGGTACAGGGACATACGCAAATCCTTACGGGCTTTCGGCCCGATGGCCGTAGGATGCGGGGGAGACCATTTCAGTGAAGTTCCTCCGGTAGTCGCTGCAGCAGATCCTGCCAACGTTTGAGACGGTCGCTCTGACCGACCAGCTGGCCTTTTCCCCGTGTTTTGGCAAGCCACAGGCCGACTCCGTTGAAACTGTAAACCGGGAGCAAGTCCTGCCGCCGGGAAGCCGGTTCGATCTCGGGAACCAGGTTGTCCAGAATCAACGGTTCCGAACCCGGTCTCTGGTAGTACGTGACGACCATATGCGCCTGGCCGAGTTTCAGCGATTTGACATAGGTCAGATTCAGCTTGCGCTCGTCAACCCCCATTTTTTTCAGGGTGAAGTATTTGGCCAAAGAGAAGTCCTCGCAGTCACCGGCGCCGGTCGCCAGAAACTCTACCGGTGTGGCCCAGTAATCCTCCTGCTGCCAGTGGTCGATATCGTCCACAAACGTCATTCTGTTGAAGAAAGTATTCACCTTTCCCAGTTTTTCCAGATCGCTGACGCTTTCATCCTGCTGGATGAGCCTTTGCCAGGAAAGAAGCCGTTTCCTGGCGTACTCCCCATATCGTATTTCAACCCGGTCCAGGAGCTTAGAGTCGAGTTTGAACCCACTACGGGCCTGCACCGAGATAATGGAGCAGGCGGCCGCTCCCAGGAACATCACAAGCAAGCCAAAGCGGAACCATGTTTGCGAACCGAAGCGAATCACGTGATCATAACTTGTATTCTTTCTGTACCTTATGGAGTATCTGCAAACACTGTAAGGCAACCTGACCTGACCCTGGAAATGGCAGGACAACTGCTGCTGTTGAACAAAGACCAGCGTAGTCACCTTTCCAAAGGAGGCAACCGACACCTTTGTCGCAAAACGGCAACACCGGCTTCGGACAACTATTCGATTTGACTATAAATCGGACAGCTTATCAAGAAAATATAGAAAAAAACCAAAGTGAAAAAAAAGACCCGTAACGAAGCGGCTGCTCGTCACGGGTCGTGGATGAGAGATTTCGGTATGTTATTGGGACTATTTGTTGTCGGCGATCATCGCCTCCTCCGGCCAGGAGAGGTCGAATGCACTGACCAGTTCCCCCATGCCGTTGAGAATCCGATACTGGGCCACCATACCGTCGGCTTCCGCCTCGACCATGTCGATCCTGGCGTTAATGGCTTCCGCTTCGGTATCCAGAACATCCAGGAGAGTTCGCCTGCCGATATCGAACTGCTTGGAGTAAGCCCCGGCAGTTTCTGAGGTGGCTTTGATATGATCGCGCAGATAATCGATCCGGTCAAACACCGACTGGTAAGCCATCCACGACAGTCTCATCGACTCAACTACCTGGCGCTCGGTATTGTTCTTGATTTCCCGGGCCTCGTTGACCTGCTCTAAGGTTTCAGCCTTTCGGGCTTGGTCACTGAACCCGTTGAAGAGGTTATAGCGGACACGGGCCATGGCGACAAGCTGTTCGCGCTCACCCTCGATACGGCTGACTTCCTCGTCCCAACGCTGATCGATTTCAAGGTCGACGATTGGATAATAGACCGATTTGGCCACTTCGTACTGCGCTTTCCTGGCGTTTAGATCGGCCATTGCCGATTTCAGGGTCGGATGCCCGGCCACCGCTCTGTCCAGTGCTTCTTCAAGTGTTGCCGGCATCAGACCTTCCGGCGGCTGGGGTTTGACCAGATTTTCCGGAAGCTTTCCGACGACTGCCTGGTAATTGGAGTAAGCGTCAAGCAGATTACTCTCGGCAACCACGACGTTTGCCTGGGCCAGGGAAAGGCGTCCCTGGACCTGGGAGGTATCGGCCTGGCTGCCGACCCCGGAATCACCGCGAAGCCTGATCTGGTCCATGATCCTGAGGTGCGTCTGCAGGTTTTCCTCGGCGATTTTCTTGAGTTCCTCCTTGCGCAACACGTCGACATAGGCCCGGGCCGCTCCCAGCGCCAGGTTTTCGGATATTCTCTGGAGCGAATAGGCAGATGAATCCACTCGGGCTCTCTGCCGTTCCACTTCGTTCATGGTGGCAAAACCGCTAAATACGTTTTGCCGCAGGCTGATTACCACTTCTCTCGGGTTCAGGGATTCATCTTCGGGTTCCCAATACTCTGCCATCCCGGCCCCCGCCATGACTTCAAGCACGGGGTAATAGCCCGCTTTGGCCTGGGCGACTTGCTGATCCCGGGCCAGCCGGTTGAAGACCTGGGATCTAACTTGCGGATTGGTTTTTATTACCTCTTCGATCGCTTCGGCGAGCGTTTCTCCCTGTGCCGAGGTACTGCAGAGCAACACCCCTAACGCCAACAAGCCTGCGGTTTTGAGCGACTTCATGTTGACCTCCTATCTACTCTGGTTGTGGTCCTACGGAAGTTTTTCTTTGCGTGCTTCGTCGCATTCATCATTCAAAAAGGACTGATGGCCTGAGTTTCCCCTGACGGCCCTCCTACAAAGTGACGATGCTTAAAGTCATTGATAATCATTCCGCTGGAAAAAACATCGGAAAAAATGAGGCTTGGCTAACAGAAGTGAACGAATATGGATAAGAAGTCAATTACCCATGAAACTCAGCGTGCCGAGAAGGCATCTGCTATTAGTTACCATTGCCCAAGTTCCCAACTGCCTCCAGCAGCTGGCTCCAGCCTGCTTGCCAAAGCCGGGAAACCGTTAGCCAGGCCATTAGCCCGGCCGTCTCCGTCACCCCTGCCCCCTGGTTGACTGTTAGCAGCTGAGTCTGGTGCGCACGCAAAAATGAGAAGATAGTACCTGGGTACACTATTCGACCGTTCGTTGGTGAGTATTTTATAGGTCACAAGACCAATGTTTACCGATCCGGGGGGGCGTATTCGGGGGGGGGGCGTATTCATGATTGGTCGAATCAGGACTGCTGTTATTCAGGTTGGCTCCCGAGAACCATATCCACACAATTACTCCAGACGTTTCACAATTCTAAAGATTCCCACCCATGGGTAACGGGCTATTCGGCGAATAGCCCGATCAACGTCAAGAAAGATCCTGCCCCGGCGTCCGGCTGAGTCGCTCTTGGGCGTACTACCCGTTTCTTCCCAAGAAAACGATTGCTGTTTACCCATTCAAGTGGCGCCGTACCCGGGCATGGACTGGGGTTTTTGAAGGAGAAAATAGTTATATCCTCCTAAAATATACAAACTTGTACTTTAGTACAATTTCAACACGGAAAAGTACTCCTACAATGTAGTACAAGACGTACCGCTCAATAGAAGCTCAACGGAGGAGGACATCATGGCAACAGAGCAGAATACCGGAACCCAACAAGGCGGTTCTCAAATCATAGGACAGGCAACCATAATATACGGGAATGTTCAGGCAATATCGCCCGAGGGTGTGACTCGAACCCTGCAGCCCAACGATACCATCTATCTGGGTGATCGGATTATGACCGGCGGTGCCGGCGCTGTTTCGATCGTCTTCAATGATGCCGGCCAGAGCCGGCTCGACCTGGGTCGGATGACCGACATGGTCATCGACCAGGAAGTTTTCGGCGGCGCCGCGCCGGAGGACATCGCCGCGGCTGCGGCCGAGGTTGAACAGATCCAGCAGGCCTTGCTGGAAGGCGAACAATTCGATCCGACTACCGATCTGGAAGCGACCGCTGCCGGGCCTGCGGCCGGGGTTCAAGAAGCAGGCGGCGGCCAGGCCACGGTCCGGTTCGAGCGCATCAACCAGGAGGTCACCCCGGAATCTGGCGCGGAAACCATCGGCGTATCCAGGTCGTTTCTGGACCCGGAAGCGGGCATCCTCGGAGTAACGCCTCCGGCGCCGCCGACTGTTGCCCCACCAGCCCCGCCCCCGACTCCGGTTGTCTTTGCAGCTGCAGCTGCGGCTGATACGGATCCGACGGCCGGCGACCTGGTCGAGACCATCGATGAGGCCAACCTGGCCGAGGGCACCGACCCGGGCGGCGGGCCGACCACGGTAAGCGGCACCCTGAGCTTCGATTTCGGTCCGGACACTCCCGGTATCCTGGTATTCGGCCCCCAGCAGATCGTTATCGACAACAGCGGCGATTCCATTACCGTGCCCGGCACCTATAACGACCTGGTCGTCAACGATGACGGCACCTATTCCTACACCCTGAGCGACAATATCTTCCACCCCAATGCCGGCGCCACCGGCAGCGACGACGTATTGTCCGACGTCTTCAGCTTTATCGCCTACGACTCCGATGGTGTCGGCAGCACCGGCGCCCCGGGCAGCTTGACCATCAACATTCTCGATGACGGACCGGAAGTGGTCGGGGACACCACCCGGGTCGTCGAGGAAGAGGCGATGAATTTCTTCGAATCCCCGGACGCCGGGGCCGGCACGACCTATCCGACCCTGTCCCAGGGCAACCCGGACGAGGATGACGGACCGGAGGACTCGGACTTCAACAATCCGTACCAGAACGATGTCCGCCAGGTGACCGGCGATCTCAACACCATCATTGATCTCGGCGCCGACGACGACCTGCCGGCTGCCAAGTTCACCATCGACGGGGCCAAGCTCGAAGGGCTGCCGGCACTGGTTTCCCAGGGCGGCCAGGTGCTCTACCGGATGAATGCCAACGGCACCACCCTGGAAGCCTATGTCGAGGACACCGGTTATCCTGAAATTCAGGTTATCCCGGTCGATTTCGATCTGGGTCAGGAGGATCGACCGCCGCAGGGCGAGAATGGGTTCCAGGAAAGCGAACGGGTCGTCTTCACGCTGGACGTGCAGCCGGACGGCACCTATACCTTTACCCTCCACGACCAACTTGACCACGTCGAGGGCGACGGTGAAAATACCGGCCTGCAGCTCTTTGAGAGTGACGGTTCGGTAGCGTCCATCGATTTCTCGACGGTGATCAGCGGCACCGACTCGGACTTCGATCCGATCCCTGACCTGCCCGACGAGACCTTCAACTTCATCGTCGTCGATGACGTACCGGAGGTGGTGGAGACGGCCCAGTACTACTTCATCTCGGAGTATGCCGGCTACAACAACGTGATCGGCACCTACGAGCTCAATGAGGGTGGTGAACCGGTCAATCCGCAGATCATCGTGCCCGAGTCCAACGCCCTGGCCAATTTCAGCCAGGCCGACCCGACGTTTAATTACGGCGACGACGGTAATCCGGGCTCGGGTAACGAGTACACCGAAGGCGTCAACCTCGGCCAGTATCAAGAAGGCACCAAGATGTTCCTGATCGCCGACGGCGCCAAGAACAACGACTTCCCCGAAGGCAGCACCCTGTCCTTCCGCGCCGGCGGTGACGGCGAGCCGCCGTGGGTACTGCAGATCGACGGCGCGGATGTCGACGAGCTGACCGGGGTCAAAGGCGTCTATTTCATGGACTCCGCCTTTGACAGTACCCCGATTGATCTTGACGACTATCCGGGTAACGACGACCCGGATGCCGGCACCCACTTCACCGACCAGTGGGCGATTTCGCCCTGGCCGCAACGGTTCATCAGCGAGGTTCCGGAATACGGCGGCGAGGTGAGGATCGAGGACCAGAACCTCGGCGACGGCGACTTCGACGATACCGTGCTGCGGGTCGAGAAAGGACCGGTGGTCAGCGAGTCGCACCTTGATGACGGGACCAAGACGGATCCCAACACCGCCACCACCGCCAGCGGCAATTTCTTTGCCGCATCGGTAGCCGGTATCCAGTTCGTTACCGGCGCCGACGAGGGGCTGACCCTGAATATCTCCAGCTCCGGGATCTACTCCCCGGACGGCTTTATCGGCAGCGGCGACGCCGATGTCGAAGTCGAAGTCAACAAAGATGCGGACAAGGGCGATGCCACCGTGATCAACAGCAGCAACGGCCAGCTCAAGGTGTGGGCCAACGGCGACTGGGAGTACACCCTGACCGATAACACGACGGTCCACCCGGACAACGACAAGGGCAGCGCCGACAAGCATGACGGCGATTACGACCGCTTCGCGGCCGACCAGGTCCAGGATGTCTTCGCGATCACCGCCACCGATTACGACGGCGACTCGGTCGAGACCAACTTCATCGTCAACATCAACGACGACGGACCGGTGGCCGAGGCGAATGCGGAACCGATCCTGGTCACGGTCGAGGAAGACGATATGAGCCTCACCAGTGGTGATCCGGGTCCGGACCAGTCCGAGGGTATCAACGAGGACCTCTCCGACAACCTGGACGAGGCCTCGGGCAGTGGCGCGGCTTCCCTGGCCGGCCTGTTCAACATCGGAGCGGACAACGATCCGGGCCTGATCGAATACGGTTTGTCGGATCTCAATATCGGGGATCTGCCGGCGCTCACCTCCCAGGGTCGTGAGATCAGCTACGAGATCACCCGAGTCGAAGGCAGCGCCGACGTGCTGACGGCCACCGCCGATGGCGGCGGTACGGTCTTCACCCTGACGGTGAACCAGGACGGCAGCTGGGACTTCGATCTTCAGGATCAACTCGATCATGTCGACCAAGTCGACCCCGAGAGCGAGGAGAACTTTGATCTTCGCGACGGCAACGGCTCGGCGGCCGGGATTGACTTCTCCAGCCTGGTAAGCGCCACCGACGCCGACGGCGATACCGCGGTTGGCGCAGCCCCCGGTTCCTTCATGGTCCAGGTCCAGGATGACGTACCGGAGGCCAAAGGAACCGATCAGGTGCCGACCAATCTCAACCTGATGCTGGTGCTGGATAAATCCGGCAGTATGACCACCAACATCAAGTTCGGCGGGGCCGACGACGTCAGCCGGATGGCCGCATTGCAGACCGCGGTGGTCAGCCTGCTCACCACCCTCGAGGCCAGCGCCGCCGAGAACGTCCGGGTCCACCTGGTGTCCTACGATACCAACGCCTACGACCTGGGCACCTTCGACATCAAGAAGAACGGCAGCGGCGGCTCTGACATCAGCACCGCCGAAACGGCAGTCAATGGCCTCTCGGCCAACGGCTTCACCAACTACGAGGCCGCTTTCCAGCAGGGGCTGCAGTGGACCGATACGAGCTATGCCGGCATCAAACCGCTGGCTGCCGGGGATGTCTCCGGCGATATCGTCAACCAGGTGATCTTCTTCTCCGACGGCGATCCGAACCGGCACAACGATCCGGATCTCGGTGAGACCGGTGGACCCCTTCCCCTATCATCCGGCAATCCCACCGCCTCGTTGGATCAGGTGACCGGCGGTGACGGCAGCAACGAACTGGCCGCCCTGATGGCCTGGGCCGACAGCGTCCGCTCGGTGGGCCTCAATGTCAACAACGCTCAGGACGACCGGCTCGACACGCTGGACAGCACCGGCGACGCGCTCAACATCGACGATGCCGGCGACCTGATCGCCATTCTGCCGGATCTGGTCAGCCAGCCGGCGCCGATCATTTCCGCCACGGTCATCGAGTCCGATATGGACCCGGTTGCCGACGCCCCAATCCCCGACACGGCTGATGGGACGACCGGCCCCGGCAGCGGCGACGAGGCCTCCGGAGGCAATCTTGCACTGCTCTTCGAGAGCGGTGCCGACGAACCGCTCAGCTTCAGTCTGGCGACCGAGGTCGGCGAACTGCCGGTGCTCTACTCCGGCGGCGAGCAACTGGCCTACGAAGTAGTCGGCAATGCGACCGACGGCTACACCCTGGTTGCCCGGGCCGGCGATGCCGCCGGGCCGACGGTGTTCACTTTCACGGTCGAGTCTGACGGCACCTGGAATTTCGATCTCCAGGGCGCCCTGGATCATGAAGCGGGCAACGGCGAGAATTTTGAGCTGGTCAGCGAAAGCGGGGTCATCGACGGCATCGATCTCTCCTCGCTGATCCGGGCCACCGACTATGACGGCGACACCGTCGCCGCCACACCGGGAGCTTTCGTGATCGAGGTCGGTGATGACGTGCCCGTAGTGGAAAAGGCGGCTCAAAATGCCATCCTGGCCGATGAACCCGGCAACTCACTGGTGGCCGATCTCAATGTCGACCCCGGCGCCGATGCCCTCTCCCAGGTGACGATCAATCCGCTGGACGGCTCGGGCAACAAGCTCTCCGACGGCGCCCCGGTCTACAGTAACGGACAACCGTATCTGGTCAACGGCCAGCAGGCGCTCTGGCAGTACAATGACAGCGACGGCAGCTGGGCTGCCGTTCTGCCGACGGGAGCCGCGACTTCCCAGGTCAAAAGCGGCCAGCAGACCCAGCCGGTGATCCTCTTCACCGTCGCTCCCGAGAAGATCGGCGGTGAATTCACCGGCAACTACACGGTCGAACAGGGCAACCACGAAGTGGTTCCCGAGAAGGAGTTCGACATCAACCTCAAACAGGGTAATCCTCCGGGCGGCAAAGCTGCTGAACTGGTCCGGACGGACGGCGCGCTGAAGGTGACGTTTACCGGTGAGAACCCGGGTCTGGTCGGAACCGACGAGGTCAACTGGTCCAATCAGGGCATCGGGGTCAGTAACAACTTCATCGACGAGGATTCCATCTTCGGCAGCGAGATCTTGAAGATGAGCTTCACTGACGCCGATGACAACCCGTTGAACATGACCGAGGTGAGGGTTGAACTCGATCATCTCGATGAAGGCGGTCGACACTGGCCGCCCGAGGAGGTGGCCCGCTGGCAGGCCTTCAGCTATGACGATGACGGCACCCGGACCATGGTCGGCGAGGGCTCGATCGAGGGTGAGGGTAACGGGTCCTCCCCGAGTAACGATCAAGTGCTTGAGATCAAGATCACCGATACCGATGGGCAGACGGTGACCTTCCAGGAAGTTGAGATGTCCTACCAGGACGACAAGCCACTCAACACTGACGAAGGGTATCGGGTCGAAAGCGTCAGCGGCAGCTACGAGGATCCCGAAGCGCAGGAGTTCGAGTTCTCCGCTGAGATCACCGACGGTGACGGTGATTCCGTCGAAACCGAGTTCGAGGTAACCTTCGACGGTGACGACGACATCGAGGGCACCGATGCCGACGAGGTGATTGCCGGCAGCAGCGGCGATGACGTCATCGACGCCGGCGGCGGCGACGACATCGTCCTGGCGGGCGATGGTGACGATACCATCGACGGCGGCGAGGGCGACGATACCATCGACGGCGGCGAGGGCGACGATGTCCTCCACGGCGGCGAGGGCGACGACACGGTGGTCGGCGGCGACGGCGAGGACCAAGTCAGCGGCGGCGAGGGCGACGACAGCGTTCGCGGCGATGCCGAGCCGCCGGCACCGTCCGACGATGCCCAGGATACCTTCGACGACTCGGATGATCCGTCTGAATACGTCGACTATGCTGTCGGCGAGGACGAGATCGACAATCTGGTACCGCCGGTCGACCCGACTCCGTAACCACTGTTCCGGCAGCTGAGCCGGACAATGCGGGCACGCACCGGCCCCCTGGACACCTGGTCCAGGGGGCCGGTTTTTTGCCGGTACTGCCGGCCCGGGATTACCGCCGACGCTTCGGACTAATAGAACAACGACAGCATGGTGATCAAAACGACCAGGTAGATGATCGTCATCCCGCTGCCGGCCCGCACGTAATCGATCGTCTGGTAACCGCCCGGCCGCATCACCAGCGCGTTGACCTGGTGGGTCGGCAACACGAAGGTGTTGGAGGCCGCCAGGGCGACCACCATCGCCGCCAAGCGCGGGTCACTGCCGGCCTCGACAGCCATCGCCATGCAGAGCGGCACCAACAATACCGTGGCCCCGACGTTGGAAACGACCAGGGTGAAAAACGAGGTGAGCACCCCGACGATAAGCAGGAATACGACCTGCGGCACCTCGCCGACCAGGTTGATGATCGTCACCGCCACCCATTCGGCGGCGCCGGTTTTCTGAAAGGCCAGGCCGAGCGGGATCAGTCCGGCCAGCAGGAAGACCGTCATCCAGTCGATGGAACGATAGGCCTCATCGATGGTCAACACCCTGGTCAGGATCATGCCCAGAGCCCCGACCAGCAGTGAAATCGACAGGGACAACTTGATCGGGACGCCGAGAGCGGCGCTCACCGGCTCGAGCCACAGGACCAGGGCCGCCGCGATAATCAGCCAGGTCACCGCCAAGCCGGCCCGTTCACTCCTGATTTCGTCCCCCTTGATCTCGGTGGTGAAGATGAAACAATTGCGCTTCTGCAACTCCCGGAATTTTTCCCAGCGCCCGAACATCAGCAGCGCATCACCGGGCTTGATCACTTCTTTCGTGATCTGGTCGAACTGACAGATCCCCTCTCGACAGAGCACCACCGGCACTACCCCGTTGGTCTTGCGAAATCTCAGCTCGCGCATGGTATGCCCGGCCAGCAGCGAGCGCGGGGTGACGATGCCTTCCACGATACCGGCATTGTTGATCGAAAAATCTTCTGCGAAAATATCGAGTTCCCCCTTGTAGACCAGCCCGAAATCCTCGGCGCAGCGACGCACATGCTCCTCGTTGCCGACGATGGCCAGCGTCTCCCCGGAACGGATCAACTCGTCGCGGGTCGGAGCGTAATTCTTCTGTTTCGATCCCGGCATGTACACTCCGGCAATAGTTACATGATACCGATCGCGGACATGCAACTCCTCCAGCGTAAAGGAACCGAAGCTGCCCGGCACCTCGACCTCATAAACGCCGGCCACCTCCTGGTAGGTATCGACCAGTGAGGACGGCATCAGGTGGTTCTCATCACGCTCATCGGCGCGGCGCGGCATGACCAGGTTGCCGAAAACGACAAAATAGGCGATCGCCGCAATCACCAGGGCGATGCCGATCGGCGTCTGGGTAAACAGGCCGAGCGGCTCGACCTTGACCGGCAGGATGCCAAGGTCGTTGGCCTGCGCGATGAGATCGTTGAGCAGGATGGTCGGACTGGCCCCGACCAGGGAAAGAGTGCCGCCGATAATCGCGCAAAACGCCATCGGCATCAGAATACGGGAGGCCGGGATGCCGGTCTGGCGACCCATCCGGATGACCGCCGGCATGAACAGCGCGGCTGCCCCGATATTTTGCATGAAGCTGGAAATAAAGGCCACCGTGGCCGAGATCAGCGTCTTGATCCGGTTCTCCGACTTGCCGGCCACTTTCAGCAGGTTCCTGGCCAGCACGTTCATGCAGCCGGTCTTGTCCAGACCCGCGCCGATGATGATCACCGCGATAATAGCCACCACCGCGTTGCTCGACAGGCCGCTGATCGCTTCCTGCGGCGACACCAGGCCGAGCACCGGCAGAACCACCATCATGATGATGCCGACCACATCGACGCGGACCCACTCAAAAATAAAGAGGATAATGGCCAACGCCAAGACCCCGAAAACCAGCCCCATTTCCAGCGTAAAAGCAATCTCTTGGTGTTCCGCTCCTGACGCAAAAGCTGACAACGGGACGCATATAATCGCTGCCGCGAGAAGGAGAAGCTTTATTGCCGGTCTGGCGAAGAGTCGAACCATTGCTCGTCTCCATGCAATGTAGGATGACGTATCAAAACGCTGCGGCTCCGGATATCCCTGATCCGGAGCAGTGGCCCGGTGACAAACGATTTGGCAATTAATGATATTGTTAAATAAACTGTTTAACGAGCCTTTGCAACCATAAAACTGGTGCGGCAGCGATGCAATTTTTCACCAAAAACAATGGGGACCACCTCCTGAACGCCACGACGAACAAGAGGAGTGGTCCCCATCTGAATTCCGCCCGAGAGCACATGGACGGAAGAGAGCCGGCCCGCCTCGGTGGCAATCTCAGCCAATCAGGCGGGCACAATAACGGTTATTTAAGTCGCGCTTTCTTGATATTTTCCTGATCCTCAAGCGGCAGGTATTGTGTTAACGGACAACCGTCGCAGCCACCCTCGGGCAGATCCGTGCCGCGATGGATCTTCTCGACCAAAGCGGCGGTGGCCGTGCGGCTATCGGCGTAGATATTCTCCGCACCGATCTCGTGATAAAGACCGGTCCGATCCATCACATCGATGACCTGGCCTTTCAGGCCGCAGATGGCAAAACCGAGACCGGCACTGCGCACCCGCTTGACCAGCATCGCCAGGGCCTCCTCTCCGGAGGCATCCATGTCGTTGATGCCGCGGGCATCGAGCAGGATATAACGGAGATCCGGCTTGTCGTTGCGAAACTTCAATACCTGCTCGTCGAGATAACTGGCATTGGCGAAAAACAGTGCGCCGTCAAACCGGACGACGGAAATATGCCGGCAGCCCTTGAGTCGATAATAATCGGCCGATTTCAGCACCTTCTCCTCGCTCATCGACAGGCTGGCAACCACCGGCCGCATTGACTTGTAGAGGAAGATCACCATCGACAGGGCAACGCCGATCATGATGCCTTTGTCGAGATGCGGTGCGAAATAGAGCGTGACGGCAAAGGTGATCACCGCGATCGCCCCGTCATACCACTGCGCTTTCCAGGCGTGGACGAACCCTTTCACGTTGAGCAGGCCGATCACCGCCATCATGATGACCGCGGCCAATACCGCTTGCGGCAGGTGGTAGAGCAGCGGCGTGAAGAACAGCAAGGTGATAACCACCATCAGTGACGTAACCACGGCGGAGACCCCGGTCAACGCACCGGCCTGGAGGTTGACGGCGGAACGGGAAAAGGAGCCGGAAACCGCATAGCTCGAACCGATGGAACCAAGCATATTGGCCAGGCCCTGGCCGATCAGTTCCTGGTTCGGATCAAGTTTCTGACCGGTCTGGGCAGCCATCGCCTTGGCGATGGCGATGGCTTCCATGAAGCCGAGCAAGGAGATGATGATCGCCATCGGAAACAGCTTGAAGAACGTCTTTACCGTCAAATCGGGAACCGTAAAGGTCGGCAGCCCTTCCGGAATTTTGCCGACGATCGCGCCGCCGCCGATCATTTTCAGGTTGTCCTGATCAAGCTCATCATTGCCGACCCTCAGGCGCCAGGTCTTACCGACCGTCTCCGCCCCCGCCGGTGCCGCTCCCTGTTGATAGAAGGCGTAGGAATCGCCCTCTTCAACTGCGCTAAACTTCAGGCCCCGCAGTTCCTGGCGGATGTCCTCCACCTGCTGTTTGGCTTCGGCCAGGCGGATACCGGCGATCTCGATCCGGCCGCGCAGCTCAACGGATTCCACGGACTGGCCATCATGCCCGCCATCCTTCTCAGCGGCGCGCAATTCATCGAGCTGCAGGCCGAGCCCGGCCCGCTCGTCCCCGAGTCGGTTGACCCTGGTGACCGCATCATTGAATTCCGTTACTTTCTCGGCAACTCCCGGGACCTGCAGCGCCGAGACATCGACCTGCGCGTCCTTGTTGAACCCGGTGAAATAGGAAATCAG
>CAYSSK010000026.1:0-29718 GCA_964433645.1 uncultured Desulfofustis sp.
GGGCTGGGCGGTCCTGGCTCCAGCTGCTACGCTGCGGCCTGGTCGACTCAATCTCAACCAACGGAGGGACAGGTTTTAACCTCTTTCCCGCTGGCTAACAGCGGACGCCCCGTCAGCCACCCTTCGGGCCTGATTCTGGGCCCAGCCGGGCCTTCGCGATGCAGCCGCCGGCAGAACCGCCCGGCCCGGGGAAGTGATTTTCATATAAATCTTCTGTACCGCCGGTCGGGCAACCATGACCGGACGCCGGCGGACGGTCCAGCACATAGTCGTGACGGACGTTGCCCAGCGCCGCAAACAGCGATTCCTTGGCGCCCGGGATGGCGGCGTAGAGGCCGGTCAACAGCTCCCGCACCGTGTCGCGCCGGGTATCGCCGGCAAGCGGGCAGCGGTCGGCAACCGGCTCGATACCGGCCAGTTCGGCAAGCGCAAGCACATCTCGCTTTTCCAGATAGGAAAGGATGCGGATCAGGCTGAGCCGGCCGTCGAACAGGTCTTGCCTGGGCAGCATCGTCGATATATTACCGCTGTACAGGCTGTTAATAAAGAAGGTTTCGATCAGATCGTCCTTGTGGTGGCCCAACGCGATTTTCCCGCACCCCCGCTGCCGGGCCAGATCGAAGAGCTGGCTGCGCCGATTGCGGGCACAGACAAAACAGCTGCGGTCTTCTCCTTCGGGGACCGGCCGGCCATCAATGGCCGAATAGGCCAGTCCCCAGCTCCTCACCTGGCGGCCGATGATCTCGGCCGGTATGCCGGGCGATGATCCCGGACCGGCCGGGTTATTGACGACATGAACCGCTTCGATTTCGTAGTCGATCGGAGCCTTGGCCCGCCATTGGTGCAGGATCCAGGCGGCAACCAAACTGTCGACCCCGCCCGACACGGCGACCAGTACCCGATCGCCGTGCCCGAGCATCTGCCAGTCATGCATCGCCCGGCCGATTTTGCGGTTGAGCGGCCCAGGCAGCCGGACCGCTCTCGCTGCTCTGTGTTTCCGCAGGGCCACGTTCATCGAGCTCCGCTCACCGATCCGCGGGGTCCCGGGAAAGCAGCAGCCCGGCTGTCCGGTCGGACAGTCGGGCTGCTGGTCTTCAGCATTCCTCGCTCCCTCAGAGATACGGACATTCTCGAATCTTTTCGACAATCCCCTGCTCGACCATTTCTTCGGCGGTGATCCATTTGAAACCGCGCCTGAGAGCCGTGCCGAAAGACATCAGGTTGCTCAGCAGTGATTGCTGGGTCTCAGCAAACATCGTGCTCCAGAGAACCGTGCCCTGGCGGACATCGGAGAGCTTCATGGCAAAAACCACCGACGCGGGCTGCTCGACTCCGTAATCACCGCCTACTCGCGGTTGATACCTGGTCAGCGTGGTAACCAGAACTGCGTTGCACTTTAATTGACTGCCGATGTGCTCTATCAGTTCCGTGCGGTCACTGCCGCGCTCCGGCATCAAGGCGGCAAGCTGCCGGGACGACACCACCCTGACATGGCCACGCCCGTTGAGTTGTTCGGCCAATACCGTATCCATATAGGCGGCACCCTGTTCCAGCCGGGCCGCTCGGTCGTACTTGACCGTCTGATCCTCCTGCAGGTCTGTTTCCACCGGCAGCACGACCAGACACGGGACCTGACTGACGACCGCCTGTCGTTGCTGCTCGGTGGGCGGTGCGGATGTCCCGCCGCAGGAGGCAAGCATGGTCAGCAGAACGCAGGCCAGCATGGCCTGAACAAAAAACGTTGATGATTTCACGAAGACCCCATTGTTGCCGCCGAAAGATCGGCGATCGGTTTACAGACAGCCCTTGGAAGACACGGCCCCTGACCTGCCGGCCAACCGACTCGTGGCCTCGTTGAGGGCTCGGCCGAGCGCCTTGAAAACAGCCTCGATGATATGGTGCGCATTCTCGCCGTGCACCAGATCGACATGCAGGGTCAGGCCGCCGTGCTGCGCCAGGGCCCGCATGAACTCTTTTACCAGGCTGGTATCAAAGGTGCCGACTTTCTGATCGGTTATTGCCACCTGAAAATGCAGAAACGGTCGATTCGACACGTCGACGACAACCCGGGCCAACGCCTCGTCCATCGGCACCAGGCTCGTCCCATAGCGCCGGATTCCGCCCTTATCGCCAAGCGCTGCAGCCAGGGCCTGACCAAGACAGATGCCGACATCTTCGACGCTGTGATGATCGTCGACTTCGATATCACCACCGGCCGTCAGCGACAGATCGAAGAACCCGTGCACGGCAAAAAGCGTCAGCATATGATCGAGAAACCCGACGCCGGTGGCGACCGAGGCCGTTCCCGTGCCGTCGATATTGAGTTCGAGCTTGATATCTGTTTCGGCGGTTCGACGCGCCACGCTGCCATATCGCCTGTCATCAGTTTCCGACATAGGAATCCCCGAAGAAGTTCCATGCACAGTCAAGCTGGTTCGGACGGAAGTCGCTGGGCTGCGTATTGTTTTTTGCATGTCCTTCATATCTATCATATAATAGCTGAGGAAAACCATCTTTTTTTCCTCCCGACGCGGTTTTCGACAAAATCGGACAAAGCATCCGGCTCTGTCTTTTTCTGTTGACATTTATCCCGTCGTTTATTACATGTTCTCCTGTTTTGAGTATGAAACAGAGCGGGAATAACTCAGTGGTAGAGTGCAACCTTGCCAAGGTTGAAGTCGCGAGTTCGAATCTCGTTTCCCGCTCCACTTCAACTCCTCAAGGTTCGACTCTGCTCGAACCTTTTTTTATTAACGATTCACCATAGTAGAGACCGTTGAGGGCTTCATGAAAACCTACCTTGCTCCTGTCCGGGAGATAGAAAAAAAATGGTATGTCGTCGATGCCAAGGACAAGGTTCTGGGTCGTCTTGCAACTGAAATTGCATCTCGTCTCCGCGGCAAGCACAAACCGACATTCTCGCCGTTCATCGATAACGGAGATTTTATCGTCGTGACCAATGCCGATAAGATCCGCCTGACCGGCACCAAGTGGGACGATAAAATCTATTATCGACACACCGGCTACATTGGTGGCCTCAAAGAGACCACTGCCCGGGAAATGGTGGTAAAACACCCGACCGCCCTGATCATGGAAGCAGTGAAGGGAATGCTGCCCAAGAACACATTGGGCCGGGTCCAATTGAAAAAACTCAAAGTCTATGCCGGCAGCGAGCATCCGCACAGCGCCCAGCAGCCGGAAGAACTGACCCTTTAGCATAACGGAGTAAGTGGCCATGGCCGATCGTTTTTACGCAACCGGTAAGAGGAAAAAAGCGGTAGCCCGAGTCTGGATCGTTCCGGGGACCGGCAAGGTGACCGTCAATCAGATGGAAGCTGATCACTATTTCGGCGGTATGTTTCAGAATTCCCGCATCGAAAAGCCGTTCGAGGTCACGGAAACGAGAGACCAGTATGATGTTGTCGCAACGCTTAAAGGCGGTGGCAAATCGGCCCAGGTCGATGCCCTGGCGCACGGCATTTCCAAAGCGCTGCTGGAAGTCGGCGGTGATTACCGCACTTCTCTGAAGCGCTCCGGCCTGCTGACCCGTGATCCGCGCAACAAGGAACGAAAGAAGTACGGCCAAAAAGGCGCCCGCGCCAAGTTCCAGTTTTCCAAACGATAACAGCCACGGCCAAGTATGCGCCCCCTGCCTCAGGCACGGTGGGCGGCCGGCAGGTGCAACGGGGATGGCAGCAGGTCTGTTATCCCCGTTTTCTTTTGCCCGACCCGAACACACCCATTAGACCAGCGAGGTACCCATTATGCTGCGCGTTGCCATTATCGGAGCTTCCGGCTATACCGGCGGTGAGCTCGTCCGCTTGCTCAGTTCCCATCCCGATGTCTCCGTCACGGCCGCGACCTCCCGGCAACACGAAGGAAAACCGCTGTCGTCCATCTATCCGCATCTGCAGCAGCGAACCGATCTTGTCTGTACCAACCCGTCACCCGCGGAGCTTGCCGAGCTGGCCGACTTCTACTTCTGTGCCGTGCCGCACCAGGCGGCAATGGCACTGGTGCCGGGACTGATCGAAGCCGGCAGGAAGGTCGTCGATCTGTCGGCCGACTTCAGGTTTCGCGACGTGGCCGTCTATGAGCAGTGGTACCAGCCCCACAGCGCCCCGGAGTTGGCGGCAGCGGCGGTGTACGGTCTGCCGGAGCTGTATCGCGAGCGCATTCGGTCGGCCGAGCTGGTCGGTAATCCAGGCTGTTATCCGACCGGTATCATCCTGGCTTTGGCACCCTTGCTCCAGGCCGGCATCATCGATACCGACTCGATCATCATCGACGCCAAATCGGGGACATCCGGCGCCGGCCGAGGGGCCGGCCAGGCCACCCTTTATTGCGAGATTACCGACGGTTTCCGCGCCTACAAGGTCGGCGGTCAGCACCGCCATACCCCCGAGATTGAGCAGCACCTCAGCGACTGCGCCGCCCGCCCGGTAACCGTCACCTTTACGCCGCACTTGTTGCCGGTTTCCCGGGGCATTCTCAGCACCATCTACGCCACGCTGGCAACCTCCGCCGACGAGGTGCAGCTGCGGGAACTTTTGTATCAACGCTATCGCGAGGAACCGTTCATACGGATTCTGGACCGCGGTCAGCAACCCGCCACCCAATACGTGCGCGGCTCCAACCACTGCGATATCGCGCTGACGCTCGAGGAGCGAACCAATCGGGTCATCCTCACCGCGGCGATTGACAACCTGGTCAAAGGCGCCGCCGGCCAAGCCGTCCAGAATATGAATCTGATGTGCGGCTTCACCGAGACGACCGGGTTGAACCAGGTCCCCCTCTTTCCGTAACACCGCCCCGGAGATCGCCGTCGCACGCCGAGCCATGCGGACCATCAAGCTTGTTATCGCCTACGACGGCACCGGCTATTGCGGCTGGCAAAGACAGACAAACGGCAGCTCGATCCAACAGCAAATCGAGCGCGCGGCACGTATCATCTGCAATCGGCGCATCACCGTGCACGGGGCCGGACGTACCGATGCCGGCGTCCACGCCCTCGGCATGACCGCCCATTTCACGATGACCGGCTCCCTGTCCTGCCGGGCGCTGCAAAAAGGACTCAATGCGCTGCTGCCCGGGGACATCCGCATTCTCGCCGCGGAAGACGAAGCATTCGATTTCCACGCCCGTTTCTCCGCAGTGGCCAAGACCTATCGCTACGCGTTTTTCACCGGGCCGATACTCTGCCCGCTCCGGCGGCTGACAACCGCCCATTTTCCCTACGCAGTCTCGCCCGAGGCAATCACGGCCGGTCTGCAGGTCATCTGCGGCACCCATGATTTCTCCAGCTTTGAAACTACCGGCTCCCGCGATAAAAGCAGGATATCCGGCCGGGGGGCGGTGCGAACCGTCTTCCGGGCAACGATCGAAGAAGCGGACGCTGCTCTCTTCCACCTGTCCGTTACCGGAGATGGCTTCCTGCGTCACATGGTCAGGAATCTTGCCGGGACACTGCTTGAAGTCGGTCGCGGCAAACGGGATGTAGACGATTTTTCAGCAATCCTGCAGGCACGGGACCGCAATCGGGCCGGAGCCACCGCACCGGCCCACGGTCTGACTCTGCTGACTGTCCATTATCGCCGCGACTGGTAAGCGGCCGGCAGTGGGATGCCCGCTGCCGCATTTTCTCCCGGGGGCGGGCGGTAAGCGGCGTATAGTGGGAAAACAGCGCTCATCAGCGCTTTTTGCCGGCCGAATGACGGGCCAGCAGAGACTGCAGTTTCCACGGTGACGAGAGACAGACGTTTTCTTCCTCGCAAACCGACATCACATCGCAGAAGACCAGGAACTCGACCAGCGCATCGTTGACCGGCCGGTCCTTGCGGCTGATAATATGCAGCTGCCGCTTCATGTCGACGCCTTCCACCTTGAGGTATTTGAGCCAGCCGTTTTCCACTTCGCGGCAGATGGTCAATGCCGACAGGCAGGCGATGCCGACACCGGCCTCGACGGCCCGCTTGACGGATTCAGGATGGCCGGTCTCGAAAACGACGGTCGCCTCATCGAGATAATCTTTCAATTTTTCATGGAAAATGGCGGCGGTGCCCGAACCTTTTTCGCGCATCACCCATTTGCTGTCTTTCATATCCCTGGCAATATTGAACATATCATTGTTGGCCAGCGGATCCGACGGCGCAGTGAGCACGACCAGTTCATCTTTGAACCACGGCCTGATTTTCAGATTACCACTTTTTACCGCCCCCTCGACAAAACCGATGTCCACCGTACCGTCGACCACCATCCCCTCGACGATCTTGGTGTTGTAGACGAGCATGGTAACCATCACCTTCGGATGGGATTTTTTGAAAGCACCGATCAGATAGGGCAGAATATAGTTGCCGAGCGAAGAACTTGCGGCGATATTGATGGAACCGCTCAAGGTGTCGTTACGCTCCGACATGATGCTTTCAATATTGGAGACTTGAGCAACGATATCCTTGGCCTGCGGCAGCAAATACCGACCGCGCGCATTGAGAATCAGGCTGCGGCCGTGTCGGTCGAATAACGACCCGCCCAATTGGTTCTCCAACTCGGCCAAGGCCATGCTGACGGCGGACTGGGTAACAAAAAGCTTCTTGCTCGCCTTCGTAACTTGGGCCGTCTCGGCAACTGCTATAAAAATCTCTAGTTGTCTCAGAGTGATGGACATGTTCTATTCCATGTTCATTTTTTTTGATAGTTTACATCGCAATGACTGACAATGCACCGGGAATCATATCACATTATACGTTCTTTCATAAATAGTTTTCGGAACAATCGCCCTTTACGGGAAAAAACACCTTGTTACAACGTCTTTTCAGCAATCAGAAACCGCCTTGAGAGGTGTCGTGTGCCACCGCCCTCCGCGGTAAATATCCGCAGGACCGGAAATCACAACGATGATTTCCATTGTTCGTTGTGACTTCCAGGTACCGGGAATAGGTGGAAATGCCAACCTTTCAAGACAACATGAAGATATTAAAATAAATTTGACAGAGCAATAAACCTTTTTTATTATGCCTCCATTTCTGGCGATCGCTCATTATTGATTTCGACTGCAGCCACACAGTATCAGCTGCATGATCGTCGGCCAAGGACAGATAACCTTTGCCCCGCCGTTGGAAGTTGGCGGAGGACAGGTTGAAATCTGTCCCGCCGTTGGAAGTTAGCGGAGGACAGGTTGAAACCTGTCCCGCCGTTGGAAGTTAGCGGAGGACAGGTTGAAACCTGTCCCGCCGTTGGAAGATTTACGATCAAGGAGGGGTGTGCATGGACTATTCGGTTTTCCAATACCGGGACGACATCCTCTGGATTACCGCTTTTATCCTCGGGGGCCTGGTCTTCGCCCTCGGACCGATCCTCATTGTCTACCTGTTCATGCCGCGCAAGACCAGACAGGTCAGCGGTGCCCGTGATCAGTACATCGAATGCGGCATGGATCCGATCGGCGACAGCTGGATCCGCTACGGCATCGTCTTTTATCTCTACGCCCTGATCTTTCTTGCCTTCGATGTCGATGTCCTGTTTCTGTTTCCGGTAGCGCTCGCCTACAACGACGAGATGTTCGTGCTGCGCGACCTGATTGAGATTCTTCTCTTTGTCGGCATCCTGTCGCTTGCCGTCGTTTATGCCTGGGTCAAAGGAGTATTCACGTGGGAACGCAAGACTTATCGCCGTCCTTAGACACGGTACCGGCTTCCTTTGTCCAGTTTGCTCTGGCCGACAAACTGATCGACCTGTGCCGGGCCAACTCGCTGTGGCCGCTGACGTTTGGCATCGCCTGCTGCGCCATCGAGATGATGGGCACCGGGGCCGCCCGGTTCGATCTCTCGCGCTTCGGCGCCGAGGTGTTTCGCCCGTCGCCGCGCCAGAGCGATTTGATGATCGTCGCCGGCACCGTCTCGAAAAAAATGGCCCCCGGCATCAAGACCCTCTATGACCAGATGCCGGAACCGAAATGGGTCATCGCCCTCGGCAATTGCGCGATATCCGGCGGTCCGTTCGTTTATCCCGGACAATACGGCATTATCGAGGGGGTCGACCAATTCCTGCCGGTCGATGTCTTCGTTCCCGGCTGCCCGCCGCGGCCGGAAGCACTGATCGAAGGGATCATCGAACTGGAGTACAAGATCACCGGCTGGCGCCGCTGGCCGAAGGTCAAACCGCAATGGCGCGACGTCTGAACGTTGCCTCAGCCTGCAAGGAAACCACGCACCGATGAGCATTCAGGATACCACCAGAGCGGCTCTGAGCCGGCTGTTTCCCGAAGAGGAAGCAGACATCCCGGCACCAGAGCCCGAAAGCGAAGAGACTGAAACGAACCGGCCCCCGCGGCGCAATGGAATTATCGATATTGATTACGCCGCCCGCGGCTTTCATCTCGATATCCAGCTGGCCCCCGAGCAGGTCCCCGAAGCGGCCCGGATCATGTTCGAGCTCGGCTATTTCCTCGAAGCGATCACCGGAGTCGACTGGCCGGCCGAAAAACAACTCGAGGCGGTCTACGATTTCAGCCGCTATGATTTCGAGCTCTGCCGGGTGGCTGTCAGGACCAGGATCGCCCGTGACCAGCCGCACCTGCCGACCATCACCCCGATTTATACCGGAGCCAACTGGCACGAGCGGGAGACCCACGATTTTTTCGGTATCGTCTTTGACGGTCATCCCCACCTGATCCCGCTCCTGCTTCCGGAAGATGCCGATTTTCACCCTCTCCTGAAGGATTTCCACGCATGAGCCAGCCGATCGAACTGCAGCAGGACGAAACCTTCGTCCTCAACGTCGGTCCCCAGCATCCGGCCACTCACGGCGTCCTGCGCGTCAAGATGACCATGGACGGGGAGTACATCTATCACGCCGAGACGGTGCTCGGCTACATCCACCGGATGCACGAAAAGATGGCCGAAAACCGGACCTACCCGCAATACATGCCGAATATGGGCCGGCTCGACTATCTCTCCGCGATGGCCTTCAACCACGGCTATGCACTGGTGGTCGAGCGGGCCTGCGGTATCGAGGTGCCGGAGCGGGCCGAGTACATCCGGGTCATCACCGTCGAACTCAACCGCATCGCCTCGCACCTGGTCTGGCTCGGCGCCTACGTGCTCGATCTCGGCGGCTTCACCCCGCTGATGTACTGTTTCGACGACCGCGAACAGATTCTCGATCTGCTCGAATCGGTTACCGGCTCCCGGCTCACCTACTGCTATTTTCGCTTCGGCGGCCTCTATAACGACATCGACGACGCCTTCATCACCGGTACCCGCTCCTTTATCACCCGCATGCGCAAGGAGCTGAAGATGTACCAGAAGCTGGTCACCGGCAACATCATCCTGATGAAACGGCTCACCGGCCACGGCCTGGTCGACGAGGATATGTGCCGGCGCTACGGAGCCACCGGCCCGGTGGCCCGGGGCTCGGGAATCAATTACGACGTACGGCGCAACGAACCCTACTCGATCTACGACCGGTTCGACTTCGAGGTCCCGGTCTTCGACGAAGGCGACTCCTACGCCCGCTACCTGGTGCGCATGGAGGAAATCGAGCAGTCGCTGCGCATCATCGAGCAGGCCCTGGACCAGCTGCCCGACGGGCCGGTCAACCCGGAGAAAAAACCGAAGATCATCAAGCCGCCGGCCGGTGATTATTACGCCGCGGTGGAGGCGGCCCGCGGCAATTTCGGCATCAGACTGATCAGCGACGGCTCCAAGAATGCCTACCGGCTCAAGCTCAGATCGCCGACGTACTCGAACATGCACCTGTTCGATGAAGCCTGCCGCGGCATGCTGATCGCCGACGCCCTGGCATTTATGGGCAGTCTCGATCTGGTTATTCCCGAAATCGATCGATAAATGGGGCCCCCTATGAGTCTTACCCTGTTCAATGTCATCCTGGCCGTCGTCATCGCCATCTCCTTTGTCGGGCTCAACGCCGCCTATCTGGTCTGGGCCGAACGCAAGGGCGCCGGCCTGTTTCAGCGTCGCCCCGGACCGATGGAAAACGGCTTGTGGGGCCTGCTGCAGCCGCCGATCGACGGCGTCAAGCTGATGACCAAACAGCTGCTCATCCCCGGCGGCGTCGACAAGGCGGTGTTCATCACCGCTCCGGTACTGGCCATGTTTCCGGCCCTGGTCAGCTTCGTGACCATTCCCTTCAGCGCCACCATCATCGCCCACCCGATCGATGTCGGCGTGCTGCTGATCTTCGCCTTCGCCGCGCTCGGCAGCATGTCGCTGCTGGTGGCCGGCTGGAGTTCACGCAACAAATATTCGATGATCTCCTCGATCCGGGCCGTCTCTCAGGCGGTCGCCTACGAGATCCCGTTGATGATCACCGCCATCACCGTGGTCATGATCAGCGGCTCGCTCAACCTGACCGATATCGCCGCCCGGCAGCTCGACGGCATCTGGGCCTGGCATATCTGGCCGTTCCAGGACGATGTCGGCTTCAACCTGCTGATGCCGGTCTCCTTCCTGATCCTCTTCGTCTGCTCGGTGGCCGAGACCAATCGCGCCCCGTTCGATCTCGGCGAAGCGGAAAGCGAACTGGTGGCCGGTTTTCACACCGAATACTCGAGCATGGGGTTCGGCCTGTTCTTCATGGGCGAGTACGCCAATATCGTTATCGGCGCCTGCCTGACCACCGTGCTCTTTCTCGGCGGCTGGTCCTGCCCCTTCGGCGATCTCGGCTTTTTCCCGCTCAACCACAACGTCGGCTGGTTCCTGCTGAAGATCTACCTGATCATCTTCGTCTTCATCTGGATCCGCTGGACGTTCCCCCGGACCACCATCTACGGCCTGCTCAACCTGTCGTGGAAGTACCTGATCCCCATTTCCCTGTTCAACCTGCTGCTCACCGCAGCCCTGCTGAAGGTATTCTGATCATGGGCGGTTATTTTTCCGATCTGTTCCTGGGCGCCAAAAGTCTGCTGGACGGCATGTGGGTGACCATCAAGGAATTTCCCAAACGGCCGGTCACCCTGTCCTATCCCCACGAGTCGGTGCCCATGTATCGGCGCTTCCGCGGCCACATCGAACTGATCGGCGACGAAAACGGCATGCCGAACTGCGTGGTCTGCGGCCTCTGTGAACGCGCCTGCCCGTCGAGATGCATCAGCATCACCAGCGAAAAACCGGAAGGCAGCAAGAAGAAGGTGCTGACCGGCTATACGCTCGACTTCACCACCTGCTCGCTGTGCGGATCCTGCGTCGAATCGTGCAACTTCAACGCGGTCCGTTTCTCCAACGAATACAATCTGGCCAGCACCCGCAAAGAAGATTTTATCTTCGACCTGCTGGCCCGGCTCAAGGAGCAGAATCAATGAACTCGGCTGCAACCATCAACGCCGCGCCCGGCCTGCTGACCGCCGACGGTCTGGTCGGCCTGATCTTTCTGGTGATGATCGCCCTCACCCTGACCGGCGGCTTTATCGCCGCGACCGCCGATCGCCTGGTGCGCGCCCTGGCCGGCGTAGTCGTCTGCTTCACCGGGGTGGCCGGCTTTTATTATTTTCTCAACTCACCGTTCATGGCGATGATGCAGATCCTCATCTATGTCGGGGCGATCTGCGTCACCATCTCGTTTGCCATCATGCTGGCCGCGCCGGAGCAGAGGAGGAAAAGCGGCCCGGTCAACATGCTCTCCGGCCCCCTCGGCTTTTTGGTCGCGGCGCTGGTCTTCGGCGGCATGGCCGGTCTGGCCCTGCGCACCGAATGGCACCCCTTCGACAAGGTTGCCGACGGTTCGGTCAGGGATATCGGCATCCATCTGCTGACCACCTATTCGATGGTCTTCGAACTCATCTCCCTGGTTCTGCTGGTCGCCATCATCGGGGCCATCGTTATCGCCCGCGGCGGGAGGTCTCACTCATGACGATCCTGGCAATTCATCACTACCTGACCACCTATCTGGTCTTCGGCGCCATGCTCTTCGGCCTCGGGGTCTACGGCCTGATAACCCGGCGGACCCTGATCGGCATGTTGATCGCGGCCGAGTTGATGCTGGCCGGGGTGTCGATCAACTTCATGGCCTTTAACCGCTTTATCGCCCCCGACCCGTCGGTCGGCCAAATTTTCACGCTGTTCATCATGGCCGTCGCGGCCGCCGAGGCCGCCATCGGTCTGAGCATCGCGATAGCCGTCTATCGGCACTACAAAACGGTCGATACCGAAGACCTGGTCAACCTGAAAGGATAACGCCGGTATGGATGCAACCACCATAGTCACCTCGAAACTGCTGCTGGCCCTGGTTATTCCGCTGATCGGCGCCATCGGCGTGATGTTCAAGGGCGCCGAGGAAAATGTCCGGGAAGCCATTTCGTCGATCTCCTCGCTGCTCCTGCTCGGTGTCGTCGTTTCCATGGTGCCGGCGATCTTTGCCGGCAAGACCCTTTATTTCCAGCTTTTCGAACTGCTGCCGAACCTGACCGTGACCCTGCGCGCCGATGCGATGTCGATGATCTTCGCCCTGGTCGCCTCGTCACTCTGGACGATTGCCGTCTTCTATTCGCTCGGCTACATGCGCGGTCTCAAAGAGCATGCCCAGACCCGCTTCAACGCCTGTTTTGCGCTGGCCATCTTCGGGGCGATCGGCGTGGCTTTTGCCGACAACCTGTTCACCATGTACCTGTTCTACGAGATCGTCTCGATCTGCACCTATCCGCTGGTCGCCCATCACCAGGATCGGGAAGGCTACGAGGGCGGCCGTAAATACCTGGTCTACCTGACCGCCACCGCCAAGGCCTTCCTGCTGCCGGCGATGATTTTGATTTACGTGCTGACCGGCACCCTGGACTTTGCCACCGATATCCAGAGCGGCATCTTCGGGCCGGAGCCAAGCGGGCCGCTGGTGATCATGCTCTACGTCTTCTGTCTGTTCGGCTTTGCCAAGAACGGCGTGATGCCGTTTCACCACTGGCTGCCCGGCGCAATGGTCGCCCCCACCCCGGTCTCCGCCCTGCTCCACGCCGTGGCCGTGGTCAAGGTCGGTGTCTTCTGCACCACCCGGGTCATGCTCTACGTCTTCGGGGTCGACCTGATGGCGGCCCTCAACCTCGGCATCCCGACCGCCTATTTCGTCGGCTTCACCATCATCGTCGCCTCGATCATCGCGCTGTCCAAGGACAACCTCAAGGCGCGGCTGGCCTATTCGACGGTCAGCCAGCTCAGCTATATCATTCTCGGCGTCGCGCTGCTCACCCCGGCGGCGATCCAGGGCGGCTTGATCCACATCGTCAACCACGCCTTTGCCAAGATCACGCTGTTCTTCTGCGCCGGCGCCATCTACGTGGCCGCGCACCGCAAGGATATTTCCGACATGGAGGGGCTCGGCAAGGTCATGCCGTTTACCTTCGGTGCCTTTTTCGTCGCCTCGCTGTCGATGATCGGGGCGCCGCCGGTGGCCGGATTCGTCTCCAAATGGCAATTGCTGGTCGGCTCCCTGCAGGCGCATCAGATCGGTATCCTGCTGCTGCTGCTCGCCTCGACCCTGCTCAACGCCGCCTACTTCCTGCCGGTAACGTATCGCGCCTTCTTCGGCAAACCGGCCACAACCGGCGCCTATGCGGGCGTCAAAGAGGCGCCGCTGACCATGCTGATCCCGATCCTGATCGCCTGTTTCGTCTCGGTGGTGATCGGTATTTTCCCCAACTTCATGATGTCCTTCGTCAAGGCGGTGACCGGATGATTTCATTGATCGACTATTTGCTGGAACGGCGCACGCTGTTGCGCACTCTGTTCTCCGTGCTGGTTTTTGCTATCGTCGTCTGGAGCCTGACAATTGACACCTCGCACGCCCATACCTGGCTGGAACGTACGGTGCCCGGTTTCTGGAGCCTGTTCGGTCTGGGCTCCTGCATCGCGTTGATCTTTGCGGCCCGCTGGTTCGGTGGCGCCGGCATTGCCAGAGAGGAAGACTACTATGACAACTAGCGGCTTTTTCCATCCGGCACTGATGCTGATCATCGGCGCCCTCGTGCTGCCGCTGATCAAAGAACCGTTCCGCCGGCCGTTTCTCGTCCTGGTGCCGATCCTGACCTTTGTCAACGTGGTCTGGCTCGGCTTTCACCAGGGGGTGTACGGCGAGGTCCAATTTCTCGACTGGCAGCTGACCTTTGGCCGCATCGACAGCCTGGCCAACGCCTTTGCCTTCATCATGGCGCTGATGGCCATTATCGGCACCATCTACGGCCTGCACGTGAAAAACGTCTGGCAGCAGGTCGCGGCCTGGTTCTACATCGCCGGCTCGCTGGGCGCCATCTACAGCGGCGATTACCTGAGTCTGTTTCTGTTCTGGGAAATGATGGCGTTTGCCTCGACCTTTCTCATCTGGTCGAACAAAGAGGACCACGACGCGCCGGCCGCCGGTTTCCGCTACCTGCTCGTCCATACCTTCGGCGGCCTGCTGCTGCTGATGGGCTTCGTCCTCAACTACCAGGTCACCGGCTCGATCGCTTTCGAACTGCTCGAGTACGACAACGCCCGCCTCTCCACCTGGCTGATCATGGGCGGCCTGATGCTCAACGCGGCGGTCATCCCGTTTCACTCCTGGCTGCCCGACGCCTACAGCAAGGCGAGCATCACGGGCTCGGTCTTCATGTGCGCCTTTACCACGAAAACGGCGATCTACACGCTGGCCCGGGCCTGCGCCGGTTTTGATATCCTGATCATCCTCGGGGTGGTCATGGCCGTGGTCGGCATCGTCTACGCACTGCTGGAAAACGACATCCGCCGGTTGCTCGGCTGGGAGATCATCAGCCAGGTCGGCTATATGGTGGCCGGCGTCGGCATCGGCACCGCCCTTGCCATCAACGGCACCACCGCCCACGCCTTTGCCCATATCCTTTACAAGGGACTGCTGTTCATGGGTGCCGGCGCGGTTATCCAGGCGACCGGCCGGCAGCGCTTCACGGAACTCGGCGGGCTCTACAAGAAAATGCCGTTGACCCTGTTCTTCATTATTATCGGCGGGGTCTCGGTCTCGGCCTTTCCACTGTTTTCCGGATTCGTCTCCAAATCGATGATCATCGCCGCCAGCTACGAGCAGCACCTGCTCTGGACCGGCTTCCTGCTGACCATGGTCTCGGCCGGCACCTTTCTCGTCGCCGGCCTGCGGTTGCCCTGGCTGGTCTTTTTCGGCGACTATCGCGGCGACGCCGCATCCTTCGAGAAAGCCGCCGACCCGCCGTGGAACATGCAGCTGGCCATGCTCGTCGCCGCGCTGCTCTGTTTTATCATCGGCGCCTGGTACCCGCTGCTCTACGGGCTGCTGCCCCATCAGGACATCATCGGTGACTATCACCCCTACAGCAGTTATCATCTCAGCGAAACCCTGCAGATCCTGGCCCTGACCGGCGTCGCCTTTCTGCTGCTTAAAGACAAGATCGGCGCCCGGGCCGCCACCTATCTCGACCTTGACTGGTTCTACCGGCGCGGCGGCCGGCTCGTTCTCTGGCTGGCCAGAAACCCGATTCAATGGTTCGATACCGCCTGGGGCGAAGCCTATCGCGTCGTCGGCCTGGTCTCCCTGATGACCACCGCCCGCTTCTGGTCCTGGTTTGACTGGCACGCCATCGACGGCCTGCTCGACGGCTCGGCCCGCACCGTACGATCATTCGGCAGGGTGCTGGCCCGCGTACTGCAACGCGGCCACATCCAGTTTACGCTCGGCTATACGGTTTCTTTCGTCGCCCTGTTGTTGTTCGTCTATATCTGGCTTTAATACAAGATCAAGGACTCAACGAGATGGATCAACTTCTGTTAAACCCGGGATTTCCGCTGCTCAGCACGCTGATCTTTCTACCGCTGGCCGGCGCGGTGGTACTGCTGCCGCTCACCAGCGACGGTGCCTGCCGTCTTGTCTCGCTGGTCGTCACTTCTCTGGTCGGCCTGCTCTCCCTGGTCCTGCTGGCCGGATTTGACCGGAGTAGTGCAGCCTTCCAATTCGGCGAAAGTTATCCCTGGATTGATGCCTTGAACATCCATTACACCGTCGGGGTCGACGGCATCTCCATCCTGCTCGTCCTGATGACGGCCCTGATCATGCCGTTTTGCGTACTCGCTTCGTGGTCCTACGTCACGGTCCGGGTCAAGGCCTTCATGATCTGCCTGCTGGTCATGGAGACGGCGATGATCGGCGTCTTCGTCGCCCTTGATTTTGTCCTCTTCTACGTGCTCTGGGAAGCAATGCTGATCCCGATGTATCTGATCATCGGCATCTGGGGCGGACCGAGGAAGATCTACGCCTCGATCAAGTTCTTTCTCTACACGCTGGCCGGCTCGGTCCTGTTGCTGGTGGCCATCATCTGGCTCTATCGGCAGAACGGCTACTCTTTCTATATTCCGGACATGATGTGGCAGCCCTACGGCGGTACCGCGCAGATCCTGGTCTTTATCGCCTTTTTCCTGGCCTTTGCCATCAAGGTGCCGATGTTTCCGTTCCACACCTGGCTGCCGGCCGCCCATGTCGAAGCGCCTACCGCCGGCTCGGTTATCCTGGCCTCGATTCTGCTGAAGATGGGGACTTACGGGTTCCTCCGCTTCACCTTGCCGATCGTCCCCGACGCCACCGTGTTACTGATGCCCTACGTACTCTGGCTATCGATCGCCGGCATCATCTACGGCGGTTTCACCGCGCTGGCCCAGCAGGACATGAAAAAACTGATCGCCTACTCATCGGTCGGTCATATGGGCTTCGTGACGCTTGGCATCTTTCTGCTCAACAAGCAAGGCATCGAAGGGGCCCTCTTGCAGATGATCAACCACGGTGTGACCACCGGCGCGCTGTTTCTCTGTGTCGGCATGATCTACGAGCGCACCCACAGCCGGGAGCTGAGCAGCGCCGCCGGCGTCGGCGCCTTCATGCCGGTCTTCGTCACCTTTCTCGCCTTCTTCTCGCTGGCTTCCTTCGGGTTCCCCGGTACCAACGGCTTTATCGGCGAGTTCATGATCCTGGCCGGCACCTTCGAATATGATATCACCCTCGCCCTGGCCGCCATTCCAGGCGCCGTGCTGGCGGCCGCCTACATGCTGAGAATGGTGCAGAAAATTATCTGGGGGGGAACGGACAACCCGGATCAGTCATGGATCAGCGATCTCAATCGCCGCGAGATCGTCACCCTGGCCCCGTTTCTCCTGTTTGTCCTGTGGATCGGCCTCGGCCCGGCCCCATTTCTTGCATTGATGGATCAAAGCGTCTCGGCCCTGCTGGCCAACCTGCAGGCCCATCAGGCCCAAACGCTGTCCACCGTTTCCTGGCTGCTGCCATAAGGCATATGAAACAGGATATCGACTAAGGAAGGAATTTTACCATGCTCTTTCTCCCTGAACTGATCGTGCTGCTGTCCGCTCTCGTCATGTTTCTGGTTAGCCTCGGCAAACCGACCGCCTCGCTGGTGCATCGCCTCGCCGTCGGTATCGGCACTGCCGTGCTGCTGGCAACCATAGGCGGTCTCGGCCTGGACGGCAGCCTCTTTTACGAATCCTACCGGATCGATCGTTTCTCTCAGATCTTCAAGCTCCTGATCGCCGTTGCAACCTTGATCGTACTGCTCTTCTCAGGCGCCGCGCCGGGCGTCAAAAAGGATGTCCAGGCCGAATATTACCTGTTTCTGCTGATCGGTGTGCTCGGCTTGATGATGCTCGTCTCCAGCGTCGAGTTGCTGGCCATTTTCGTCGCGCTGGAATTGTCGAGTTTTGGTGTCTACATCATGGTGCCGATGCGCAGCAGCCACAAAAACGTGGTCTTTCAGATGGAGTCGGGCATCAAATACCTGCTCTTTGGTGTGATGACCACCGGCTTCATGCTTTTTGGCATGAGCTACCTGTTCGGGCTGACCGGGTCAACCTATCTGGTCGACATTGTTGACGCGCTTGCGCTGATGACGAGCGAACCGGCGGCACTGGTGGCGATCTTGATGATTCTGGCCGGATTTTTCTACAAACTAGCCATTTTTCCTTTTCATTTCTGGGTTCCCGACGTCTACGAGGGAGCAGCCAACGAGACCACCGCCTTTATCGCCGCGGTACCGAAAATTGCCGCCACGGCGCTGCTTATCAGGATCGTTTCCCTGGCCGCCGGCGACAGTGATAATCTGGTTTCAATCCTGCTGGTCTGCTCCATCGGTTCAATGTTCTACGGCAATCTCTGCGCTCTGGTGCAGACGGACCTCAAACGTATGCTCGGCTACTCGGCCATCTCCCATGCCGGCTTTGTGCTGTTCGGTCTGCTCACCTTTGAGGCCGCCGGTTACGCGACCTCACTCTACTACGTTACCGGTTACGCGGCGATGAACCTCGCCTGCTTTCTGGTCATCTGCGCCGTTGCCTCCGATGGGAAGAATCTGGCCATCGCAGATCTGGCCGGCCTCCATCAACGCTCACCGCTGCTTGCCCTGACGCTGGCCATCGGCCTTTTCGCTCTGGCCGGAATCCCGCCGTTCGTCGGCTTCACCGGTAAATTCATGCTGCTGGTCAACGCCTTCAAGCAGGGCCTGATCGTCCCGGTCATCCTTGCCGCAATCAATACCGCCATCGCACTCTTTTACTATCTGTCGGCGGTGCGCATGGCCTATTGCACCGACCCCGAGAAAGCCGGGCAATCGCTCCAGGCGGGTCCGCTGCGTTCCGGCGTCGCCGTCGCGCTCATGATCGTCATCATCGCGATGGGCGTCGCACCGGGTGGATTTCTGCAGTTTGCCGCCACCGCCATCGCCGCGGTACAGCCTTGACAGGAGTTCAGGACCGGTTGCAACCCGGCCAGCCGCAGGTTAGTTTGCGGAGGACAGGTTGAAACCTGTCCCGCCGTTGGTTTGGGTTTGTCCCGCCGTTGGTTTGGGTTTGTCCCGCCGTTGGTTTGGGTTTGTCCCGTCGTTGGATGATTTTTTGGTTATGAATCTCTGGTTGATCTTTATCCTAGCGGTCATCGTCGCCCATTTCATCCTCGACGTCGTGGTGGCGCGCTGCAACCTGAAGGCGCTGTCCCCTCAGCTGCCCGACGAATTCGCCGACACCTACGATCCCGAGGACTATCGCAGATCCCAGCGCTACACCCGGGTCAAGACCCGCTTCGGCCTGCTGCAAAACAGCATCAGCACCGTGGCCACCGTGGTCTTCCTGATGGCCGGCGGCTTCAACATGATCGACCGGCTGGCCCGCTCCTGGGTCGACGGCCCGATCGTCACCGGTCTCGTCTTCACCGGCCTGCTGGTGCTGCTCTCCTTTCTGCTCGGACTCCCCTTTTCCATCTATTCGACCTTCGGCATTGAAGCACGATTCGGCTTCAATCGAACCAGACCGCTGACCTTCCTTGCCGATATTCTTAAAGGCATGCTGGTCGCATTGATCATCGGCGCCCCGCTGCTTTCGCTGATCCTCTGGTTCTTCCAACACGGCGGCGAGCTGGCCTGGCTCTATTGCTGGCTCGGCGTCGTTGTTTTCGGCTTCGTTCTCCAATTCCTCGCACCGATTCTGATCATGCCGTTGTTCAACACGTTCACGCCCCTTGCCGACGGTCCGCTGAAAGAGCGGATCCTGGCCTATGCACGGCGGCAGCGCTTCAGCATCGGCGGCATCTACACCATGGACGGCTCGAAGCGGTCGTCCAAGCTCAACGCGTTTTTCACCGGTTTCGGCAGATTCCGGAAAATCGTCTTTTTCGACACCCTGCTTGAGAAACTGGATAACGATGAAATCCTTGCGGTGCTGGCCCATGAAATGGGCCATTTCAAGCAGCGACATATCTGGAAAATGATGGCCGTCTCCGTCCTGCAGACCGGATTGATGTTCTTTCTGCTCGCCCTCATCCTGGCAAACCGTGAACTCTTTAACGCTTTTCGGATGGACCGGGTATCGATCTATGCCAGCCTCGTCTTCTTTGCGTTTCTCTATGCTCCGCTCAATACCCTGCTCGGTGTCGGCACCAATTATATCTCCCGCCGCCACGAATTCTCGGCCGATCGTTTCGCTGCCGCGTCAACCGGCGGATCCGAACCATTGGTACGGGCTTTGAAAAAGCTGAGCCGCGAAAATCTGAGCAATCTCACGCCACATCCGGTCGCGGTGATGATCAGCTACAGCCACCCCCCGGTGGTGCGGCGGATTGAAGCGCTGCGGCACCCCCTCTGAGCGTTGCGACCGGCCGGTTATCACGGGCTTCGTTGGTCAGGTCCTCTCTCGCCGCTTGCTATCCCGGCCAAAAATGTGCATAATCTTATCATTTACCGGCAGCACACCTTGACATTGTCAGGTTTAGCGTATTGATTGAAGGCTCAAAAATCGATTGTCGCCGACCCGCTGCGGGCCTATAGGCACCGACCTGAATTCTCGGGCACGCTGCGCAGGAGCTAAACCTACCTGACCATCATCGCGAGGAGCGCATCATGAACAAAAACGATTTGAAAAATCCACTCATCCAGTCGGGGGCCATTCTCCTTGTCGTCTTTCTTCTCATCTCCATCGTCGCCAATTCCGAACCGGAAGGATTTCTCGGCAGTATCTCCGGCCTCGCTTCCGGCATCCTCTTCATCATCGGCTTATTTTTGGCGATCATCGTCTCCATTGCCATTATTTTCGGTCTCTTCATCGCTGCGGTTTCGATCCACTCCGTTGACAAAGCCCGCGAGCTGAGCCGGCAGCTGAAACAAACGCTCACCGATCTGTGGGAGAAACTGGGCGGCGGGACCGTATCGCGCCTCGCAGCAAAGCCGGGCTTTGCCATCAAGAGCGCCACCGGCAGCGACGGCGCACCGGACGCGCGGCATGACCAATTGGCCCGGCAGCTGGCGACTCTGCAAACCCAGATGCAGGACCAGCAGACCCACACGGCCACCGCGGCACGATCGCTGGCAGCACTGCAGCATGAGCTCAGCACCCTGCAGCAATCGGCAGGCGAAGAGACCTCCGGGCCGGCCCATGACCACCAGGAACTGGCCGATCAACTGCAGGACGTCGCCGCCCGGCTGGACGGGTTGACCGCCCGGATCGACGCGCTCGAGCAGCAGCAGGACGAACGACTCAAACAGCTGGCAAGCGATATTGAAGCACTGCGTGAAAAAACGGCATTGCCCGAAGTCGTTGCCGGAATCCTTTCCTATATCGATCGCCCTGAAGATCGCGAACTGCTTACCGGCAAGGCGGAGGAAGCGGTCGCACGGGGTATGACCTACGCCCAGATCGACGAGTTTTTTAAAAATTCGCTATCCCCGGAGGTAGTCGAGGTGCTCGAATCACATCCCCGGCTGACCAAGGATTTTATTCGGTCGGTGAAAAAACGGTTCGAATAGTTCGCCCGTGTCAGGTCGGCGGGTCAGGAAACATACCCCTGCTGCTGCAGGTAGAGCATGATCTCCTGGGCCGCCTCCAGCGGGGTAACCGTCGATGTGTCGATGCGCAGTTCCGGGTTGGGGGGCGGATGATAGGGATCGGTAATTCCGGTGACCCCCTTGATTCGTCCGGATCGGGCCTTGGCGTACAGCCCTTTGCGGTCGCGCTGTTCGCAGATCTCGAGCGGCGTTGAAACATGGACTTCGATATAGCCGCCGTACCGGGAAATCAGGGCCCGGTTGACCTGCCGCGACTGTTCGTACGGGGCGATCGGCGCGCAGATGGCGATACCGCCGTTCTTGGTGATCTCGGAGGCGACAAAACCGATCCGGGTAACATTGAGATCCCGGTGCTCCCGCGAATAGGTCAGCTCCGATGACAGGTTCTTCCTGACGATGTCGCCGTCGAGCAGGGTCACCGGCCGGTCGCGCATCTCCATGAATTTGACCAGCAACACCTTGGCAATCGTCGATTTGCCCGAACCGGACAGACCGGTCAGGAAAATGGTGAATCCCTGCCGGGACTTTGGCGGAAAAGCCCGCTGCAACTCAGCGAGCATATCCGGCCAGACGAACCAGTCGGGCAGTTCTTCGCCGCGGATGATCCGGCTCTGCAATTCCGCCGAGGTAACGCTCCGTTTCGTGTCCGCCTCCTGCGCCGGAAGCGGAAAGTATGCGCCGCTGTCTTCATCGTAACAATATTCCAGCTGCGGCACCATCTCGATACCGGTTTTCGCCGCATAACGAGCGACCATCTCCTGGGCCGCCCCTTTCTCGTAAAAAAGGGGAGCCGCACCGTTGTGATTGGCAAACGGATCGGCATGATCGTCGGCGACCATGAAATGCGTGCAGCCGAAGTTGCAGCGCATGATGGCCTGCAGCAGCGCCTCCCGGGGTCCGGCCCGGCGCGACGCGAACGGCGACAGGCCGAGCATGATCATGTTGGGCGGAAATTTGCTGGTGAATACCTGGTAGCAGCGAATATGGGTGAAGAAATCGACATCACCGGGATGATCGAGCCCGACCACCGGCTGCAGGAAGATCGCCGCCCCGACCTGGCGCGCCGCATCGAGCACCATCTCCCGATGGGCGCAATGCAGATATTGCTCGGTATGGAAACCGAGTACCCGGCGCCAGCCGTTCATCGTGAAGCGCCGTACGGTTTCCGACGGGGTCAGCCGCAGTTGCAGAAAATCGTAGTGGATCGGCAGACTGACCCCTTCGACGGTGCCGCCGACATAAAAAGGTTTGCTGCCCTCGAGCAACTGCCTGACGCCGGGATGGGCGGCCGGTTCGGTGCTGGCGAAGACCTGCTCGGCCTCGCCCCGCCGGTCGGGACGCCAGACGTCGTTGACGGTCAGGATCGCCAGCAGGAATCCTTCCTGGTCATTGAGCGCGATTTTCTGCCCCGGAGACAGCCGGCCGGCCGTCTGCTCGTCGACATCGAGGCAGACCGGCAACGGCCAGACCGTTCCATCCGGCAAACTGAGCCGGTCAAGCACCGATTCGTAGGCGGCCCGGTCCATAAAGCCGGTCAGTGGATAAAAGCCGCGGTTGAGCAGCAGCTCGAGATCGAAGAGCTGACGCTCGCTGAGATCGATGGCCATCAGGTCCAGGGCTTGCCGGCGCAGCTCTTCGGCGCGGCGAAAGTGCACCACCAGGGATTCGGAATAATCTTCAGCTTTCATCAAGATATCCACTCACAAGAAGACGTGAAACCGAGCCAAACAGCCTGGCGGAGTCACGCCTCTCTCTCCGCTTGCGTCCGGTACCAGGAGTAGGCGTCGCGCAGCCCGTCGGCCAGGGAAAAGGAGGGCTGCCAGCCAAGGCTGTGCAGGCGCCTGGTATCAAGTAGTTTTCGGGGTGTTCCCTCAGGCTGGGTGGGGTCGAAGCGGGTCTCCCCCTGGTAGCCGACCATCTCCCTGATTACCTCGGCGACCTGCCGGATCGTACAATCCTTGCCGGCTCCGATATTGACAAAGGACGGCGGCGGTTCTGAAGAATCGCCGGCAGCGAGTGCCTGGTGCCAGGCATCCCGGTCGATCTCCATGAGGTGATGGCAGGCCGACGCCATGTCGTCCACGTGCAGAAACTCCCGGCGCACCCGGCCGCTGCCCCAGAGCTCGACCCGGACCGCGCCGCCGGTTGACGGCCGTTGTCCGGCCGCTTCGGCCATACCGAGCGCCTGCCTGGTTTTCTCCGGAATCGGGCCGAACGTCCGCTCGTCGGCCTCGATCGCCGCCCAGTCCCGTTGCCGGGCCAATCGGGCCAGATGATATTTCCTGATGATCGCCGGAATAACGTGGGAGTTCTGCAGGTGATAATTGTCACCGGGACCATAGAGATTGGTCGGCATGACCGCCCGGTAATCGGTATCGTACTGCCGGTTGTACGCCTCGCACATCTTTATGCCGGCGATCTTGGCCACCGCGTACGGCTCGTTGGTCGCCTCCAGCGGGCCGGTCAGCAGCGCTTCTTCGCGCATCGGCTGGGGACAGTCTCGCGGATAGATGCAGGAACTGCCGAGAAACAGCAGTTGCTTGACCCCTTTTCGCCAGGCCTCGTGAATCACGTTGCTCTGGATCATCAGGTTCTGGTGGATGAATTCCGCCGGGTACGCATTGTTCGCGAAAATCCCCCCGACACGTGCCGCGGCCAGCACGACCCGATCGATCGGTTCAGCGGCGAAAAACCGCCGGACCGCCTGTTGATCGGTCAAATCAAGCTCGGACGAGCGGCGGGTAACGAGGTTTTTGTATCCCTTTTTCCGCAGTAAGCGCAGAATCGCCGAACCGACCATGCCCCGGTGGCCGGCAACGAAGATACGACTCTGCAGAGAAGAATCCGGCAGTGTCTCGGTCATCGACACCTCGCGGCCGGTTTCGATCGATTGATCACCATCGCCGGCCCCCTATTCGTGATGGTTGAAAGTCTGGAATCCTTTGACCCGGCAGAGTTCGTCACGCCGGGCCTCTTCCAGATCGGCCCGCACCATCTCGGCGACCAGTTCGGAAAAACTGGTGCGCGGCTGCCAGCCAAGCTCGTTTTTGGCCTTGGCCGGGTCACCGAGCAAGGTTTCGACCTCGGTCGGCCGGAAATAGCGCGGATCGACCCGGACAATCACCTGCCCGGGCCGGCAACCGACAAACTCCATCGCCGGATCGACATCCTCGACGACGCCGACCTCATCAACCCCCTGCCCGCTCCAGGACAGCGTGATTCCCACTTCACCGGCGGCCCGTTCGACAAAGTCGCGCACCGAATGCTGCTCACCGGTAGCGATCACATAATCTTCAGGCCGTTCCTGCTGCAGCATGAGCCACTGCATCTCCACATAATCCCGGGCATGTCCCCAGTCGCGCAGCGCATTGAGATTGCCGAGATAGAGGCAACCGTGCAAGCCGAGCACGATCCTGGCCAGCGCCCGGGTGATCTTGCGGGTGACGAACGTCTCCCCGCGCCGCGGCGATTCGTGATTGAACAGAATCCCGTTGCAGGCGTACATCGAATACGCCTCCCGATAATTGACGACGATCCAATAGGAATAAAGCTTGGCAACCGCATAGGGAGAGCGGGGATAGAACGGGGTTCGTTCGGTCTGCGGGACTTCCTGGACCAGACCGTACAGTTCCGACGTGGAAGCCTGGTAAAACCTCGTTTTCTCGGTCAAACCGAGGATCCTGATCGCCTCGAGCAGCCTCAGCGTCCCGAGCGCGTCGGAGTTGGCCGTGTATTCCGGCTCCTCGAAGGAAACGGCAACATGCGACTGGGCGGCCAGGTTGTAGAGTTCGTCGGGTTTGACCCCTTCGATGATATGGATCAGGCTTGACGAGTCGGTCAAATCGCCATGATGCAGGATGAAACGGCGATCCGATTCATGGGGGCCCTGGTAGATATGATCGATCCGGTCCGTATTGAACAGCGAGGTGCGGCGCTTGATACCGTGCACCTCATAGCCTTTTTGCAATAAAAACTCCACCAGGTACGAGCCGTCCTGGCCGGTCACCCCGGTAATCAACGCCTTTTTTTTCATATCCCTGACTGGTGTCGGTTAGCTGCCCGGACGGGTCCACCCCGCCGTCGGCGCAGTCACCTAACCATAATCGCCCGGTCTTGGCAAACAGATTCTGCCCTCGGCGGCGGCCCGCTGCCGAACGGCAGCGATCTCCCTGTCTACCTCCGCGACAGAAGGTCACAACGAACAATGGAAATCGTCATCTCGGTCGGCAGGGCTGGTCGGTACTGCCGGAGGCTGCATCGTGAAGGCCCGGCGGGACGGAGAATCAGGCCCGAAGGGTGGCTGACAGGATGCCCGCATCCTTGATAGTGAGCGGAGGACAGGTTAAAACCTGTCCCGCCGTTGATCGAGATTCAACCAAGAGCGATGGTTGCCTTCCGGCCGTTTGCGGCACGATTGAGCCCGCTGAGCAGGGCCTTGACCGAGGCGATGATGATATCGGTATCAATACCCGCCCCCCAGAATCGCTTGCCATCCATGCGTTCGATCTGGATGTAGGCCACCGCCTTGGCGTGGGAGCCGGTATTGAGGGCATGCTCATGGTAGCTGCACAACGACCACTCACCGGTAACCAGGACTTTCAGAGCATTGGAAAAGGCATCAAGCGGCCCGTTGCCCTCTCCTTTGATCGATTGTTCACGGCCATCTACTTCCAAAGTCGCCTCCACTTCGGCAAAAGAGCGTTTCTCCTTTTTATCGCTGTGCCTCTTCATCACCTGAAAGGAGATCAGATCAAACGGTCGATGCAGATCGAGATAATGGTGTTCAAAGGCCTCATAAATTTCCCGAGTCTGTAATTCACGTCCCTCGCGATCGGTCATTTCCTGAACGATCCGGCCAAAGTCGGGATGCATCTCCTTGGGCATCTTGATGCCGAATTCATGATCCATGATATAGGCCACACCCCCTTTTCCGGACTGACTGTTGATACGGATGATCGACTCATAGGTTCGGCCGACATCCGAGGGGTCGATCGGTAGATACGGCACCTCCCAAAACCCCGACGCAGCGGCCTCGTAGCGGCTCATCCCTTTGTTGATCGCATCCTGGTGGGATCCGGAAAAAGCCGTATAGACCAACTCCCCGGCATAGGGATGACGGATAGGCACCGGAATCCTGTTGACCCGCTCGTACACATCGATCAGGTGGTTGATATCGTGAAGATCGAGCCGAGGATCGACGCCATGGGTGAACATATTGAGCGCCAGCGTGACGATATCGACATTGCCGGTTCGTTCGCCGTTGCCGAACAGGGTCCCCTCGACCCGCTCGGCGCCGGCCATCAGCGCCAATTCGGTGGCGGCCACGGCGCAACCGCGGTCGTTGTGGGTATGCACGCTGATGATTGCCGCGTCACGCTGTTTCAGGTGTGAGCTGAACCATTCGATCTGGTCGGCAAAGACGTTCGGGGTGGCCAGCTCAACGGTCGCCGGCAGGTTGATGATAATCCGGTTCTGCACGTCAGCCTGCCAGACGGCCATCACCGCTTCGCAGATCTCGAGCGCAAAGTCGAGTTCGGTGCCGGTGAAGCTCTCCGGCGAATATTGATAACGAAACCTGGTCTCGGGGTATTTTTGCGTTTCCTGCCGCACCAACTCGGCGCCGCGCACGGCAAGATCGATAATCTCCTGCCGGCTCATATTGAAGACCACCTCACGTTGCAGCGTCGATGTCGAATTATACAGATGGACGACCACGTCCCGGGCCCCCTTGATCGACTCAAACGTTCGTTTAATCAGATGCTCGCGCGCCTGGGTCAACACCTGGATTGCGGTGCCCTCCGGAATCAAGTCGTTTTCAATGAGGTTTCGGGTAAATTCGAATTCGACCTGGGAAGCCGACGGAAACCCGACCTCAATCTCTTTAAAACCGATATCGAGCAGCAACTGCCACATCTCCAGCTTTTTGGCCAGGCTCATCGGCTGGATCAAGGCCTGGTTGCCGTCACGCAGATCGACACTGCACCAGGCCGGCGCTGTTTCAATCCGCTTGTCCGGCCAGGTTCGTTGCGGCAACGAAATCGTTGGGTAAGATCGATATTTTTTTACTGATTCCGGATTCATGGAGTTCTCCTGCGAGGTTTTCGGCAGCGGCGGCGGGCCCATTGACAGGCCCGGAGCACCACACCGTCATGGGCTATTCTCAGATCGGCCGCCGGTGCACCAACCGCACCGTGCCTGCTTTTTCACGTCCTGTCTCGCTGCTGTCATCGTTCTGCCGGGTGCCGGCCGGCAAAAAAAAAGGCCGCGGTTTCTGCAACCGCGGCCGTATCAACTGGATTCTCAACTATTCTACACGATCCCGTCCCGTACCGCGGTATGACCCGATAGGGCCAATCGAAGAAGTGCGTGTAGAGCCAGGAGATGCATATCCGTCATTGTGCTGTTGTGGATAAACGGTTATCAATCTGGAACTCACTGTAAACCCGGCTGCTTCCGATTGTCAAGACAATTCTGGCCAGTGCTCGCGCCGTCGGCCCGGCCGGTCCAATCACGCCCCGGCCGGCGCCGGGGAAAGGCTGTCGGTCCCATTGCTGTTGACATATTCCAGTCAGATTTCTATACTTTGAGATTCGAGCGTTCGGTGCGGGACGCACCCGACGGAGCGCTTTTACCAGACGTCTACCCAGAGGTTCGCGACTATGACTTACATTACCGGTGCCCAGGCCGTCCTTCACTGTCTTGTGGAAGAGCAGGTTTCCACTATTTTCGGCTATCCCGGCGGCGCCGTGATCGATCTCTACGACACGTTGATGCAGAGCACGCAGATCAAACATATCCTCGTTCGACATGAACAGGCTGCCGTACACGCCGCCGACGGTTATGCCCGGGTCACCGGCCAGGTCGGCGTTGCCTTGCTCACCTCCGGACCCGGCGCCACCAACGGCGTCACCGGCATTGCCACCGCCTATCTCGATTCGATCCCGCTGGTCATCCTGACCGGCCAGGTACCGACCGCGATGATCGGCAACGACGCCTTCCAGGAGGTCGACATCGTCGGCATCACCCGCCCATGCACGAAGCACAATTACCTGGTCAAGCACAAAGAAGATCTGATTCCGACACTTCGGGAAGCATTTCATATCGCCCGCACCGGCAGACCGGGACCCGTCCTCGTCGATCTGCCCAAGGATATCATGCAGGCGTTGGTAGCCTGCCCGGAAAAGACCCCGGTCAAGGTGCACAACTACCAACCCACCCATGAACCGGAAATGGAACAGATCGCCCGGGCCTGTCGCCTGATCATGGAGGCGCACCGACCGGTTCTCTACGTCGGCGGCGGAGTCGTCCTGGCCGATGCCGATCGGGAACTCTTCGAGCTGGCCACCAAACTCGATATTCCGGTAACAACGACCCTGATGGCGCTCGGCGCTTTTCCCGGCAGCCACCAATTGTCGATGGGCATGCTTGGCATGCACGGCACCTATACCGCCAATATGGCCGTCGCCGAAGCGGACCTGCTCATTTCCGTCGGGGCGCGCTTTGACGACCGGGTCACCGGCAAACTCGATTCTTTTGCGCCTCGCGCCCGCATCATCCATATCGATATCGACCCGACATCGATCAGCAAAAACGTCAAGGTCGACGTGCCGATCGTCTCCGATTGCAAGAAGGCCTTAACCGCTCTGAACACCTGGTTCAACAATGAACAGCAGATTTCGGTGGCCAGCGAAAAAGACAAGCACCAGACCTGGTTTGAGCAGATCAGGCGGTGGAACGAGCAGCACCCGCTCGCGTATCGCGACGAAGGCGACGACATCATCAAACCGCAATACGTCGTCGAAATGCTCGATGAGTTGACCAACGGCGAGGCCATCATCGCCACCGAGGTCGGTCAGCACCAGATGTGGGCCGCACAGTTCTATTGCTACAACACGCCGCGCCGCTTTCTTACCTCCGGCGGTCTCGGCACCATGGGCTACGGTCTGCCCGCCGCGATCGGGGCTCAACTGGCCCGTCCCGACGCGGTGGTTGTCGACATTGCCGGAGATGCCTCGATTCAGATGAATATCCAGGAGTTGGCAACGGCACGACAATACGGGTGTCCGGTCAAGGTGGCGATTCTCAACAACAGTTTCCTCGGCATGGTGCGTCAATGGCAGGAACTCTTCTACGATAAACGCTACGCGTCAACGGAGATGGACATCGCCCCGGATTTTGTCGCCCTGGCCAAAGCCTATGGCGCCGTCGGCCTTCGTGCGACGAAAAAGAGCGAGGTCGCCGAGGTGATCAAGCAGGCCCTGGCCGTCGACAACACGGTCCTGATGGACTTCCGCATCGCCCGTGAGGAAAGTGTCTATCCGATGGTTCCGGCAGGCAAAGCAACCACCGAAATGCTGCTAGTCTAAACCAACGGCGGGACTGGTTTCAACCTGTCCCCCGCTAACTAA